>JBARHO010000042.1:0-6428 GCA_049799275.1 Thermoplasmata archaeon
CCATCTTGCCTTCGAACTCTTCGAACCCCAAGAGGTCGAGCGCGTTCTTGAGCACACCGCTGAAGCTCCCATGGTATTCCGGGGTCCCCAGGATGATCGCGTCGCCCCAACGCACGTCCACCCGGAACCGATGAACGTTCTCCGGGTAATGGACCTCCTGATCCTTCCCGCGACACAAAGGGAGATCGTAGGCAGCGAGGTCGAGCAGGCGGGTCTCCGAGCCGTTCGACTCGGCCCCGCGGAGCGCGACCCTCAGCGCGAGGCGGGTCGTACTGTCCGGTCGGAGACTTCCGCATAGGCCGGCCACGCGGATATCCCTGCTGCGATCGGCGGAGGTTTCCATTTGCCCCCTTTATTCCTCCCGGCGTATAGTCTTGTTCTGGCGAGCTCGTTCCAATGGGGATCACGTACTGGACCGGGCGGGCCGAATAGCCCACCGCGCTCTTCATGAGGGGAGCCGAGAGGAGCAGCGTTGGCACTAGGGTCGCGACCGGACCCGGATACAGTCCCGTGGGACCTAGGGACCGAAATGGGGGGCCGACCGGGGTGAGGACGGGGCGATCCGGGCGTGGGTCGATAGCCCTACGCGCGAACATCGTTCCTCCTGACCGTCAGGGCGTCCAGGTCAGCGGAAAGAGGATCGATGAAAGGGTTGGCCCGAGGGATCGCTTGGACCCGGGCGGCGATCCGCTCGGTCCTCGCCCGTGCGATCGAAGTGACGGACGGATCGGTCCGACTAGGTCCGGCCTAGTCGCCGACGACCGACTTGTGGACCGTGACCGCCAAGTTGCTGGCGAACTGGCCCGGATTGAACCCGCCGAACCCGCGACCGCCGTGGACCGCGTAGAGTCCGATGGCCAACGCGACACCCGCGGTGATCCCGGCCGTCAGCATCCATCTCCCACTGTTTCCCGACACAAGCTTCTCGAGGCGCGCCCTCAGCTCCATGGATGATAATAGTCCACAAACCACTACTTGAACCGGGCCATCAAAAATGATCCGTGTCTGCGACAGAACGGCAGCTCAACCCAGAGTCCTGACTATCGTGAGATAGCTCACGCGGCGGGTTCAGCCCTCGCTTCAAAAAGTGTATCCGGCTGGGAGCGTTCGAGGAACGATCACCCGTCGCATCGCGGAACAGTTACCTGAGGCCGCGGCGGCCCTTCGCCGCGCGCGGCCTGGGTGTGGAAAAGGTCCTCGCCCATACCTCATAGCGCGGACCGGGCCATCTCTTCGGTATCGCATCCATATCTGTCCACCGGACCCTCGGACGTCAATGGGCCTGAAGAATCCTGCGGAAGGCGCGTTCGATAGACCGCCTGATCTGTCCTATCATCGAAGAACCTCGCCCCACCCCTCACGGATCGAGCTCATTCTCCATCGGCATTATGACCCGAGCGACGTATCATCTGTTTCCGCCTAGGGCAGACACCCATCGCCCTATCGGTAGGTGGTCACGGGAACGATCCGATCGGGAGCGTCTCGAGCCGCTATCGGGATCCGCCGGCAACGGACCCGCCGAACCGGGGACCGATGCCCTTAGGCACGCCAGTCCAGGTCCTGAACGTTGGGCGGCATCTTGGCCATCGTTGTCGCGGAGACCCCATAGATCGCTTCGACGCGTGTCGCGAACCACCGGTCGAACGGTTCGGTCCCTTCAAGGAACTTGCGTAGGGCTTGTGCGGGATCGCCCGGAGACTCCACGACGATGACGGCCAGATCGCCATTCGGCGTCCTCTGGAGGAAAGCGGCCACTCGAGTGAGGCCGGCTCGCTGGCAAGAGGCAGCGTAGTCGCTTCGCTTTTCTCCCACGAGCTGTTTGTCGAAGGCCTTCCACTCATCGACCTTCCCTGGGAGGATCGGGGCCGCGAACGCGTACGTTGCCATGGCTCGTCGGAGGTCGCCACGTCGGGCTCGAACAAAACACTTTGCAGCGCTTCCGCCCCCGGGCCCGCGGGTCCACCGGCACGCCCAACCACACCTTGTTCCTTCCCCAGGACCCTCCTCACCTTTGTGACCGCCGGGTCCCCGGACCTTCAGGTGGTCGGTGTCACGCTCAGTTGTCGAAGATCTCGGGCGAGTCTCACGGTCTCTCGGTAGCCTTCCAATGCGTGCTGGTCCCGCCGGCGATGGAACTCCTCCAGGGAACTCGCCAGGGACCCACCGTCGCTGAGCCCTCGGGCGATCGAGTCGGCGAGAAAGGTCGCGTGCACCCCGGCATTGTCCATGCCAAGCCCGGTCCACGGATCCCGGTGCATTCCCGCGTCGCCCACGAGCGCCCATCCCACCCCGATCGGAACGCGGACAAAGTTCGGCTGCGGGCCGCATCCGAGGATCCCGCCGTCCGGGGTCGCTTGGCGGTATCGCTCCCAGATGCCCCGGTGCCGTTGCAGTAAGGTAGCGAACCTCGACTCGATCTCCTCTCGGAACCATCGGAAGGTGGCGAGGTTCAGTGTCAGGGCGACACAGGACCTTCCCGCGTCGCTCGGAAAGACGTAGGCCATCTCGTCGCCGTTAACGGAGAACTCCGGTCCGTCCAGCTCTCCGGTCGGCCCCACGAAGCCGGTGACGTAACGGTCGTATATCGCCCGGAAGACGGGAGCGGCCTCCTGTTCCGCCGCGTGCCCCCCCCGCCACAAAGGATCGCCGTCCGTCCGCACCGACGAGGAGCTGGCATCGCACCCTCCGTCTGCCCGTCGAGGTCTGCAAGGGCACTCCGACGATCCGACCCTCCTCCCGGTCAACGCTGATCGCCCGAGTATGCTCCGAGAATTCCACCGCGCGAGATCGGGTCGCCCTGCGGAGGAGGAGGTCGTCCAGGGGCTCCCGTCGCACGGAGAGGTTGAAGCCGACCGCACCGGGCGCTTGCGGAGGGTTCACGACGTAGTCAGGCAGTCCGTCCTGGAACCAGTATTCTCGAACCAATCGAGGAGGACCGAGAGCACGGACCTCCTCCAGAACACCCAGGCGGTCGAGAACCGAGCCCAAGCCGCTGCCCCGGAAGAAGTGGGTCGATAGGGTCCCGCTCGGGAAACCGGCCGAGTCCACGAGGAGGGTGCGGATACCAGCATCCCCGAGGCAGGCCGACAGCGTTGCGCCCGCTACGCGCGCTCCGACGATCACGACATCGTACTCGTCCATGGGCGGCCTCAGGTCGGTGCGGGGGGGAGTACGGACCGGGACTCTTCTATGTTCCGGAGGCAGAGCGCCGTTCCGGGCGATAGGACCGCGCTCAAAGGCAACCCGATCTCTACGCCGCTTGAGGATCCGCCCCGATCTTCGAGAGAAGCTCCCCTTTTGGATCGGCGGCTTGAGATAGGGAGCTTCCGGACCCCGCCGGGTATGATCATGTTCTTTCCCGGCAAGCGCATCAGACGGTCGATCGCGCGCGTCAGGTCCCCATCCACGACGCGAGGGCCCTTCCGATCGACCTTCGAGCGGGACCTGGAGAAGAGGATCTTCGGTGTCTCGCTCCGGTAGCGAGCCAGCTCCTGGACGAGCTTCGATCCGTCGGGATCGAACGGTGCACCGGGGCAGTAGCGCGCGAACTCCTCATACGTTCCCCGCCCCATCCAGACTGTATCGACCGAGGCGGCGCGGGACCTCCCCAGCTCTGCGTCGAGCTTCGTCCAGTAGGGCGTCTCGCACTCGCGGACGATCCGGGTCTACCGGTCCGCGAAGCCGTCCCGCGTCATGCACAACCGCAGCAGGACCTTTCTCACGGAGCGTGCCCCACGGGAGGCAGGGCCCCCTCAGGGGCGGAGCGATCACCGGTACCAGTAGATCGTTGTCCTTCGTCCCCTCCATCCCTGTCTTCCATGGGTCCGGATCGCAGGAGGGCCCCGTGGGTCAGCCCGCGCTCGACCCCAAGGCTACGTGGGCGGAGGCGGGGCCGGGAAGGACGGCGGGGTACCGGGGACGTCAGGGGCAGGGTGCCGGAGTTTCTTCTGGACCGAGTGCGCCGCGATGAACACCAGGATGGGCGCGAGGATGCTCAGGACCGGGACGATGTAAAGGATGGCACCCACTTTGGCGAGCGTGCTCGAGTAGCGCGAGCCGAACCGATAGAGGCCGAGGATGGCTCCGATGAGTCCGATGAACCCCAGGAGCCCACCGCCGTATCCGAGCGCGACCTCGCCGTGCCCTAGGGAGGTCGCGTTGTTCTGACACGTCGCGTTCGAGGAGGGGCATGCGATGGCCGAATTGATCCCCGAGGCGTAGAAGCTGACGAAGCCGCCGATGAGGGCGAGACCCACCAGCCCGATCACGCATAGGACCATGGGCGTGCGGAATCGACGGTCCGCCTTCCGCAGGCTCGCGAACCCTGCGGTGTATAGGAGGAACGAGAAGAGCGCTAGGAATACGCCCAGAACAACGAGGATCACGCCGAGAAGGATGGTGTGCAGCAGCGTCACGTAACCTGACGCCGTGACGTTCGTGACGCCGAGCCCGACGTCGAGGATGACCACCAGTACCCCGCCAATGGCCAGGGCGAGCCCGAGAACCCCAAGGAGGGCTCCCCACTTGATCCGGGACGCCCCGGCGATCTCCTCCGGCGCGGCAGGTGCCGTGCCAATCCGGTCCGCTCTATCGATGCTCGGTGTCCATGTCATTGGGGGCGTCGATGCTCCCATGGCCGAAATGCACGGAACTCGTCCTACATCAACCCTGTCCTGCTCACTAGTACCACCGCGGGTCGGCCGGCCGCCCCGTGGTTGCGATCGAAGTGGGCCGCTGCTCCGGAAGCATGGCAACGACCCCCCTCGACAATAGATCCACCGCACCGGGCAGCCTCATCTTCCGGGAGGGAGGTCCCATGGGGAGGGCCGTTGGGACCCCCAGACGGTCACGTTCCACTCGCCTCCAAACCCCCCCCGGCGCGGTGGGGCGGGCTGGGCGCGTGCGGCATCCGCTTCGATCACCTCAGCCCTGCCAGAAGCGTGCCATGCACACCACGTCCGCGGTGTCCCCCTCTTCGACGCCATCCTCCAGCGGCAGCGGGATGGATCAGGCCCTCAGTCCAGACGGTGCGTGGCCAAGTACTGGGCTCAGGTCTTCGTGAACCCTACGTTCACCGTCACGGCCGCTCCGCTCACCGTCACGGTCCCGCTATAGGTCGTATGGTAACCCATTCCGGGATGCCCTTTCGCGATCCGATACGAGTACGTCCCGTTCTGGACCGAGAACAGGATGTGGTTCGTCGTGGTCGAGATCTTTCCGACATGGATGAGGGTCACGTTCCATTCATGCCCGCCCGGCAGTCCGGTCTCGACAAAGCGGAGCGAAGAGACCGCTGGCAGAGAGCTGATCACGCTCACGGTGTCAGAGCCTTCGTTCGGCACGTAGACGTCGCCATTCGCCGCATCGCTCGCCACGGCCCATGGATCGACCCCCGCGGGGATCGTCTGGACGAGCTGGTTGGCCGCCCAGTCGATCACGCTCACGTTGTCCGAACCTTCGTTCGCCGTGTAGATGTCGTGATCCGAACTACGGACCGCCAGGGCGTACGGATAATGCCCGACGGGGACCGCCGCGACCACCTCGTTCGTCGTCCCGTTGATCACGCTCACGTTGAAGGAGACCTCGTTCGCGACGTAGATGTCATGGTTCGCCGGGTCGACAGCCAGGTCGATCGGGAAGGACCCAACAGGGACCGTCCCGACCACACGGTTCGTCGTTCCATCGATCACGCTCACGTTGCTGGAGCCCCGGTTCGCCACGTAGACGTCGTGGTTCGTTCCATCGACCGCCAAGGCATCCGGGCTCGACCCGACGGGGACCGTCGCGACCACCTTGTTCGTCGTACCGTCGATCACGCTCACGTTGCTGGAGCCCCGGTTCGCCACGTAGACGTCATGGTTCGTTCCATCGACCACCAAGGCCGCCGGGACGGACCCAACGGGGACCGTCGCGACCACCTTGTTCGTCGTCCCGTTGATCACGCTCACGTTGTTGGAGTCCAAGTTCGCCACGTAGACATCTTGGTCCTTCGCATCGACCGCCATGGCAACCGGGCTGTACCCGACAGGGACCGTTGCGACCACCTTGTTCGTCGTCCCGTTGATCACGCTCACGTTCATGGAGTCCTCGTTCGCCACGTAGACGTTGTGGTTCACCCCATCGACCGCAAGGGCGACCGGCGCGGTCCCGACGGCGACCGTCGCGACCGACTTGTTCGTCGTTCCGTTGATCACGCTCACATTTTGGGAATCCTCGTTCGCCACGTAGACGTCATGGTTCGCCCCATCGGCACTTACCGCAACCGGATCGCTCCCAACTGGGACCATCGCGGTCGACGGGTCATCCCCGGGGAGGCCGGCTTTCCACACGGTTCGGGCCCCCGGACCGGACGATGACGCGGGCCCCGGCTGGACTCCCGTCGGAGCCAACCGGGCCTCATTTCCGGGGCTCGTTGCGGTCCCCGGGCC
>JBARHO010000043.1:0-12916 GCA_049799275.1 Thermoplasmata archaeon
GGTCCGGGTGGACCGGGCGCCCGACGCGGAGGGCCGGGCGGCGCCCGGAGGCCCGGTGGGGCACCGACCGGGGGCCGGAGGTAACCATGGCGTGGATGGTCATTCGCGTTCGCGGCACGATCCATGCGCAGCACGAGATCGTGGACACGCTGCGCTTCCTTCATCTCACCCGAGCGAACCACGCGACGGTCCTCCCGGAGGCCCAGCCGTACAAGGGCATGCTCAGCCGGGTCCAGGGGTACGTCACCTGGGGGGAGGCCGAGCCCGAGACCGTGCGGCGCCTTTTGACCGAGCGGGGCGAGGCGGTGAACGGGGCGCGTCTCGATGACCCGCACGCGAAAGAGGTCGTCACCGAGACCGACATCGGCGAGCTCTCCAAGACGGTCCTCAACCAAGGGATGATCCGCGTGGCCGGGTTGAAGCCGCTCGTCCGCCTTCGGGCCCCGAAGGGAGGGTGGCGATCGACGAAGAAACCGTTCTCCCTCGGCGGGGCGCTGGGATACCGGGGCCGCGCCATCAACGAGCTCGTGCGCCAGATGCTCTGAGCGAAGGGAGATCACGATGCCGAGCCGTACGCGAAAGTTCCGGGGCCTTCGTACCCATGGGCGCGGGATCAAGGCGGGCCGGGGAGCGGGCAAGCAAGGGGGCCGCGGCAATGCGGGCCTTCACAAGTACAAGTTCAAGTCCATGCTGATCTACGCGCCCGATCATTTCGGGCGCCACGGGTTCAAGCGGCCTCCCGAGATCGTCGCGAACCCGAGCAGCGTGAACGTCGGCGATCTCGAGGCCATGGTCCCGATGCTCGAGGCGGCGAAGGCGCTCACCCGGGAAGGCGAGACCTTCGTGGCCGACCTGACCGCGATCGGGGTCGACCGATTGTTGGGCGGCGGCTCGGCCGAATCCACCTGGAAGGTGCGCGTGGCCCACGCGACCAAGCACGCGCGCGAGAAGGTCACGATCCTCGAGCCGGAGGGTGCCGCGGCACCGCCGGCGGCCGCCCCTCCGAAACGAGCGAAGTAAGGATCGCCCGGAGCCCGTCGGGTGCGGACCTGTACGGACCCGCCGGCCGCCTGCTAAGAAGACTATATTAGTCGCCGAAAGGCTCGACCGGGGCTCATGGCGGACGAGGAGATCCCACGGAACTACCGTTGGGCCCTTCCGCTCGCTCTCATCGTCATCGCGATCCTCACCGTCGACTGGGTCTGGGCGCGCCCCACCATCCTCTCGTTCGTGCTGACCGCCGTCGGTCTCACGGCGATCATGGGCCTTCTCTTCCTCGGCCTGTCGTACGCGGGGCCGAAGTCCCGGCTCTATGGCCTCAAGCCGATCACGTCGCGATTGCCGGCGGTCGCGCAACCGAAGGGCCACGTCCACTTCCGGACGAAGCTGTTCTGGACCGTCGGGATCCTGTTGATGTACTTCCTGCTGACGAACATCTTCCTCTACGGCGTCGACCAGGCGTCGGTGATCGACCTCTTCCAGAGCTACCGCGCGATCTTGGCGGGGGCGCAGGGCACCCTGATGCATCTTGGGATCGGTCCGATCGTCACCGGGTCGATCATCATGCAATTGTTCACCGGCGCGAAGATCATCAACCTCGACCTCACCGACGATGAGGACAAGGGGATGTACCAGGGCGCCCAGAAGATCATGGTCATCGCGATGATCTTCGTCGAGGCCATCCCGCAGGTCTTCGGATACCTCACCCCCTCGGCCTCGATCATCGCCTCGCTGAACGGAGCGTCCCCGGGGAACGGGCTCCTCCTGGCGGACACGATCATCGTCGCCCAGCTCGTCTTCGGCAGCTACCTCGTCTTCCTGATGGACGAGGTGGTGAGCAAGTGGGGGATCGGGAGCGGCATCTCGCTCTTCATCGCCGCGGGGGTCTCGCAGCAGATCGTCCAAGGGACGCTCAACTGGCTCCCCTCGGAGCCGGGTCCTATCACGGCGCAGAACCCGCCCTCGGGCACGATCCCGAAGGCGATCTGGTTCTTCACGCACTATAATGCCGGCCAGATGGCCGGCGGGGGATGGGAACAGGTCCTCTTACATGCCCCCAACCCGATGGTCGCCCTCGCCGGGACGGCCGCGATCTTCTTCTTGGTCGCGTGGACGGAGTCGACCCGTATCGAGCTCCCCCTCTCCCACGCCGAGCAACGGGGCGCGCGCGGTCGCTATCCGTTGCGGCTGATCTACGCGAGCAATATCCCGGTCATCCTGATGTCGGCCCTCTTGGCCAACGTCTCCATGTTCTCGATCCTGCTCTGGACCAACCCGACGCTGACGCACTTCCCCTTGCTCGGACATCAGTGGTGGATCGGTTCGTACCCTTCCTCCGCGGCCGAGGCCACATCATTGGGGATCACCCAGACCACGCCGCTCACCGGCGCGGCCTACTATCTCTCGACCGTGAACGGGCTCGAGTCGTGGCTGCTCCCGCTCATCAATTTCCAGACGTATGGCAACTTCCTGGTGGGCCACACGTGGTGGGAGGATATCGCGCACGTGGTGATCTACTTCAGCGTCATGGTCACCGGGTCGATCATGTTCGCCAAGTTCTGGATCCAGACCACGAACATGGGACCCGAGGCCGTGGCGCGCCAGATCGA
This sequence comes from Thermoplasmata archaeon, assembly GCA_049799275.1. Taxonomy (GTDB): domain Archaea; phylum Thermoplasmatota; class Thermoplasmata; order Lutacidiplasmatales; family UBA184; genus Lutacidiplasma. Next base: position 2,610 of record JBARHO010000043.1, read on the forward strand.
GGCGAGCGGCATGCAGATCCCCGGGTTCCGTCGGGAACCGCGGGTCCTGCGTCGCGTGCTGGAGCGCTACATCCCGGTCATCACCGTCATCTCGGGGGCCGCGGTGGGCGCGCTCGCGGCCGGGGCGGACCTGATCGGCACGCTGGGGAACGCCAGCGGGACCGGGGTGCTACTGACCGTCGGGATCATCATCAACCTCTATGAGGCGATGGGACGCGAGCAGCTCATGGAGATGAACCCGCTCCTGCGTCGGTTCTTGGGAGGGGAGTGAGCCATGGCCGCCTCTCGGAGCGCTCCTTCTTCGGGCGCTCCGCTCCCGTCGTCCCATGCGGACATCGGCGACATCGATGAGGTGGGCGCCGCGCCGGTCGCGCTGGAGACCGAGGATGAACCAGAGTCCACTACGCCCGCGACGCCTCCCCGTCCCCCGGTGCCGCAGTTCAAGCTCTCGACGTTCGTCCTCGTGTTCCTGTTCATCCTCGGGATATGGATGATCTTCGAGACCTCGACCCGGGAGGGCGTGGCGGGCGTCTTCGGGCTCGGGCTCTCCCCGCTCATCGGGTTCGGCCACAATTACCTCCTCCTGACCATGTTCTTTGCCGGGATCATCGAGATGCTGCTGACCGCGCTCGCCTACAACTGGGCGACCGACTGGGTCAAGGTCGCGAAGGTCCAGGCGTACTCCAAGGCGTTCCGCCCGCTCCAGATGAAGGCGATCCGCTCCGGCAAGAAGGACCGGATGGAGGCGATCAAGCCGTACCAGCAGCGGCTCACGCAGATGTCGAGCGAGGTCTCGATGGCCCAGCTCAAGGGCATGGCCGTGACCTGGTTCCTGGTCATCGCGATCTACACCTGGGTGGGGTTGTTCATCACCGCCGCCTCCACCTCCGCCCAGACGGTGGACCTTGGGGGGGCCTCCATCAATCTGCTCTCGAAGATCGGGGGCCTCATCCCGTACTGGTTCCTCATCTTCTCGCTCTACACGGTCCCGTTCTCGCTCCTCTTCCGCCGCTTCCTGAAGCACTATACCCTGCGCAAGTACGCGGCCAATCGCCCGCGACCCTCGGCCCTCGCTGACCTCGGGGGCACGGGGGAGAAGGCGTGAACCCGCCCCTCGTCACGCTGACGGGGCCTCCCGGGAGCGGCAAGACCACGGCCGGACGCGGCGCCGCCGAGCGGCTGGGTCTCGAGTTCGTCTCGGCGGGCGAGCTCTTCCGGGCGGAGGCGGCCCGTCGAGGGGTCGATCTCGCGACGTTCTCTCGGATGGCGGAGGAAGATGAGGGCATCGACCGCGCCTTGGACCAGGAGATGCTCTCGCGCGCCCGACCGGGGAGGCTCTTGGAAGGCCGCATCACCGGGGCCCTGTGCCGGCGGGCCAGGATCCCATCGATCGATCTGGTCGTGACCGCTCGGGAGGAGGTCCGTGTGGAGCGGGTCGCGCGTCGGGATTCGCTCGACCTGGCCGCCGCCCGTTCGGCGACCCAGGCCCGCGAAGGGTCCGAGCGCCGACGGTACCTGCGGATCTACGGGATCGACCTCGACCACGAGCGGACGGACCACATGATCGACTCCTCGGAGCTGTCCCCCCCGCAAGTGGTGGAGGAGATCGTCGACTTCGTGCGGCACGCGAGCGTCTCGGATCGGGTATGACCGAGCTCGCCGACATCCCGGCCGTTCAACAACGGCTGCGCGAGGGTGCCTTCCTTCTGGTCGACAAGCCGCGAGGACCGAGCTCTCACCAGGTGACCGCGTGGGCCCGGGACCTCCTCGGGGTGGAACGGGCCGGCCACGCCGGGACCCTGGACCCGAACGTCTCGGGGCTCCTATGGATCGGGATGGGGCCGGCGCTGAAGCTCCTCCCGCTCCTGCTCGAGTTCCCGAAGCGATACATCGGGGTCATCGTCTTCCACGGCACGGTCGGTCCGAAGGACCTGGAGCGGGTCGTGGCCGAGTTCCACGGACCGATCTTCCAGACCCCGCCCGTCCGTTCCGCGGTGAAGCGGGAGCGCCGCATCCGGACCATCCATCGTCTCAGCGTCCTCGAGACCGAGGGTCCTCGGGCCCTGATCGACCTCGTGGCGGACTCGGGGACGTACGTACGCACGCTTGCCGTCGACCTCGGGGAGGCGCTGGGCGTGGGCGGACATCTGGAAGAGCTGCGGCGCGTCGGGACCGGGCCGTTCAAGGAGACGATGTCGGTCACGCTGACCGCGCTGGCCGACGCCACGTCCGAGGCGAAGTCCGGTCGACCCGAGGCCCTGCTCGCGATGCTCCATCCCATCGAAGAGGTCTGGAAGGAGTTCCCCCCGGTGATACTGAAGGACGTGGCGGCCGCCGCCATCGCCCATGGGGCGGACCTCGCCCGAGGAGGGATCGCGGACCTTCCCCGTCCGTTCGCGAAGGGGACCTCGGTCGTTCTCCTGGACCGACGGGGGACGCTCATCGCCATCGGTCGCGCGTTGAAGGATTCGAGCGAGATCCCGGCGACCCGACACGGCTGGGTCATCGACTGCGGTCGCGTGTTCGTCGACTCCGCGGAGTTCCCGAGGAGCTGGGTCAAGACGGCGCCCGCCCCGGTCGATCGGTGAGCCGTTCCCTCCCGACGCCGACGAGCGGGGACCCGCCGGACCGGCGGTCCGGACTCAGCTCGACGGGAAGAGCTGGCGGGCCTTCTTGGTGTGAAGGTCCGCACTCCGATCATCTACGATGTCCGTGACCTTGCCCTGCGCATCGACAAAGAACGTGACCCGTCGGGCCCGACCGCTGGGCCCCAGGACGCCGTAGCGCCGGGCGATCTCCTTGGAGGCATCCGCGACGAGCGGGAACGGGAGCTGGTATTTGCCCTGGAACGCCTCCTGCTTCGGGACGTCGTCCACGCTCACGCCGATCACCTGGACCTTTCGCTTCTGAAGGGCAGGATACTCGTCCCGGAACCCCTTCGACTCGATCGTGCAGCCGGGCGTGTCGGCCTCGGGGTAGAAGTAGACGATGACCGGGCTCCCGCGGAGCGAGGACAACCTGATCGTGCCACCCCCCGCGATCGGCCCCTCGAAATCCGGTGCTTGCTCTCCGATCCCCACCATGCCGGAACGATGCCCCTTCGGTATATTATCCCGGGCCGCCCGGGATCGATCAGCTCACGCTGACCGTCACGAGCGTTTCGGTGCTCTTGATCCCGGTGATCCTCCGGATCTTGTGGACCACGATATCCAGGGCCTCATTGATGTGCTTGGCCTGGACCTTCACGATCAGGTCGAACGGACCGGTCACGGCCTCGACCTCGGTGACGGCGGGGATCGCCTTGAGGCGGCGGACGACCTCTTCGAGGCGCCCGACCTCGATCTCGATGAGCAGAAAGAGCGTTTCCATGGAGCGAAGGCTATGCCAGTGCCTTCCCTCACCGGAGGTAACCTCCCCGGGTAATGAAACCGACCCTGACCCGGTGCCGGGCATAATCGTTAAGGGCCTTCGTCCGCCGGGTCGCCCCGGGATCAGATGGGGCTCCGCCTACGCGACTCGTTGACCGGGCGGGTCGAGCCGATCCAGCCGGCGCGGGGAGGGCCCATCCACATGTACGTCTGCGGTCCCACCGTGTACGATCGATCCCACGTCGGCCACGGACGGACGTACCTCTACTTCGACCTGATCCGACGTTACCTGCGCCAGGAGAACGTTCCGACGCGCCATGTGATGAACATCACGGACTTCGAGGACAAGGTCACGGCCCGTGCGACGGAGCTCGGCCTCCGATGGGACGAGCTCGCCCGGCGAGAGGAGGCGGCCTTCTTCGCGGACATGGACGACCTCGGGATCCTGCGACCGCATCTCACCCCCCGGGCGAGCGCCTTCGTCCCGCAGATGATCCGCTTGACGCAGCGGCTCTCGCGCCGGGGACGGGTCCGCCGGGAGGGGGACGAATGGCTCTTCATGGCCCGGGGCCCGCCCGACCCGCGCAATTTCCCGATCGGACAGGAGCTCGAGGCGCACACCGTCCCGGAACCCGACCCGACCCTCGTCCTGAAGCCGGCGTTCGATCGGGAGTTCATGGTCTGGAAGCGCCAGGCCCCGCCGTCCCCCTCCTGGCCCAGCCCGTGGGGGAACGGGATCCCGGGATGGCATCTGGAGTGCTACGCCATGGCGGAGAAGTACCTCGGCATACCGGTCGATCTCCATGGCGGTGGGACCGATCTGATCTATCCGCACCACTATGCGGAGAACGAGATCGCTCTCACGCTCGAGGACCAGCTCTTCTCGCGACACTTTCTCCACACGGGTTTCGTGACCCAGGCCGGAGAGAAGATGAGCAAACACACGGGCAACCTCGTGCCGCTCCGGACCGCCCTCTCGGAGGAGGGTCCGGATGCCCTGCGGATGTACCTGTGGAGCCGGGCCTATCACCTCCGTCTCGACTGGTCCGAGGCCGACTTCCACCGGGCGGGGATCCTGCACCGGGAGCTGGAGGAGCGCTGTCGCGGATCGATCCGCCCCGGGGCCGGAGGTTCCTTGCCGATCGCCGGGCTCGTGGACCTCCGCGACTCGGTCCTCAACGATGTCGGGGACGGCCTCCGGGTGGACGTCTCCATGGACCGGCTCCGGCGATGGTCCGCTCGCGTGGGCCGCTCCGCTCAACCGAGGTTCGCTCGCGGGGAGCGGGGACCGGCGCGGGAGCTCTATTCGGAGCTCGAGGAGGTGTTGGGGATCTCGCTGATCGGCCGGAAGACCGGCCGCCCTCGCGGGAAGGCGGGCTCAAGAGCACCGAAGGGCGGACGCACCCAGGTCCGCGCTAGGCGTCCGTCCGCTCGACGATCAGGCTGAGCCCGTTCCCGCCGCCCATGCAGAGCGTGGCCAGGCCGAGGTGCCCCTTAGAGCGATCGAGCTCGTGGAGCAACGTGACGAGGATGCGGGCCCCCGAGGCCCCGATCGGATGTCCGAGCGCGATCGCGCCCCCGTGGACGTTGAACCGGTCATCGGGAAAACGGAAGGTCCGTTGGACGGCGATGGACGCGGAGGCGAAGGCCTCGTTGTGCTCGACCCGGTCCATCTCTTCGGGGGTAAGACCGACCCGTCGCAGGTGCTCGGTGACCGTCGGGATGGGCGCTTCCATGACATTGGCGGGATCGACCCCTCCCACCTCCATGCTGTGGACCCACGCGAGCGGACGCGCTCCACGGCGCTCGACCTCGCTCTCGCTCGCCAGCACGAGCGCCGCGGCCCCATCCGAGAGCTGAGAGGAGTTCCCGGCGGTCATGAGACCGTCCGGACGGAACGATGGACGCAACTTCCCCAGGCTCTCGACCGTCGTATCCGGTCGGGGCCCTTCATCATGATCCAGGCCGTGGCCTCCGGGGGTCAGCTCCGCGGGGATCGGAACCGATTCCGCGCGGAAGATCCCCGATCTCGTGGCCTCGACCGCGCGTACCTGGCTCCGGGCCGCATACTGGTCGATCTCGGTCCGGGTCAAGTGGAACTTCTGGGCCACCCGCTCGCCGGTGAACCCCATGGCCTCGTGCTCTCCGAAGGCATCGATCAGGGCATCGACCTGCATGGCGTCCTGGACGGGGAACTGGCCGTACCGGAGCCCCCAGCGGGCCCTCCCGGGGAGGAGGTAGGGGGCGCTCGACATGCTCTCCATCCCGCCCACGACCATGAGATCGTACTGGCCGGCCCGGATGGCGAGCGCCCCGAACATCACGGCCTTGAGACCCGACCCGCAGACCATGTTGATCGTCGCCGCACCCGCCGACTCCGGGATGCCGGCACGGAGAGCGACCTGACGGGCCGGATTCTGGCCCGTGCCCGCCTGGATGCAATGTCCGAGGTAGACATCGGGGATCTCCCGGGCCTCGACCTTGGCCCGGGCCAGAGCGGCCTGGACGGCGAGGGTCCCCAGCGTGACGGCCGGGGTCTCCTTGAGGGCGCTGCCATACTTCCCGATGGGGGTGCGAATGGCCGATAGGATGGCCACGCGAGAGGCGGTGATAGGGCTCACGAGCGAACGACCCCACCCGCTCTTAAGAGGCTGGCGGGGACCGGAACGACGTCAATCCTCTTCGACGCGAGGAGCGAGCAGGAAGCGGCCCTCGCCCTTGCCCCCGGCCATCTGGAACTCGATCTTGAGGGGGTATTCGTTCCCGACGTGCAACGTCACCTCATCGGAGGTGGTGATCGATTTGACCATGCTGGAGAAGAAGTCGAGCGGGTACATGCTCTTCACCGGCTCCTTCACCTCGAGGCGTCCCAGCCCCTCCTTGGGGAGCCGCATGTCGACCCGATCGGTCTCACCCTCGGAGTGCATCGAGAACCCATCGGGCTCGAGGGTCAGGGTCACGTGGTCCGAGATGCTCTCGCTCCCCCGGATCCCCTGTCGGAGCTCCTCCATCTTGACCACGGCGACCCCGGGAGGCGATACATTGGGCACCTTGGGATCCGTGATCCCGGCGGGGTCGACCACCGACATGTGACGGGTGACCTTCCCGACCTTGATCACCAGCCGGTTCTTCCCCCCGTCGAACTGAAGGTCGAGGATGTCCCCCGGCTTCGAGAGCCGGAGCACTTCCTTGAGCTTCTCGACGTCGATCCCGATCTCCGTCGGCTCGCCGGTGAACTCCTCGAACGCGGTCTTGTTGAGCTTGAGGACCAGCATCGCCACGTGGCTCGGATCGACCGCTTTGACCTCGATCCCGTCCTTGGAAACGGAGAACTTCACCTCGGAGACGAGGGTGGAGATGACCTCCACCAGCTCTCGGAGGACCTCCATCTTGATGCGGGCCTTGAACATTCGAAACCTCGGGAAGGGTTGGACAAAGGTCACCGCTAAAAAAGCTTGGGGTCGCGTCGGGAGAAACATCAAGTGAACGGCGAATGTCCGGCGTCGGAATGACGGAGCTCGCCTACCTGTCGGACGTCGACGCGGCGTACGAACGAAGGTTCACCGCCCGGGTCACGGCCCTGCCGCCCGGCGGGGTCGTCCTCGATCGCACGCTCTTCTATCCGACCGGCGGGGGACAGCCCAGCGACGAAGGGACGCTTCGGGGGGATGGGGGCCGGTCCGTCCGCGTGCGCGAGGTGTCCAAGAGCGGGGGGGCGGTCCTCCATCGCCTCGACCGCGCGAGCGGCCCGTCGCTGCAACTGGAGGAAGCGGTCCTGGGGGAGATCGATTGGGAACGGAGATACGCACACATGCGTATGCACACCGCGCAGCATCTCGTGAGCGCCCTCCTGTTCGCACGGTCCGGGGTCCGGACCCAGAGGGCCTCGTTGACCACCTCGCTCGGGCGGATCGATCTGGAGCGAGGGTGGCCTGGGTCCGTCCCATGGCCCGAGATCGAGGCGGAGATCACGGGAGCGATCCGACCTTCTCGTGCGGTCCGCGCCCGGGTCGTTCCTCGGGCCGAGTACGAGTCCACTCCGGCGGCCCGCTCGGGTCTGGTTCCCCTTCCGGCCACGATCGATCAGGTGCGGGTCATCGAGATCGAGGGACTCGATTCCTGCCCCTGTGGAGGAACGCATGTGCGATCGACGGGGGAGATCCGCGAGATACGGTTCCGCGGGATCACCGATGGAGCGCCCTCCGGGACCCGGATCGAGTTCACACTGTCCGCGGTCGATCCGCCCATTCCCCGCGGGTGACCCCGAAGATCTCGACATCATGCCACGCCGCGTGATGGTACAGCGCCGATCGCAACGTGCCCTCGCGGCGGATGCCGAGATGCTCGAGCAGCTTGAGGGAGGGCGCGTTGGCGACATCCACGGTGGCGCCGACACGCTCGAGGTCGAACTCATGGAAGAGATGGTCGATGAGCAGTCCGACCGCCTCGCTCCCGTACCCCTTGCCGCGCTCCGCGGGCTCGCCCAGGACGTACCAGATATCGGTGAGCTCCAGCACCGGGTGCGCCCGATAGTAGCCGACGAGACCGATCAGGTGAGCATCCTCCTTGCGTTCCACGACCAGGCGGGGGGCCAACGACGCCGGGTCCGCGGGCGCCTTCTCGAGCTCGGCCTCGAACCCGTCCACCGTATCGACGGTGAATCGATCAAAGGGGGCCACGATCTCCGGGTCGTTGTACCAGGTGAAGAGCGCGGGCACATCGGCCTTGCTCGGCGGGCGCAGCCGGACCTTGAAGCCCTCGAGCGTCGGAAGTTCCTTCACATCGGGGCCCCGGGATCCGGTGAGGATTCGGGGGCGGGAGGCAGGGTCTCGAACTCGTACGTGCCATCCGGAGAAGGGGGCGGATGGAACGATCCGCTATCGATCTCCCGGCGCAGGTCCAACGCCTTGCGGTGTCCGCTCGGGGTGAGCGAGAACACGAGCTTCGGCTCGCTGTAGCCGATCACGTACTGCAAGCGACGATAGATCCACCGGGCCATCTCGAGCGAACGGATCGTGTTCTTGACGACGACCGGATCCTCGTGAGCGAAGGCGCGGAGGATCCCGAACTCCGTGGTCCACTGATCGGCCTCGAACCGGACCTGATGACCCCGGTGGTCCAAGAGATGGACCAGTAGCGCCCGTTCCAGGGGGCCGGGGCCTTCTTTCTCCATTCGGTCTCACGCCGGAAGAAGGGATCAGGAGATCGTCGTGATCTCGTAATTGACGTTGAGGCCCTTCATTCGACCGTGCATATCGGTGATGAGCTGGATCACCTCGTCCAAGGTGGCCTTGTCCTTCCATTTGTACACAAAATCGTGCATCCCCATCGACTCCTCGAATCCCAGGTCGCGCATCACCTTGACAATGGTCTGTGGGCTCGCTCCTTCTGAGTGGAAGATCATCCGCACGTACGTCCGCATGTGACCCGTCGAGACCTCTAACGCGGAACTAGTCGGGCCTTACCATATATAAGCTTCTCCGAATCACGTGCGTTCGGAAGCTCATGGCGAAGGGACCGTCGCCCGTCGTAGTGACCGGAGGCGCTGGCGCGATCGGGTCCCACCTCTGCCGGACCCTCGCCGCGGCCGGGGACGAGGTCCGCGTCGTCGACAACCTCTCCTCCCCCCTCCCGTCCACGATGGAGAAGCTCGCCCGGGCCGATCATGTCCAGCTGCACCGGGCCGACGTTCGCGACCCCCAGGCGATCGCGCCCGCGTTCGAGGGGGCCCAGGCGGTGTGGCATCTGGCGGCGAACCCGGACATCCGGCGGGGCTTCGAGGATCCTCGGATCGATTTCGAGCATGGGGTCGTCGGCATGTTCAACGTGCTCGAAGCGGCCCGGCGCCACGATGTCCCGACCGTTCTCTTCTCCTCTTCTAGTGTGGTGTATGGTCGGCCCCGCCAGTTCCCTACCCCGGAGGAGTACGGCCCCTTGCTCCCGGAGTCCGCGTACGGCGGCTCGAAGCTGGCGTCCGAGGGACTCCTGAGCGCCTTCTGCTTCTCGTACGGGATCCGGGGCCTCATCTTCCGGTTCGCGAACGTCATCGGTCCCGAGATGACGCACGGGGTCATCTACGACTTCTTCGAAAAGTTGGCCCGCGATCCCGCTCGTTTGGAGGTCCTGGGCGACGGCCGGCAGGCGAAGAGCTACCTCCGGGTGGAGGACTGTGTCGACGGGATGCTGTTGGCGAGATCCCGCTCTACCGGGCCGGTCAGCCTATTCAACCTGGGGACCGCCGAGCAGACCACCGTCCGCGAGATCGCCGAGCTTGTGATCGCGGTGCATGGCGGGACCGCCCGCATCGAGTACACCGGGGGGGAGCGGGGCTGGGTCGGTGATGTCCCGCTCCAGCTCCTCGCCATCGATCGGATCCGTGCCTTGGGATGGTCGCCCCGTTGGGCCTCGACGGAAGCGGTCCGACGGACGATCGCCGAGATCGCTCAGGTCCGCGGGATCCCGTCCGCCCGATGACGGAGCCGGCCGACGGAAGGACCGTCCCTGGATCGCCTTCCGTGAGCGTCGTCGTGACGGTCCTCGACGACCCACGGGTGGAGCTCACGCTGGAGAGCCTGCTCGCTCAGACCTTGCCGCCGGAGCAGATCATCGTCGACGACGGCGGGAAAGGCGAGGTCGTACGCCGCATCGCGGAGAGGTTCCACGCGCGCGATCCCCGCGTCGTGTACCTCTTCGCCCCGGGGAATGTCGCGGAGAGCCGGAACCGTGCTGTCCAGGTCGCGACGGGCGCTATCGTGGCCTTCCTGGACGCGGACGAGGTCGCCCCGCCAGAGTGGCTCGAACGCCTCACTCGCCCGTTCTCCGAATCGAAGGTGGGATTCACCGGCGGACCGACGCCGGCCATGAGCGGAACGGCACGAAGCGTAGGCGCTCAGTTCTACGACGGCTACCTCCGGCGGTTCTACGATCGCGTCGCCCGGA
>JBARHO010000044.1:0-18758 GCA_049799275.1 Thermoplasmata archaeon
GAGCGGCGGAGCTCCCACCGTGAACCCGTCGGGCGGCCTCAAGGCCCAGGGGCGCCCGTTCGGCGCCGTCGGAGTGGCCCAGGTCGTCGAGATCGTCCGCCAGCTCCGGGGCGAGGCGGGCGAGCGACAGGTCGCGGACGCGACGCTCGGGCTCGCGCAGAACCTGGGAGGGACCGGCGCCACGAGCGTCGTGCATCTTCTGGAGCGGGTGAACTGAGGGAGGTACGCCATGTCGATCGCACGCTTCTGGCGGGAGACCCCTCGACGCTACAACCTCGGCGGCTCGCGGTGCCCGACCTGCAAGACCGTCTACTTCCCCCCTCGGTCGGTCTGTCCGACCTGCGCCCATCACCGACAGTCGCTGGGCCGGCTCGAACCGTTCCATCTGTCCGGGGAGGGCGAGGTCGAGAGCTTCTCCGTGATCCACGATCCGGCGGAGGGGTTCGAGATGCAGGTGCCGTACGTCCTCGCGATCGTCCGCACGAAAGAGGGACCGAAACTGACCGGGCAGGTCGTGGACATCGAACCGGACGAGGTCGAGATCGGCCTCCGGGTGCGCGCGACCTTCCGGAAGCTGCGGGAGGAAGGGAAGGCCGGCGTCATCCACTATGGCTACAAGTTCGCCCCGGCCGAGGATCCCGGGGGATCCCGACCGGCCGGCCGGATGCGGCCCCCGGCGACCGTCCCGGTCGCTCCGGAGACGGGAAGCGCCCAGACGTGAACGAGCCCCGTCCCCCCGGCCGGATGGTGGACGCCCGGGCCAACCCGGCGCCGGACGAATCGTACGCCCAGGCGTACTGCGACGGCTACGCCGAGGGCCTTCGCGAGGCCTTCCGGGAGATGCTGGCCAATGCCTCCCGGGGCCATACCGCCCAAGAGCTCCGCATGCTCGTCGAGAGCCGACTCGCCCGGATCCCCGAGGATGTCGAGGTCAAACGACGGAGCGTGCTCGGCCCGCCGCGCAAGGTCACGTGGGGCCCCTTGCTCCGCACCCCGGCACCGCCCCCTGCCGCGACCGGTCCCACGCCCCGGCGACCGGTCGGCTCGGTCCCGCCGGGGGAGAGCTGTCTCTTCTTCGAACGACGGCCGGGTCTCGCGGTACAGTGCCTTGCCTCCTCGCATGCGGCGTACGCACTTGTCCTCGTGATCTCGCAGCATCCCCCCGAGCTCAAGGAGGTCCCGCGCGCCAAGCTGGAGGTGATCCGGCCCCGCTCCTCGAAGCCCGAGATGGGCCCCTCCCCGCAGACCTCCGATCTCGGCCAGATCGCGGCCCGCATCAGCTCCGCGCTCGAGACCCCTTCGGGGGTCCTCATCTACATCGATGCGCTGGAATTCCTCCTCACGGAGAACTCGGTGGAGACGACGCTCAAGTTCGTCAACTGGATCACCAACCAGGTCGCCAACAGCCCCAACACGGTGATCGCGTGTGTCGATCCGGATGCGCTCGGCCCCGAGGCGCGCGGCCGGTTCCAGCGGTCCTTTAATATCCTCGTCTGACGGATCTTCTTCGCGGGGAAGACCTACCCGTCATGGAGATCGCCTTCTTTTCCGAGAGCTACGTCCCGATCCGGGACGGGGTGGCCCAGCAGGTCCACGCGCTCGCGCGCCGGTTCCAACGGATGGGCCACGGGGTACGGGTCTACACCCCCTCCTCGACGCCCGGGGAACCGAAGACCCACACGGAGGTCGACGGCGTCCCGGTCGTCCGGGTGCGATCGTTGCCGATCCCGTTCTACCGGGAGTACCGCTGGGGGCTCTTCCCGATGAAGGACCTGCGGGGCGAGGGCTTCCGGGACGAGGTGGACGTGATCCATCTCCATACCCCGGGGATCCTCGGCAGCACCGGGTTCCTCGCGGCCCGCTACTTCCGGAAACCCCTGGTCGGGACCTTCCACACGAACGTGTGGGAGATGCGCTCGAGCTTCCCGCAGAGCCTTCCCATCCGGATGTTCTTCCGGGCCGCACGGTGGTACGGGCAGGGGCTCTACTTTCGCTGCGACATCGCGACGGCGCCGACCGAGGAGGGCCGTCGCGCGCTCCTGGTACGGGCGCGCAAGCCGTTCCGCCGGGAGGTACAGGTCGTGCCGAACGGCATCGAGATCGAGCGGTTCCACCCCGGCATCCCCGTGCCGGACTGGCGCGAGCGGTGCGGCCTGCCATCGGACCCGGTCGTGACCTTCATGGGCCGCCTCACGGCCGACAAGGGCATCCACCGCTTCCTGGACGCCCTCTCCGACCTCGCTCCCCGACGGCCGTTCTCGGCGATCATCGCCGGGGTCGGTCCCGAGGAAGCGAACGTCCGGGCCCGCCTCCGCACCGACCCGCAATTGGCCGGCCGGGTCCGGTACATCGGCCCGGTCGCCGAGGAGGAGAAGGCCGCCCTCCTGGCCCAGAGCGAGCTGTTCGTCCTGCCCTCCACGTCCGATACCTCGTCGGTCGCCCTCCTCGAGGCGATGGCCTGCGGGGCCGCGTGCGTCGCCTCGGACCAGGGCGGTCCCCGCGACCTCATCGAGAACGACGTGAACGGCCGTCTCGTCTCGGTCGAGGCTCCGGGAGCCCTCAGTGCGGCGATCAGCGACCTCCTGGACGACCCGGCCGCGCGGGGGCGGATCCGCGGGGCCGCGATCGAGCACGTCCGGCGGACCGCGTCGATCGATGCGACCGCCCGTAAGTTCATCTCCCTCTACGAACAACTCATCACCGAGAAGGGCGCACATGTCACTCGTAACCCCGGCTGAGCTCAACGCCCTCGCCCGGCGCGCCGGCGTCGAGGCGCACGACGAGGAGTCCGAGAGCCAGCTCGCGCGCCAGCTCTCCGAGTACATCTCCCGTCGGCGCGAGGCCCTGAGCGCCTTCTCGCTCGAGGTGGATGGTCAACCGGAACCGACCTTCTTCCACGCGCTGGCGCAATCCGAGAACACCTTCACGTCCGCTTCGATCAAGCTGACCAACCCGCCCCCGATCGGTCCGCGCTGGGACTACCTGCGCCCCTTCGGGGAGATCCTCCTCCTGCCGGATGGGTCGGCCGAGGTCTACGACTTCGGCAAGGGCGGAGCTCCACGACGGGCCATGGCCCGTTTCATGCTCCGGGAGCGGTTCATGCCGCAGCCCCGGGGAGGGCCGAACGCGTCCGCACGACCCCCCCGGACCGGCCTCGCCTCGGCGAAGGACTCCGCGACGCTGCTCCGGTCGACCGGGGTGGTCCCCTTCTCGGTCAATCTTCTGCTGTACTTCCCCGAGAACCGGGTCCGCATCGAGATCGACCTGGTGGACAACCTGGTCCTGCCGGACATCCGGGCCGGACGGCTCCCGTTGAACCGGTTCGTGCAGCGATCGTCGCGCATCTCGCACGGCATCGACGCGTTCATCGCGCGCGGTGATCTCTCGCTCGTCGCCTCCCGCGCGCTCGAGGTGCTCGTCGAGACGCACGGGATGACGTCGATCGAGCTCTCCCAGATCCTGGGCGGGATGACGGCCTCCTCGAACATGGCGCTCGAGACGCTACGGGCCCGGCATCTGGCCTCCGTCGAGTCCCCCAGCGGGACCTACCGGGCCGAGCTCGACGCCTTCTTGGGCGCGGGTCGAACGGTCCCCGTCCCCGAAGCCTCGCTCCCCCCGTTGGCGAACCCCGCCCTGCGGAGCAGCGTGACCGAGCTCCTCGCCGCAGCCGATTCCCACGCCATGTGCCCGCTCTGCGGGGACGCCCTTCCGGCGGGGGCGCGCGGAGGGATCCTGTGCTCGAAGTGCGCGGCGGAAGTGGGCTACGCGACTCCGATCGGTCGTTGAAGGGGACGGGCCTGTCGGGAATCCCCGCCCCTCGCCCGTAGGCGCCGGGACTTTTGAACCCGAGAATGCTGGCTTAGAAGGCCAGTACTTTGTCCAAGCTAAGCTACAGGCCCGGTATCCGGACGCCGGCCGGGTCCATAATAGGTTCGGGCCGAAGGACGGGAACGCCTACGACGGGGGCCGCGATAGCCCCGAGACCCCGGTCGCATGCGCGATGAGGTGAGCGAGCCGCAGCGGTTCGGGCCAATACCCGCGGACGGTCAGCCGGCCGAGCAGTTCGATCACGTCCGCCCGGCGACCCCCCGTGGCGGCCGCCCAGATCGGGCGGGCGCCGGTGGGCACGCGGAAGAGCTTGTGCCGGGTCGCGAGCCCCCACCGTCGTCGGAAGTCGTCGGGAAAATAGGCCTTGAGCGCGGACCGCACGCGGTCGAAATCGGGGGCCCGGCGAGTGACCGAGACGACCGGAAGTCCGAGCTCCCGGTGGATGGCGGAGAGGTCGATCAGGTTGAACCCGGCCACGGAGATCCCGTCCACCAGGATCGCGTGCGCGTTCACGCCGTACGGGGACCGGTCGACCATGTCGATGATGGCCCGCGCGGAATCGGTCCCGTCCACCCGTGCGCGTCCCTCGAAGACCGCCTCCACGTACGAGGGCGCCGACACGACGACCGCCGCGAGCGGGGCCCACCGGTGCCGTCGCGTGAACGCCCCGTCGTCCACCGCGATGACGCGTGGATGCGGTTTGGTGAGCGATCTCCTCAAGATTAAAGGGCTCGAGCTCCCTCGAGCGGCCGGACGCGACCGACGATGCTCACCCTTCGCTGTGCTCACTGTGGCTCTCCCTTCACGGCGGCCGCGCCGTCCTCCGCCGGGACGCAGTACGTGGTGTGCCCGCATTGCGCGGCCGCGACACCCGTCCTCGCCCCCCGCGATCCTCCGCCATTGTACTCCTGGGAGGTCTATCCCCATCTATATCCAGCGTTGCCTCTCCCTCGGCCGCTCAGCCGCGGCCCTCGGCTCGTGACCCTGGGGTCCCTGATCACGGCCGTGCTCGTGCTCTGGGCGATCGCTGGGCTCTTGGGAATTGTGGGCGGTACGGCGCTATCGGGAGGCTCGTTCGTCGCCGGCGGAACGGTCGTGGGCGCTCAAGGACCGGTACCGTTCGCCCATCTCGCGATCTCGGGCGAGAACGGGTTCCGGGCCGATCTCATCGCCGGGGCCGCCGGACAGTTCGTGGTCCCGGACGTTCCGAACGGCGGCCTGACCCTCAACGCGACCGCACCGGGGTACGGTCCGACCGTGCTGAGCGTGTTCGTGTCGCCCGTGTACACGAGTGCCGGGGGGAACCCACGGGACCTGGTCGTCCAGTTGTATGCCGGATCCCCTTCCTCCATACCGAACGTCGTCACCGATAGCCCGTTCCCCGATCTGGAGACCTTCGTGACGAGCCTGTGGTCGATGACCGCGCTCTGGGGGCTCGCGGGCGTCGTGGTCGTCTTCGGGACCTGGACCTTGGTCCGGACCGGCAAACCGACGCGAGGGGTCATCGCCGGCGCTGCCGCGGTGACCGCCCCGGCCGTGCCGATCCTGCTCAGCGTGACCCCGATCTACTCGTGGATGGGCTATGCCCTGTTCGGACTCGCGTTGCTGGGGATCACCGCGCTGATGCTGCTCCTCATCCCAATGGCGCTCCTCGGGCGTCCGCCCGATTACGGTAGTTTGGGATAACGCACGAGCGGGCGACCTAGGTGCTGCCTTGGGCCTTGGCGGTCGGTGAGGGGCTCGCCTCGGTGAGCGGGCGCCGGTTCCGGTACCCTCCCGACAACGAATGGTAGAAGCGGACGGAGTCCTCGCCGCGCTGCCAGCACAGGTAGACCACGGTCCCGTCCTTGAGGCCGTAGAAGTCGACGAGGCCGCTCTCGAGGTCCTTGACCTCGATGCCTTCCGCCTGAAGGGCATCCACCTCTCGTTCGAGCCGCTTGGTGAGAGTCTGCCACTCCTCCTCTAATCGGGCCTTGAGCTCGGCGTCCGGGATGTCCGAGGCGGCGAACTCCTTACCCCAGAAGTCCGCCAGTCGGCGAAGCTCCTCATAGATCGTGCGCAGACGGGTCACCCAAGCGCGTAGCTGGGGGAGCAGCTCGCGGAGCGTCTCGAGCCGGGTGTTCGCCTCCGGCACGGTCCACAGCCTTCCGGGCTGCGCGTCCTCGCCCGTCTCCTTTTCGCTGGGCATCGATCCCGGGACCCGCCCGACCATGTCCCGAAGCCTATTTACGGGTTCTCGGGGAGCAGGTTACCCTGTCACCCGTCGGGGGGAGGGGAGGGGCTCCATCGGGGTGACCGTCTCGATGACCCACCCTCGGGTCCGGTAGCCGGTGAGGACCTCGCTGGCCTGGGTCGCATCTCGGATCTCGAGCTCGAGCTCGACCGCGACCTCTCCGGGCGCCAGGTTCGGGGATTCCCGGTCGTGCACGATCTGCCGAACGTTCGCGTTCAGGGTCGCCGCGACCCCCAGGAACTCGGCGAGCCGGCCCGGCGTGTCCCGGAGCGCGGTCCGGATCCGGAGCAGGCGACCCTCCGCCGAAAGGCCGATCCAAAGGATCCGGTCGAGCAGGAACGGGTCCAGGTTCCCCCCGCTGATGACCAGCACGACCGGACCATCCTTTGCGAGCGCGGGATCCTCGAGCAGGGCAGCGAGCGGGGCCGCTCCTGCTCCCTCCGCCAGGACCTTGGCCTTCTCCAGGAGGAGGAAGACGGCGCGAGCGATCGTTTGGTCGTCGACGGACACGGCCCGGACCTGGCACCGCTGAAGGATCGCGAGGGTCAGGTCGCCCACATGTCGTGTGGCCAGGCCGTCGGCGAACGTCGACGGCCGGCCCCCCACCACAACTCGGCCTCGCCGAAGGGATTCCGCGAGCGTGTCCGCCCCCTTGGGTTGGACGCCCACGAGCTCGACGTCGGGGGAGCGGGCCCGTACGGCCGTGGCGATACCGGAGAGGAGCCCTCCGCCGCCTACCCCCGCCACGATCCGTCGGACGTTCGGAAGATCCTCCAGGATCTCGAGGCCGACCGTCCCCTGACCGGCGATGATCCTCGTATCGTCGAACGGGGGGATCAGGGTGAGATGTTCCTCCCGGGCGACCCGGACGGCCTCCTCGTGGGCCTCCTCATAGTCGGCGCCGACCAGGATGACCTTGGCCCCCATCGCCTCGGTCGCGCTCACCTTGAGGGGCGAGGCGGTCCGGGACATCACGATGGTCGCCGGGACCTTCATCGAGCGGGCCGCCCACGCGACCCCTTGAGCGTGATTCCCGGCCGACGCGGCGATCACCCCACGGCCGGCCTCCTCGGGCGACAAGTGAGCGAGCCGGTTCGTCGCACCGCGGAGCTTGAACGCGCCGGTGAGCTGAAGGTTCTCGAGCTTGAGATAGATCGGTACATCTGGGATCCCCGGGAACGAAGGGGCGCGCACGAGCGGGGTTCGTCGGACCTTTCCCGCGATCAATTGTGCGGCGCGCTCGACATCGGCGAGCGTGACCGTCGTACGCGACGGATCGGGATCGACGAACGTTGAGGAAGAGGGGCTCACAATCTCACATCGGGGGTCCCGGGCTTAATCCTTCGCGTGATCGAACGATCCCCGCGTACGCCGTGCGCGCGGTACCGTTCTCTCTACGCGCGCGTTCGGAGCCGGTGTCCGCGAGATCCCATTCTCTGACGGAAAATCGCCCCGGTCGAGAGCACCGGATTCTTTTCGTCCGAGGCCTTATATACCGAACCTTTCTCCCCAACCCCCGCTGGAGGCACGTCACGTCATCGACCCATGGCCCGTCATCGTCCTCGCCGGGGTTCCCTCGGCTTTTCTCCGCGTAAACGGTCGGTCCGTCCCGTGCCCCGGGTCCGTGCTTGGGCCCCGACCGCGACCAAGCAGCCCACGATCGAAGGGTTCGCGGGCTATAAGGTCGGGATGAGCCACGCGTTCATCGTCGACTATCGTAAGCGCTCCACGACCGCCGGACAGGAGGTCTCCGTACCGGTCACCGTGGTCGAGGTCCCGCCCATGCGGGTCGTGGCCGCGCGCGTGTACCGATCCGGTCCCTACGGACGGACAGTGGCGAGCGAGGCCTGGGCCACCGATCTGCCGAACGAGCTGGGCCGGCGCATCCCATCGCACGGCGAGACGGGCGCCGACGTCCACGATGCCTTCCTTTCCTCCACCGGCGATGAGGTCCGTCTCGTCATCGAGACCCAACCCCACCTCATCAGCGGAGTGCCCTCGAAGACCCCGAACATGTTCGAGGTCCGGGTCTCCGCGGAGAAGCCCGACGAGCGGCGGAAGTTCGCCCTCGACCAGCTCGGCAAGGAGCTCCCGGTCCACGAGCTCACGAAAGAAGGGGAGTTCCTCGACGTCATCGGGATCACGAAGGGCAAGGGGTTCCAAGGACACACGAAGCGGTGGGGCGTCAAGCTCCAGCCGCGCAAGAACTCGAAGCACCGACGCATGATCGGCACGTTGGGGCCGCACAACCCGAGCTTCGTGACGTACCGCATCCCGCAGGCCGGACAGATGGGCTACCACCGCCGTACCCAGTACAATATGCGGGTCCTCAAGGTGGTCCGCGACCCACGCCAGGAGCCGATCACTCCGGCCGGGGGATTCCCTCATTATGGTGAGGTCCGCAGTAGCTGCCTCATCTTGCACGGGTCCCTGCCGGGTCCTTCGAAGCGGTTGCTCCGGTTCCGATCCCCGATCCGCAGCATCGTCCTCGGGGTCGAGAAGGTCGATATCCGATATCTGAGCACACGATCGAAGCAGGGCGTATGAGCGGCCCCGGCCCGGACCGCAAGGTCCAGGTCCTCGACCTCGAGGGCCGCCCGGGGAACGAGCTCTCGCTCCCCGACGCCTTCCACGGACCCGTACGGATCGACCTCATCCGTCGCGCCGTGGTCTCGGCCCAATCCCACCGGGTCCAGCCGCACGGCACGAGCCTCACGGCGGGCGCCCGACATTCCGTTCAATGGTCCGGGAAGGGAAAGGGCGTCTCGCGTACCCCTAGGCTCATGGGGTCGATGACCGGCGCCCAATCGCCGAACACGGTCGGCGGTCGGCCCGCCCACCCTCCGAAGGTCGACCGGATCTGGGCGAAGAAGATCAATATCAAGGAACGGAGGCTCGCGTTCGCCTCGGCGCTCGCCGCCACCCGGGCGGGGGATCTCGCCACGGCCCGCGGACATCATGTTCCCGAAGGCCTCTCTCTTCCGCTGATCGTGGAGACGCCGCTCGAGGAGGTCCTGTCGGCCTCCGAGGCGCGGACGATCCTCGGCCGGCTCAAACTGGTGGACGAGATCGACCGAGTGAAGGACGGGGTCTCGATCCGGGCCGGGCGCGGGAAGCGGCGCGGACGCCGGCACCATGTGCCGATCGGACTGCTCGTAGTGACGAGCGCTCCGAAGAAGGCGCGCGGCTTCCGCAACCTGCCCGGCGTCGACGTCGTCAGCGTCGGGCGCCTCGGCACCGAGGACCTGGCGCCCGGGGGGACCCCCGGACGCCTCACCGTCTTCTCCCAAGCGGCACTGGAGTCGCTCGGGCAGCGGCTCTCGGGGGAGTGAACGGACCCATGCCGACGAACCTGCGACATCGGATCCTTCTCCACGCCTACGTGACCGAGAAGTCGATGGATGAGATGGAGCGGCAGAACAAGCTCGAGTTCATGGTGGACCATCGGGCATCGCGCGCCGAGATCCGGCGGGCGGTCGAGGAGATCTACCAATGCAAGGTCGCGAAGGTCAACACCAAGATCGTCCGCAACGGCAAGATCGCCACCGTTCGTTTCCGGCCGGAATACTCGGCCGAGGACATCGGTAGTAGGGCGGGGGTGTTCTGATGGGTAAGCGCATCATCTCCCGCCGTCGGGGGGCCGGCTCTGGTCGCTATCGATCACCGAGCCACCGGCACCACGGTCCGGTCTACTACCCTCCCTCTAGCCGTTCCGGGGAAGGTACGGTCGTCACGATCGCGCAGGCACCGGGGCGTTCGGCCCCGGTTGCGACGGTCCACCTGGCCGAGGGCGCGGACTTCCCGATCCTCGCGCCCGCAGGTATCGCGACCGGCGACAAGCTGTCCGTCCACGAAGGCCTCCCGGCCCGGGGCAGCATCCTCGCGCTCTCCCACATCCCGGACGGTACCCTGGTCTGCAACCTCGAGGTCAATCCGTTCGACGGCGGACGATTGGTCCGCGCCGCCGGAACGAGCGCGCTGGTGACCGCGCATTCGGACCGCCAGGTCACGGTCCAGCTACCCTCCGGTGCCTTCAAGGTCCTTCTGGCCACCTGCCGGGCCCAAGTCGGAGCTCTCGCCGGTGGCGGCCGCTCGGAGCGACCGTTCATCAAGGCCGGTAAGAAGGTGCTCGCCTTCCGCACCCTCGCCCGACCGCCGTTCAAGGTACGCGGGGTCGCGATGAACCCCGTCAATCACCCGCACGGCGGCGGGGCCCACCAGCACGTCGGGCGCCCGAGCACGGTCTCCTCCGGCACGTGGCCCGGGGCGAAGGTCGGTCGCTTCTCTCGCTCCCAGCGCCGAAAGAGACAGATACGCAAGATGGGAGGGGCCTGATCATGCCCAAGGGACGGAGGACCAAGAAGATCGAGGTCCGGCGGAAGCGGGAGTTCACGCTCCGGGGACTGACGCTGGCCCGCTTGCAGGAGCTCTCGCTCGAGGAGCTTTCGCAGGTCCTGCCCGCACGCGCGCGACGCTCGCTGCGTCGCGGGTTCAACGCGGATCAGCAGCGTTTCCTCGAGAAGTTGACGTCCGCGCCGAGCGGCAAGACCGTCCGCACGCACTGCCGGGACGTCCTCATCCTGCCCGTGCACGTCGGTCGGCGCGTCGCGATCCACAACGGAAAGGAGTACAAGGAGATCGAGGTCCGGCCCGAGATGATCGGCCACTACTACGGAGAGTTCTCCCTCACCCGCCGGTTCGAGAAGCACTCGGGTCCGGGCGTCGGCGCGACGCGTTCCTCCAAGTTCATGCCGTTGAAGTGAGCAGGAAGGAGCAAGGATGCGAGGATACACGTACCAGGGCTCATCGGCCGCGCCCGTCGCCCGCGCGCGAGCCGTCGAGGCGATGATCTCCCCGAAGAAGACCTACGAGGTCATGAACGCGATCCGCGGGATGCCCCTGGCCCGTGCCCGGACCTTCCTCGAGGATGTCGTGGCACTCCGTAAGGCGGTCCCCTTCCGCCGGTACAATCAGGAAACGGCCCACAAGCGCGGCACGGGGCCGGGACGGTTCCCCAAGAAGGTGGCCAAGCAGGTCCTGCAGGTCCTCGCGAACGCCGAGGCGAACGCGGAGTACGAGGGGATGGACACGGACGGCCTCATCATCCGCGTGGCGTCGTGCGCTCGCGGTCGGCTCCGCAAGGCGAACATGCCGCGTGCCCAGGGACGTGCGACCGAATGGAACGAGCAGACCACGAACATCGAGATCGTCCTCGCCGAGGAGACCGCGAAGTAGGAGGTCCGATGGCGAGCGAACGGAAGGTCATCCAGGAATCGATGCGGCGGGTCCTGCTGAAGGACTACCTGGTCCAGGAGAGCGCGCGTGCCGGCTTCGGCGGGCTCGACATCCAGCGCACCCCGATGGGAACGCGCGTCACGTTGATCTGCGAGCGGCCCGGCATCCTGATCGGTCGTCGCGGCGAGCTCATCAAGCAGCTCACTCAAGAGATCTCCAACCGGTTCAAGCTGGACAATCCGCAGATCGAGGTCCAGGAGGAGCGTCAACCGTCACTGAACGCGCAGTTGATGGCGGAGAAGCTCGCGTCCACGCTCGAGCGCGGATGGCACTTCCGCCGCGCCGGCCACTCGACCGTCCGAAGGATCATGGAGGCAGGCGCCCGCGGTTGCCAGGTCATCCTCTCCGGGAAGCTCACGGGCGAGCGGCACCGCACGGTCCGCTTCAAGGCCGGGACCATCAAGTACTGTGGCGAGGCGGTCCACCTCTTCATGGCGAAGGGGTTCTACCAGGCCCGGCTCAAGCCCGGGGTCATCGGTGTCAACGTCTGGATCATGCGGCCGTCGGCCCGCCTCCCCGACGAGATCCGCGTCAAAGGGATCGAGGAGCGGCCCAAGATCGTGCCGGCCGTCCTACCCCCGGCCGAGGAGCCGGGGGTCGTCGTCGTCGAGGACGCCCCTGCGGGAGCTCCCCCATGACGCTCCTGCGCATGCGTGACCTCCGCGGCCTCTCCGAGGAAGAGCTCGAGCGGAAGATCGGGGAGATCGAGAACGATCTCCTGCGCGAGCGCGGGATCGCGGCGATGGGCGGCGCGCCCCCGAGCCCGGGCCGCATGCGGGCCTTACGTACCAACGTCGCCCGCGCGCTCACGGTCCTGACCGAGCGCTCGAACGCTGCCGCCGCGCGCTCCGGTACGCCCGGAGCTCCCTCTCGCTGAGCCTTCCGCCGGAACCGAGGGTCGATGTCGAACGAGGAGGAGCGTTGGTCGCGGCCGGTCCTCGAGGCCCTGGCCGGTGAGCTGATCGGCTCGACGCTCTTGATCCGCAAGGCCCCGGGGCTCGCGTCGGTTCCGCTCGAAGGGACCGTCATCGACGAGACGCTCGAAACGTTCGTGCTCCGGATCCCCGGGCGCTCGCGCCCGCGACGTATCTCGAAGACCGGCCTCGAAGGGACCGTCTACCTCCGGGACCGAGAGTTACCGTTAAGAGGCGAACTCCTTCGGATGCGCCCCGAGGACCGTACCAAGCGGCTACTGATCGGGCACTCACGGAGATCTGCATGACGCCGGCAACTCGTTCGAAGGCCCGCCGCGGCCGGGACATCGGGCTCGATGTCCGCGCTCCCCGCGAGGCGTGCGACGACCAGCACTGTCCGTTCCACGGAAAGCTGTCCGTGCGGGGCCAGGTCATCGAGGGGACCGTGGTCTCCGTCGCGATGCAGCGGACGGCCGTGGTCGAACGGACGCTCCTCCACTCGGTGCCCAAGTACGAGCGTTTCGAGAAGCGGCGCCGGCGCTACCTCGCCCACAACCCTCCCTGTCTCAAGATCCAGAACGGCCGACGCGTACGCATCGCTGAGACGCGTCCGCTCTCGAAGGCCGTGGCGTTCTGTATCGTCGAGGACCTCGGCGAGGCCGCTCGGCACGTGAAGGGCGAGGACGCGATCCACACCGAGGCCCCGGAAGAAGAGGCGACCGAGGAGAGCCCATGAAGGGTCTACCGGGCCGGCGGGGTCGGGGGCTTCCGAAGGGAGCTCGGCTCGATTGTGTCGACAACACCGGGGCCAAGATCGTCGAGATCATCGCGGTCCGCAACTGGCACGGCACGCACCGGCGCTATCCCCGGGCCGGTATCGCGGACCTCATCATCGTCTCTGTGAAGAAGGGCACGCCCGAGATGCGCCGGCAGGTCCTGCACGCGGTGATCGTCCGGGCCCGCTCCCCGATGCGACGGGCGGACGGCACCCGGCTCCAGTTCGAGGACAACGCCGCCGTCATCACCACCGAGACCGGAGAGATCAAAGGGTCCCAGATCAAGGGTCCCGTCGCGAAGGAGGCCGCCGAGCGGTGGCCGAGGATCGCCGCGGCGTCCTCGATCATCCTGTGAGGGTAGGCGAGCGGACGATGGCGGAACGGACGCACTCCATCCAACCGCGTCGGCAGCGCAAGGCGAACTTCACGGCCGACTCGTTCCAACGCCACCGCCGGATGACCGTGCCGCTCTCGCGCGAGCTGCGGGGGCGCTACCACCGACGGAACCTTCCTCTCCGCAAGGGCGACACCGTCCGTATCCTGACCGGCAGCTACGTGGGCCGGGAGGAGCGTGTGGCGAAGGTCGATCTGCGCGCGTACGCCGTGACGCTCGACAATGTGACCGGGAAGACCGCCGAGGCCAAGCTCAAGCCGCTGCCGGTCCGGCCGAGCCATCTGCTCCTGATCCGGCTCAATCTGTCCGACCCCTGGCGTCGGCGGATCCTCCGTGTCTCGGCCGAGGAGGTCGAGGAAGAGGAGCCCACGGAGGAGGCCCCGGTGGCCCCGACCGCGACCCCGGTGCCCGAAGTCGCTCCCGAGGAGAACGAGCCGACCGCTCCCGCCACGGAGGGGGCCCCGACCCCGCGACCACGCCGCCGGTCCAAGCCCGCGGAGGGGACCCCATGACGTTCCGTCTGAAACGCGGCGCCGCGCCCCGAGCGTGGACCGTGCCCCGGAAGGGGACGAAATGGATCAAGCGCCCGGCCCCGGGGCCGCACGCACAGGACCAATCGATCCCGCTCCTGCTCGTCCTACGGGACCTCCGGCATCTGGCCGCCACGGCACGCGAGGCCCGGATCATCCTGCGGAGCGGACACGTGCGGGTCGATGGCCAGGTCGTCCACGACCTCTCTCGCGGGATCGGCCTCATGGACACCGTCTCGATCGAAGAGCCCGTGAACGAGCACTTCCGGCTCCTGAAGAACCGGCGCGGAAAGCTGATCCTCGTCCCCATCCCGGCCCCCGAGGCCACCACCAAGATCGGCCGGGTTCGGCTGAAGCACACCGTCCGCGGTGGACGCACCCAGGTCACGCTCCATGACGGTCGGAACATCCTGGCGGACCGCGGGAGCCCGTGGCACGTCGGGGATTCCCTCAAGGTGGAGGTGCCGAGCCAGAAGGTATTGGGGCATCTTCCGCTCGCGGGCGGTCAGCTCGCGTACATCGCCGGCGGCTCCCATGTCGGCGAGCTGGCGCGGGTCGATCGCGTCGAGGTCCGCAACTCTCCCCAACCGAACCGCGTCCATTTCAAGGAGGGGTTCTCGACGATCAAGGAGTACGTGTTCGTGGTCGGCGATACGAACCCCCAGGTGACCATGCCCGAGGCGATGGACCGATGACCGCGGCACCGGCCGAGAAGGCGACCGCTCCCGCTCCGACCGCGGAGAACCGTTTCCGCGAGATCCGCGTCCTCAAGGTCGTGGTGAACGCGGGGGTCGGCGAGTCCGGCGAGCCTCGGAGCAAGGCGGAACGCGTGCTCAAGATGATCACGGGACAGAAGCCCGTCGCCACCCGTTCGAAGGCGACGAACCGGGATTTCGGGATCCGGCTGGGCCAGGAGATCGGCGCGAAGGTCACCCTGCGCGGACCCAAGGCCAAGGAGTTCCTCGACCGGGCGTTCGACGCCCGGGACCGGATGCTGGATCCGGACTCGATCGACCGGTTCGGCAGCTTCTCCTTCGGTCTGGCCGACTATACCGACTTCGCGGGCATGAAGTACGATCCGCAGATCGGGATCGTCGGCATGGACGTCTGTGTCGAGGTGGGTCGGGCCGGCTTCCGCATCCGGGAACGGGGTTCCCGTCGGCGGTCCCTCCCGCGCTCGGTCCGCGTCTCGCGCGACGAGACCCGCGCGTTCCTTGCCGACAAGTACCGCGTCACGTACCTGGAGTGAGACCGCGATGAAGCCGAAGAAGCTCTTTGGACGCAAGGTGGGGTGCCTGCGCTGCGACCGCAAGCGCGGGATCGTCCGGCGCTACGGCCTCCACCTGTGCCGCCAATGCTTTCGCGAGGTCGCCATGGACCTGGGCTTCCGGAAGTACCAGTAAGGGGGTTCGATCCACATGCGTCACGATCTACTGAACGATGCGCTCGTCGCGCTCCGCCACGCCGACCAGCAGGGGCGCCAGAGCGTGGAGCTGGCCCCGATCTCCCATCTGGTGGGAGAGATCCTGCGGACCTTCCAGGAACACCAGTACATCCAGGAGTTCACGTTCATCGGCGACGGTCGCGGCGGCAGGTACGAGGTCAAGCTCTCCCGCCGCATCAACTCGTGCGGCGTGATCAAGCCCCGGGTCGCCGTGAGCGGGCGGGAGCTCGAGCGCTACGAGGCGCGCTTCCTCCCGGCCCAGGACTTCGGCCTCCTGTTGCTCTCCACCAACCGCGGCGTCATGACCCATCAACAGGCCCGCGAGCTCAAGATCGGGGGGAGGCTCCTCGCGTATGTCTACTGACGGGGCGTTGCGCGATGCGGTCCGGGTCCCGTGTCCGGACGGGGTCCACTTCACCCTGGACGGGACGAGCCTCAGAGCGAAGGGTCCGCTCGGCGAGGTGAAGCGACCGTTCCCCTCCGCGGCGCTCGGGCTCGAGACCGAGGGCGCGGAGATCCACCTCTCGCTCAAGATCCCGGCGAACCGGAAGAAGGCCCAGGCGCTCCTCCACACGTGGGAGCGTCACGTAGCGAATCTGGCGGTCGGGGTGACGCTCGGCTTCCAGGCGCGCATGAAGATCGTCGCCGCACACTTCCCGATGAAGGTGCAGGTCAAGGACTCCTCGCTCCTGATCGAGAACTTCCTGGGGGAGAAGTATCCCCGAACGGCACGCCTCATCCCCGGCGTGGAGGCGAAGGTCGACGGGGAGTTCGTCATCCTGACCGGGCACGACATCGAGGAGGTCGGCCAGAGCGCCGCCAACATCGAGACCGCGACCAAGATCCGCGATTACGATCCCCGGGTCTTCCAGGACGGGATCTACATCATCGAACGCGCCCGCCCGAAGGAGGCGAACGCATGATCCCCGACGAGAAGGCCCCGATCGAGCCGGAGGACGACCCGGAGCCGGTGGCAGAGGACGTCGAGGAACCGACCGAGGCGCCCCAGCCCACGCCCAAGAAGTCGCAGACGCGCGCCCCGAGGACGAGACGCCCCGCCGTTCCCGCCGCGGAGGAGAAAGAGGAAGCGGGCGAAGAGGAGGAGAAGGACGAGGAGGAGGACGAGGGCCCCAAAGCCCCCCGCCGCCCCACGCTCGATCCCGAGACCGCACGGCTCCTCGCGGTCCGGCACGCCGCGGACCAGCATCGCCCGCTCTTCGTCCGGGAGCAGGCCCACCGGTACTACGCCGTGGGCCGGACCGGCAAGTGGCGGACCCCTCGTGGTCTTCAGTCGAAGCAGCGCCGGCACTATGGCTATCGGCCGGTCGTCGTGCGCATCGGCTACCGATCCCCGGCCCGCGTCCGCGGGCTCACCCCGACCGGTTTCCGACCGGTGATCATCCACACGCGTGAGGACCTCGCGCGTCTCAATGTGCAGACCGAGGCCGCGATCCTGGCGCGGACGATCGGGACCCGCAAGCGCTTAGTCCTCGAAGAGACGGCGCGCAAGCTAGGCATCAAGGTGCTCAACCCGCTCGTGAAGGAACACAAGGAGGCGTGAACCGGACGTGACCGATCTCGCGAACCAGCGTCGCATGGCGTCAGAGATCCTCAAATGCGGCCAGGGTCGCGTCTGGATCGACCCGGCCAGCCTCGAGGAGCTGGCGGACGCGGTCACCCGTTCCGATATCCGCAGCGCGATCAAGGCCGGGGTCATCCGTCGCAAGGCGATCAAGGGGACCTCGCGGGGCCGCGCCCGGAAGCATGCGCTCGAGGTCGCCAAGGGCCGTCACTCCGGACCCGGTTCCCGGCGCGGAACGCCCATGGCCCGGGTCACCCGGAAGGAGCGCTGGATGCGACGCATCCGCGCCCAACGGGACCTCCTCGCGGGCCTCCGCACCACGAAGCAGATCACCCCCAAGGTCTACCGCGCGTTCTACCGCCGTACGAAGGGCGGCATGTTCCGGAGCCGGGCCCACCTGCTCGTGAACATCCGATTGGCCGGCGCGCTCAAGGAGGCCCCGAAATGAGCATCGGTCCCCGCTATCGCGTGCCCTTCCGCCGGCGGCGGGAAGGACGGACCGATTACCGCTATCGCTTGAAGCTCCTCAAGTCCGGCCTACCGCGGGCGGTCGTCCGATTGTCCCGCCACCGGGTCCTGGTCTCGATCACCGAGTTCGACCCAGCCGGCGACCGGGTCCTGGCGGCGGCCGAGAGCCGCGAGCTCCTCAAGGTCGGCTTTCCCAACACCGCCCAGCTCACCACGCCGGCCTCCTACCTGACCGGCTACCTCGCCGGCCTGCGGGCCAAGGCCGCCGGGACCGACATGGCCGTGCTCGATGCGGGGCTCCGGCGACCCAGCTCGGGCGGACGGGTCCTCAGCGTGCTCAAGGGCCTGCTCGACGCCGGGCTCGAGATCCCGCACGGCGAGACCGGGTTCCCCACCCCGGACCGGCTCAACGGGTCCCACCTTCCTCACGCTCTACCCCAAGCCATCGAGATCTACAAGACCGGGATCCAGAAGGACCTGGTCAAGCCGAGCGAGGCGGCCGCATGAGCGCTCCGAGCGCCCAGTCGCAGGGCTCGCGGTCCTCCTCGGGGCCGGGCGGACCGTCCGCCTCCGCCCCTTGGGTCCCCAAGACCGAGCTCGGCCGACGGGTGCAGTCCGGCGACATCACGTCGATGTCCCAGGCGATCGGGACGGGTCTTCCGCTCCGTGAGCCGCAGATCGTGGACGCTCTGTTGAGCGGTCTCCACGATGAGGTCCTCGATGTCAACATGGTCCAACGGATGACGGACTCCGGTCGCCGGTTCAAGTTCGCGGTCACCGTCGTCGTGGGCAACGGCGATGGGTTCGTGGGCCTCGGACGGGCGAAGGGCAAGGAGGTCGGGCCGACCATCCGACGCGCCATCGATCGGGCGAAGCTCCAGGTCATCGAGACCCTGCGAGGGTGCGGCAGCTGGGAGTGCGGCTGCGGGCGCGCCCACACGGTCCCGTTCCAGGTCCACGGCCGGTCGGGCTCGGTCGTCGTCACCTTCAAGCCGGCCCCGCGAGGGGTCGGGCTCGCCGTCGGCGACGTCGCCAAGCCCATCCTCCGGTTCGCGGGCGTCACGGACGCGTGGGGGTACACCGACGGCCACACGAAGACCACGGTCAACTATGCGCAGGCGGCCTTCCAGGCCCTCCGCGCGCTCTCGGGTCTCAAGGTCTCGACCGAGGACGCCCAGCGGCTCAAGGTGGTCCGAGGCCCGGTCGGGGTCTCGATCCTTCCGCCCCGGGACGATTCGGCCCCGCCGCAACGCGGGGGCGGTCGGGGCGGCGGCCGCCGGGGTCCGGGTGGACC
>JBARHO010000045.1:0-2626 GCA_049799275.1 Thermoplasmata archaeon
GCATATACGTACTGCGCCTCCAAAGTCACGTTGGAAACGGTTGGAGTAGGCGAGGTTCCTAGGGCCGAAAGGGTACCAACGTAGAAGGTCGGGAGACTCGATCCGCACGTGGGCGGCCCGGCCGCGAACGTCGCGATCCCGCTCGGACTCTCACGGATCGCGGGCTGGAAAGGGATCGAGGAGATCGCCAAGGAGAGCAGAACGATCCCTGCGAGGAGGCAGGGCGCGTTCCGTGAGATGATGAACGAACGTGCTTTCCTTGGCAGCAAACTGCCCCTCCTCCTCCGCCGCCTAGAGAATCCTAGGGTTCTTCACTGGGAACGAGCGAACGAACCACGCCGCACGGCCCTTTAATCGTGTTGACCGCTAGGCGAAGCACCGAACGGTGGCTGCCGGGAGGGCTTTTACCCGGTTTCTCCTCTATAGGTGCGATGAGAACGGCTCGGACGCGCCCTGCGGTCCCGCGACGCGGTCGTGTCACGACGTATATCACTCCGCCCAAGCTCAGCTCGTTCCCCGTCGAGCGGGAACAGATCGAGTACTCCTCCCGTTCGATCGTCTTTCGGTCCAACGGAGAGGGGATCCTGCGCGCGTGGGGTCCGGCCCGGACCCCCTGGATCCTGGAGGTCGTTCCGGAAGGGCAACGGTGGAAGGTCCGGACCTGGAGCGGGACCCCTGCCGAGGCCCGGGCCGCCGCGAGGGAGCTCTTCTCGCTGGACCACCCGATCGAGCAGTTCTACCGGATGGCCCGGTCGGAACCGATCCTCTCTCCGGCGATCCGGAGGTTCCGGGGCCTCCGAATCCCTCGGGATGCGAACCTCTACGAGGCCCTGCTCCACTCGATCATCGGTCAGCAGCTCTCGGTCCGAGCGGCCAATACGATGAAAGAACGCCTCTTCGCGGCGACGGAGGCCTGGATCGAGGTCGAGGGGATCCGGGTCCCGCACATCCCGACCCCGGACCGGCTCGAGGCCCTCGGCATCGAAGGGTTGCGCCAGGTGGGGTTGAGCGGGGTGAAGTCCCGGTCCTTGCTCGCGCTCGCCCGTCGTGAGGCCACGGGGTACTTCGATACGCATCAGTGGCGGGACCTCCCCCTGTCCCAGGCGGTGGAACGACTGGATGCGGAACCCGGGGTGGGTCGATGGACCGCAGAGAACGCACTTCTACGTGGCGTGGGCCGGCCCGACGTGTTCATCGCCGGCGATCTCGGGATCCGATACGCGCTGGTCGAGTACGGGGTCGTGAAAGAGGGCGTTCGCGAAGAACTGCTGCGCCAATGGGCGGACCGGCTCTATCCGGAGTGGGGAAGCTACGTCACCCTCTATCTCTGGAGAAGGTTGGTCGCGGGACGTCAGGCAGAGGGCGGCTGATCGTTCGGGGTCGGACCGGGCGTGGCGCCTGGTGGGGACACGAGATCCCCCGTCAGCGGAGAGGTCTGTATCACCGTATGGATCGGCCCCTCTCGGGTCAGGAGGCTCTCCTTGAGGAACACCTCGCGGACCGGCAACGTGCCGAAGTCCCGTTCGGCCTCGGCCGTGAGCCATCGATACGCCTCTTCCGAGGACCGCCGGTCGCGTACCCGCATCAGCGTCAAGTGAGGCACGAACGGGCGGGGCTCGCGGGGGCGACCCAAGAGCTCGAGCTCGTCCGAGATCCGGTTCGCGATCTCCGTCAGCTCCCGAGCCCCCTCCTCGATCCCGATCCACACGACCTTCGGGACCCGGGCGTTCGGGAACGCGCCAACGCCCCGTAGATGGACCAGGAAGGCGGGACGACCCTCCACCGCGCGGCCGAGCGCTCGGCCTATCTCGGGCATCTCCTCCGGCCGTACCTCCCCAAGGAACCGCAGGGTCAGATGCGTGGGGGCCTGCGTGGGGCGG
This sequence comes from Thermoplasmata archaeon, assembly GCA_049799275.1. Lineage (GTDB taxonomy): Archaea > Thermoplasmatota > Thermoplasmata > Lutacidiplasmatales > UBA184 > Lutacidiplasma. The sequence goes on from JBARHO010000045.1 coordinate 1,881, forward strand.
CCCGAGGTCGAACGCACATCGACCGGCAGATCCACCGCGATGAACGCCCTCACCATGCGATCGAAGGAGCTCCCGGACCCGGCGGCGACACGACACCCTTCCGAGCAGAAGACGCGAGCGGCAGCGTCCAGACCTGGGCCCGGGCCGGTGAGCGATCGGCGCCCCGGAGGACGCGTCGGACGAACTGGGCCCTCTTGGCATCGCTCACCAGAAAGAGCGGAAAGGCCCCTTCGTGGTCCGCCTTGTCCAGACCGTGCCGGATCCGGTCGGAGCGACGCGCTCCGGTGACCTCGGCCTCTACGAACACGTCCCGCCCACCGAAGAACCGCCAGGCCCACCCTCCCTTCACATGGTCCAGCAGTTGAACGGCCTCGCGGGCCGAACGGCTCCGCCACTCGGAGGGCAACTGGGGCAGGAGGGCATCCGGCGTCCTTCGATCGAAGCGGCCTTGCCGGAGGATCCGAAGATGGCACCCCTTCCGCGCAAAGATACGGAACGCTTCGAGCAGCAGCTGACGGTGTTCCACGCTCTCCGAGGTCGCGCCCGTGTGGGCGGAAAAACCGAGAAGCTCGAGCCCGGCCCGGGTCACGGTCCAGACCCCCTCCGCCTCCTCGGCCCAGCCCCGACGTTGGAGCGTGGAGAGCAGCCCCGATGCTCCCTCCGGGTCCGAGCGAAGCCCGGCGGTACCGCTCAATCGCGAGACGATCGAGGCCCGGTCGGCCGGTCGTCCTTCCTCGGTGATGCCA
>JBARHO010000046.1:0-3751 GCA_049799275.1 Thermoplasmata archaeon
AGGTAGAGCCCGACGAACAGGACGACGATCGCGAGCGGGATGGCCGCATGGGACCGGCGCGTCGGCTCGACCTCCATGGCCGCCTCCCGCCGTCGGGCGGTCGATGATCGATAGACCTCGCGGTTGCCCACGGTAGCGGTCCGGCGGATCGGGTAGAAGAAAAGCGAGGTCCAGTCGCACAGCCGCCCGTCGGCTACCCTTTCTTCCGACGGGGCGGAGGGGACGAGAGGCGATCGAACGGTCGCGTATTGAGCACGTCCGAAGGCCCCGCCCAGCCCCTTCGGGCGAACCCGAGAGCGAGCTGGGTACGGCCCGGGGCGGTGAACTCTCCCCCGGCCGAGACGAGGATCGGGACCCCTTGGCCCCGCGCTTGGCTCACGCCGTTCGAATCAAGCCCGTCGCCCGGTCCATCGGCCGTCACCTCGACCGCCACGCCCAGATCGCGGGCGATCGGAAGGCCCGCGTCCGGTCCGTCCATGAGGGTGGCGAGATCGCCGTGGACCAGGGCCAACGGGGGCGGACCCGCCGTCGCACGCGATCGCGTGCCGCCTTCGCGGAGGTCCCAGAGCCAATAGTCCGTGGTCCCGGGGAGCCCCTCCCCCTTGGCCGGGGGGGAGGCCCGCTCCTCCCCGCACAGGACCCTCGGGCCTTGGGCGGGGGGCGTTCGACGTAACTTCTGCAGCCGGCCCGTGATGGCCGCGGAAGGGGGATCGGTCCCGGACACCACGAACCCGAGGTACTCGAAGTGGAGCTCCCGGGCGCGCTCGAGGCACCGATCCACCTCGCTCGGCTTCGTGCGAGCCGAGAGATGGACATGGAGGTCGCCCTTGAGGTCGCTCAGTGCCAGGAGCGTGGGCAGTCGGTGCTCGAGGGCCGCTTCGATCTCGCCGTGGTTCTCGCGGATCTCGGGCGGCATCCAGGGCATGCCCAGGACGTCGTAGACCTCCTCCTCGGTCGCCCCGCCCAGCCGCTCCTCGCCCCGATAGATCCCGTACTCGTTGATCTTGAGGCCGCGATCGCGGGCGATCGAGCGAAGGTGGACATTGTGGTCCTTGTTGCCGGTGAAATACTGCCACGCCGCCCCGAACGCTGCCGGTTCCACGACGCGCAGATCGATCTGGAGCCCGTCGCGGAACATCACGGTCGACCGGGTGTCGCCCTGGAGCCGGATCTCCGTGACCCCTGGTAGCTTCGTGAAGTTCGTGATCACGTCGACCGGGTGGTCCGACGTGACGAGCACGTCCAGGTCCCCGACCGTCTCCCGGCTCCGTCGGTAGCTCCCGGCCATCTCGATGCGGTCGACGTGGCCCGCCTTCCGTATCCCTTCGATGATCTCCTGCGCGACGGCGAACGCGTGGGCGAGGGGGACCCGACCAGCCGGCGCGCCGGTGGTAGAGAGAGCCGCGCGAAAGAGCTCGATCTTCTTGGGACCGAACCCGAAGACCCCGTTCAGCCGCCCCTCGTCGATGGCCGTCCGGAGCTCCGCGGGCCCTTGGATGCCGAGCTCCACGAGAAAACGACGGGCCGTCTTGGGACCGATCCCGGGGAGCTGCATCAGTTCGAGGATGCCGGGGGGAAAGCGCTTCCGGAGCTCGTCCAGGTAGTGGAGCTTCCCGGTACTGAGGAACTCTTTGATCTTCTCGGAGATCGCCTCGCCCACCCCGGGGATCTCCTCGAGCTCCCCGCGACCGAGCACTCGTCGGAGATCGTCCGGCAGGGCCTCGATCGAACGCGCGGCCCGGCGATACGCCTCGGGCTTGAACCTCTCCCCCGACAGATCGAGAAGATCGGCGATGTCGTTGAGGACCCGCACGACGTCGGTCTTCTCGGACATGGGCCCAGGCCCGGGGAGCCGTCGGTTCTCTTTACGCCGCGGGGTCAGGGCTCGAACTGGGTCCCCGCATCGACCCAGATCCGCTCGGCGCGCTTCACGAACCCCAGCTTGACATAGGCCCGGATCGCGGGTTGGTTGTTCGCTCGCACAAAGAGCGCGGCACGCGCCGAGGCCGCGCGGGCGGCGCGGACGAGCGCGCCGGTCACGGCCCGGCCGTACCCCTTCCCCCGGGCCGACGCGATCGTGAAGATCCCGCTCAGGATCCAGATGTCGGGGAGCTCCACCGAGGCCCGTCCGACCGCGACCAGGCGGTCGTTCTCGAAGGCGCCGAAGACCTGGCTCTGCTCGAGATCGATGGACGAGTACGAACCGGAGATGAGGTCCCCTTCCTGGGCGACCATGCTCGCGAGGACGTCCGCGTCCGCGCCCTTCAATCGCCGAACGGCCGCGTCCGGGGCCCCGATCGGCATCGGATCCCCCATCTGTTCCATCACCCAGAGCGAGTAGGGGACGACCGCCCCCCGTAGGGATTCGACCAGGGGGAGGAGCTCGGGCGGGACCACCATGACGAGGGGTCGTTCCGGGAACGCGTTCGCCAGGACCTCGGGGTGCTGGGCGGTCCCGGTCCAGTGGGCCACGGGAAAGGAACCCGGACGATGCCAGATCAGCAGGTACGCGCTCGGCCGACCTTCTTCCCGGAGGGTGAGGAACGTCACCCGTTCTGGGGAGTGGACGAGGTCCCACCGGGCATAGGCGTGGTTCAAGAGGTCCTGCGAGGGGTTCTGCTCGAGCCAATCCAGGTCGATCCCTTTCTCGACCGTCGGTGGGGGGTGCGGGACCACGATCGGAGACACGCGACCGACTACTTACCGAAGGGGCCCAACGGGTCCCTCCGGGTCTCCGGACAACGGTAAAACGGGCCGACCCCTCGGTCCCCCGTGGTCGCCCTCGAACATCGCCCCACCCGGGAGCTCCCGGATCACCTTCGGGTCCTCTATGGGCGGTTCCCGTTCGAGCGATCGATCGCGCAGGACCCGCTCTCGTGCGTTCGTCCGTACCGCGGGGATCGCAAGGCCGCCGAGATCGCGGGTCTGTTCGCGGCCACCTTGGCGATCGGCACCACCACCTCGATCCGCCATTCGTTCGAGAGGTTCATGCAGCTGGGGGATGGGGACCCGGTCGCTCTCGTCGACCACGCTACGGGGACCCGCGTGCCCGCAGCCATGCGGCGGTTCCGTCACCGATGGATCCGGGGCGACCAGCTCTATGCGCTCGCTCGCACCCTCAACGATCTCTACACCCGGTATCCCTCGGTCGAGGACCTCTTCCTCGAAGGCTACCGGGAGAACGGGTTCGCGACCGGTCTCGATCGGATGGCTCGCGGTCTTCGGGACGGACCGGCGGGGAGATGGGCGGTCCGACCCGGTCCACGCGGATATCGGGCCCTCTTCCCGAGCCCTCTTGATCGGTCGCACAGTCCGTGCAAGCGGCTCACCTTGTTCGTCCGCTGGATGGTCCGGACGGAGTTCCCGGATCTCGGCCTGTGGACCCAGGTCCTCCCGCTCGACCTCCGCGTCCCGCTCGACCTTCACGTGCATTGGATCGCCTACCACCTGGGGATGACCCAGCGGCGGACCCGGAACTGGACGACGGTCGAGGAGGTCACTTCCTTCCTTCGTGGGATCGATCCGGTCGATCCCGTCCGGTTCGATTTTGTGCTGTGCCATACGGGGATATCGGGCGATTGCCCCAAGGAACGGGACCTCGCCGTTTGCGGGCCCTGCGTGGTCCGACCGGATTGTCTACTGTGGCGGGACGCCCGCCCGGTCGTGGCCGCATGACCGACGACCGTCTGCCCGTGGACCCCGGCCTCCTGGACCGGTTCCGATCCGCGGGTCGCACGATCCGGTGGCGGGC
>JBARHO010000047.1:0-23097 GCA_049799275.1 Thermoplasmata archaeon
CGGCCCCGTTCATCCCGAGCTCCCGGGAGACCTCGGGGAAGAAGGCGTCGTAGCAGATCTCGAACCCGACCGGGTGGGAGCCTACGGTCAAGGGCCGGCTCCGTTCGGCCGGGGTGTAGAACACCCCCTCCTCGAACGGTCCGTAGGTGGGGAGGTAGCGTTTGACCTGCCAATCGATCGAGCCATCGGGTCGGACCAGCAGGACGGTGTTCTCGACCTCACCGGGACGGAGCGGCGATCGTCGGGGGGCTCCGACGGCGATCGTTCCTTTCCACTTCTTCGCGATCGCTCCGAGCGCCCGGAGGGTCTCGTCCTCGGGGGCGAGGGCCAGGCGATGGATCCGGTCCCCGACGCGATACCCGGACAGGTAGAGCTCGGGGAAGATGGCGAGGTCCGCCCGATCCGCTGCCAGGACCTCCCGCATCCGCCGCACATTGGCAGCCACGTCCCCGGTCCGGGGGGCGAGCTGGGCCAGCAGAAGGTCCATCAGTAGAAGTGGTGACGGACGGTCAGTAGATAAACGAACACCACCAGAAGGCAGAGGAAGAGCACCGTGATCGAGGCGGTGAAGAACAGGTACGTGAGGGAGAAGAAGACGACAACGATCGTCGTCCACAGGGCCCAGGTCTCCTGATGCCATAGGGCCGAGGCGACGCCGATCAGGATGATCCCGAAGACCACCAAGAGCGTGGCCCCCAATAGATCGACCGGACCGAGAAGGAGCAAGGAGGAGGGTACTACCCAGCCGATGGCCAGGTTGAGCAGCACAAGAACGCCCGTGAGCACGACGATCACGGCCAGGCCGGCGGTGAGGACGGACAGGACCGCCACCCCGACCGGCAGCGAGGGGACGGGAGGGGTCGGGTTCCAGCGCGGCGGGAGATGGTCGATCTCAAAGGGAGCCGGCGCGGGGGACGAGATCCCCGGGGCCTGCGCCGGGAGATAGTCGACGTTCACGCTCCGCGTCACCGTTCCCTCACCGCGCGAGCGATGGAACGTCGGGTCAGGCGACTTGTAGCTTTCGTTTCAAGCGCGGCTCAGAATCGTCGCTCGGCCGCACCGTGCGCGAGACGGTCCATCAGCCGGCGGTAGGGCGAGGGTGGGAGCACCTCCAGGGCCTGGATCGCCCGTCTCGTCCATCGTTCCGCCTCGTCGGCGACGCGGGCCGGGGCGCCGCTCTGGTCCGTCAGGGCGCGGAGGCGTAATAGGTCCCCCGGCTGCTTATGCTCCAACGAGAAGAGGCGCTCGAACTCGCTCTTGAGCTCGCCCTCGAGGTTGGCATACGCCTCCAGGGAGACGAGCGTGGGGTTCCCTTCCCGGAAGTCGGCGAAGAGGGGTTTGCCCAGAAGGTCGGGGTCCCCGTAAACATCGAGGAGATCGTCTTTGAGCTGGAACGCGATGCCGAGGGCACGCCCGTAGGTCGCGAGCGCGTCGATGACCGCGGGCGGCGCCTCGGAGAGCTCGGCCACGCTCGCGAGCGCGGCGGCGACGATCGCGGCGGTCTTCCGCTCCACCACCCGGAAGTAGTGCTCCCGGCCGGTCGTCAGGTCGAACCGGCTGCTCTCCTGCAGCACCTCGCCCTCCACGAGCTCGGCACACGCCTCCCCGCAGCGCAGGATGATGCTCCGGGAATAGTCCGCTGCGAGCTCGAAGGCCCGGACGAAGAGGTAGTCCCCCGCAACGATCGCGGCCGTGAGCCCAAAGGCACGCGGCATCGAGGGCTGGCCCCGCCGGAGCTCCGCATGATCGATGACGTCGTCGTGGACCAATGACGCGGTGTGGATCAGCTGGAACGACGCGGCGAGGGAGTGGATGGGCTGGGTCGACGTCGCACCGAGCGCGCGGTACGTGACGGCCATCAGGAGCGGGCGGATCTGCTTCCCGCCCGTGCTGCACGCGTAGGTAGCCGCCTCCGTGAGGCGGGGATAGGTGGAGCGGAGGACCTGGTGGATCCTCTGTTCGACATCGGCGAGGTCCTGCACCAGGACCGGGAAGAGCTCGGTGAACTCCTCCGGGCTCGCCATGCCGAGGGTCTGGCTCACCAGCACCTCGAGCGGGGTCTCGCCCGGGGCGGAGGACGAGGCGGCGTGCGTGCTCATGAGCCTCTCCCGAGGCGGGCCGGCCACCGAAGCCGCATCATGGCGTCCAATCCCCCCGCTCCGATATACCGCATGCCCACCGAGAGGAGGAGATCGCTCCGTATAACGTGGTCCCCGAAGCGCTTGATCCGCTCCGCCCGGGCCAGCGGTCCGTAGAGGTGTTTCTTCCAGGATCGGTCGTAGTCGGCGAGGGGGGCACCCGCGCGGACATGACGGGCCGCGACCACTCCGGCGTCATATCCCGAGATCATCGCCGTCGGGATTCCCCCGCCGTTCGTGGCCATGACGAGGTTGGCGGCGTCCCCGACGAGGAGCGCCTGACCCCGGACCGCGCTCTCGGGTGGGGGGCCGATCGGGACCCACCACCGGGTCCGCTCCTCTCCGCGCGTGAGGTGAAGCCGATCCGTGAACCGATCCAGAAGGCCCCCCAACGTGGTCCCCTTGGGAAGATCGACGACCCCGAGGCCCACATTGGCGTCCCCTTCCCGGGGGAAGACCCACGCATAGCCGCCCGGGGCCACTCGGCCGAAATGGAGCTCGATCTCCTCCGAGGCCAGATCGCCGTACGAGGTGGCGGTGATCATCCGGAACATCTCGCGTTCCACGGAGAACCCGGCGCCCCGCGCGACCGTGGAGAGCGGTCCGTCGGCCCCGATGATCACGGAGGCCTGGACCGAGCTGCCTCCCGCGAGATCGAGGGTGTCCCCATGGACCCGCGTCACGCCGCACGGGAAGCGGAGCTCGGCCCCTTGACCCTCCGCCCCGAGGGCGAGGGCCTTGTCGAACGCACGGCGGGAGACGGTGTAGCCGTGGAGCGGGAACACGAACCGCCGGCCCGAGGGGGAGACGCAGACCATCGTACGGATCTCCCGCAGGAGGGCGGTCTCGGGCAACTGGTAGGCGTCCTGAACGACATCCCGGCAGTCGAAGAGGTCGACGAGCTCCTCGGCCGCCGGGAGGAACTCGCCGCACTGGACCGGGTGTCCGATCTCTCGTCGCTGGTCCACGAGGAGCGTCCGGGCGCCCCCCATGGCAGCGGCCCGTGCGGCCGCGCTGCCGCCCGGACCCGCCCCCACTACGACGACGTCGTAGTGCTCCACGACGTCCTAGCCCCCGGTCGCTACAAAGTGGCTCGACGCGGTCTGGATGACCTGCAGGACCGGCTGCGGATAGATGCCGAACGCCAGGATAGCGATCGTGGCGATCGCGATGACCGCGGCCCGGCCGTAGCCCAGTCCGCCGAACGCCAGGAGGGGAGGACCCGCGCCGCCCACGATCCCTGATACCTTCGGACCGGCCGAGAGCACCGGGTCCGGCCGGTCCATGAACATCACCTTCAGGACCCGGGCATAGTAGAACACCGAGAGCGCACTGTTGAGCAATCCGGCGACCGCGAGCCACACGAAGGCGCCCTGGGCCTGAACGGCCGCGGAGAAGAGAATGAACTTCGATACGAAGCCGATGGTGAGCGGGACTCCGGCGAGGGAAAGGAGCATCAGAGCGAACGAGACCGACAGGAACGGCCGGCGCAGCCCGAACCCGCGCCAATCGTTGATGAACGGGCCCACGCCGAGGCTCGCCACCGCGGCCACGACGAGGAACGCCCCCGCCTTCATGAACACGTGGGCGAACATCTGGAAGGTCGCGCCCGTGATCGCCGGGGAGGTGCCGATCGCGATGCCGATCAGCATGTACCCGGCCTGGGAGATTGACGAATACGCGAGCATCCGCTTCATCTCGCTCTGCATCAGCGCGAGCACGTTCCCGACCGTCATCGTGAGGATGGCCAGGATGCCCAGGGTGAGCTGCAGCGTCGCGGAGACACTGACCGAGAACGGTCCGAGCGAGCCGGTCGAGGCCGTCCGTAAGAAGACGATCGGACCGATGAAGACGAGGAAGAAGGCGAAGAGGCCCATCTTTTTCGAGCCTCCCGCGAGGAACGCGGAGACCTCCGTCGGAGCACCATCGTAGACGTCCACGGCCCAGGCGTGGAACGGCACCGCGGTGACCTTGAAGCCGAGGCCGACCAGGAGGAACCCGTACCCCACGAGCGCGAGGGTCGGGTAGCCCGTGGTCCCGGTACCGGCGGCCAGGATCGCGAAGCTCGTGCCCCCGTAGGCGCCGAACAGGAGCGAGGCCCCGAAGAACGAGAGCGCGGTGGAGAGCGCGCCGATGATGTAGAACTTCATCGCCGCCTCGAGCCCGCGCGGGTCGCGGCGCGTGTAGCCGACCATGAGGTAGGTCGAGATGCTCGTGATCTCGACCGCGAGCAGGAGGAAGATGAGGTCCGCGGCGATCGCCACGAACATCATCCCGAGCGTCGCGAGGACGAGGAGACCGAAGAAGACCGAGGCGCCCTTCTCGTGGGGGTCGCGGGAGAGCGACGCGAGCGATACCAGGAACGCCGTCAGAAGGAAGATCACCTGGAAGAACAATCCGAGGCTCGTGAACCCGAACAGCCCGGTCGCCGAGAGCGGTAGGTCGACCGTCGAGGCCGGCAGGGTCCGCAGCACGGCGAAGGGTGCGAACCCGAGGTCGGCGACCACGAGGATGAGCGTGATCAGGATCCCGACCACGGCGATCCCGCCCAGGGCCTCGATCCGCTGGATCTTGAGGACATCGCACAGGAAGATCAGGAGCGCCGTCGCGAGAAGGATGATCTCGGGCAGGAATGCGAGGATACCGACCATCGTTCCGCCCCCCTACGGCAACAACAACACGGGCGAGTTGACGATGAGATGCACGAGGAGCCCCGGGAGGATCCCGAACAGCACGATCAGAGCGACCAGGATCGCCATCCCGGACGCCTCGTACCAGGGGATGTCCCGGGCCTCGGCCGGGACCCCTTTCATCGGGCCGAAGAGGAGGCGCTGCATCATCCAGATGTAGAAACCGGCTGTCACCACGAGGATGACGAGCGGGATCAGGACCCAGTAGGCGAGCCGGTCCCACGTCGCCAACAGCGCGGTGAACTCGGCGGGGAAGCTGATCAGCGCGGGAAGTCCCAACGAGGCGAGCGCGCCGACCATCATCATGGTCGAGAGGAGCGGCGTCCGTGGGGTGATGCCGTTCACCGAGGGGATATCCCGGGAGCCGAAGGTGTGGTGCACGCTCCCCGAGACCATGAAGAGCAGACCGCTCACCACGCCGTGGGCGAACATCAGCAGCACCGCGGCGGTGAGCCCGAGCTGCGAGTAGAGGGCGATCGCGAGCAGCACGATGCCCATGTGGCTGATCGACGAGTACGCGACCATCCGTTTGAGATCGCGCTGGGAGAGCGAGAGGACCGCCCCCCAGATGATCGAGAGGAAGGCGACGAAGAAGAGGAGGGGTTCCACCCGGGCCATCCCCGACGGCAGGAGCTCGAGGCCCCAGCGGATGAGCCCGTAGCCCCCGAGCTTCAGCAACAACCCGGCCAGGAGCACACTTCCCCCGGTGGGCGCCTCCACGTGCGCGTCCGGAAGCCAGGTGTGGAACGGTACGATCGGGAACTTGACGCCGAAGCCGAAGAAGAGGGGAACGAACAGGAAGACCTGCAGGGTCGCGGACATCGTACGGGTCGCGCCGTAGAGAGCGGAGAAATCGAAGCTCCGCGCTCCGGAATAGAAGACCATGGCGAGGAGTGCGACGAGCATGACGATGCTCGCGACATGGGTGTAGATGAAGAACTTGAGCGCGGCGTACCGACGTCGCGGCCCGCCCCAGTAGCCGATGATGAAGAACATCGGTACAAGGACCGCCTCCCAGAAGAGGAAGAACAGGAGGATGTCGAGCGCGACGAAGACCCCGAAGCAGCCGAGACAGGTCAGGAGGACCAGGCCGAACCAGGCCGCCGGGAACTTGGTCTCGTTCCACGAGTAGACCACGGTCGCGATCTGAAGGAACGCGGTCAGCAGGATCAGGGTGAGGCTGATCCCATCGACGCCGACCGTGTAGTTGACGTGGAGCCAACTGATCGAGATCCAACTGTAGGTCTCGCCGCTAGCGTAGCCGGGAGTGGCCCCGGGTCCGAGGGCGGGGAACTGATTGAAGCTCAGGATGAGGAGCGCGGTCTCCAGCAGGAACAGGACGGAGAAGCCCAGTGCGACCCACCGGGCCTTGGTCCCGGAGAGGAACGTGATGACCGTTCCGATGACGAGCGTCGCGAGGGTGATGGAGATGAGCCCGACCATCGCGCTAGCTCCCCCCGAACATCTTGAGCAGGTACGGGGCGAAGAACAGGACCGTGAGCAGGAACCCCACGAGACCGGCGATCACGTACGCAGCGTAGTCCGAGACGACCCCGGTCTGGATGCGCCGCAGGTCCTGGGAGGCGGCCGCGAAGACCCGCTCGAACCCGCGGATCGTCCCGTCGATGACGTACTGATCGAAGAAGTCCGCGGCGCGCGCGATACCATAGACCCCTTTCGCCCCGATCCAGTCGTAGGCCACTTTGAAGTAGTATCGGTTCAGGAGCAGCGTACGCAGCCGCGACGCCCACGGGCTCGGCGCCGGCGCGTAGACCCGCCCGTTCCCCCAGAGCACGTACGCGGTCCCGATCCCACCGACCGCGAGAGAGACCGACACCGCCGAGAGGACCAGGCTGGTCGGGTCCGAGAGGGAGTACGATGGGGGGATCCCGGTCCCCGGCAACAACGTCGCGAACCCGGGGATGAACGGGAAGAAGCCCGCCACGACCGCCAAAGTGGAGAGGACGACGAGCGGGAACGTCATCACCCACGAGCCCTCATGGGCAGAGGGAAGAGTGGGGTCCCGGGCCCGGTCTCCCGAGAAGGCGAGGAAGTAGGCTCGGAAGATGTAGTAGCCGGTGAGGTAGACCGTGATCAGGGCCAACAGGAAGAACGGCCAGTAGAGCGGATGGGCCCCGAGATCGCTGTAGACCGAGCCCAAGATGTCATCCTTGCTCCAAAAGCCGGCGAACGGCGGTATCCCCGATAGCGAGAGCCCTCCGATGACGAACGCCCATCCGGTGAGCCGCATCGATCTTCCGATGCCGCCCATCTTGAACAGGTCCTGCGTGCCGATCGCGTGGATGATCGAGCCGGCGGCGAGGAAGAGGAGCGCTTTGAAGAACGCGTGGGTGAAGAGGTGGAACAGCCCCACCATCGTGAACCCCGCCCCGACCGCCAGGACCATGTACCCGAGCTGCGAGATCGTCGAGTAGGCGATCACCCGTTTGATGTCCGGGTTGACCACCGCCATGGTCGCGGCAAAGAAGGTCGTGAACCCTCCGATACCGACGATCGCCAGCTGGTCGGTGGGCGTGAACCCCAGGAAGAGCGACGTGACGGCGAGCAGGTAGACGCCGGCGGCGACCATCGTGGCCGCGTGGATGAGCGCGCTCACGGTCGTCGGCCCCTCCATCGCGTCCGGGAGCCAGACGTGCAGCGGGAACTGCGCGGACTTCCCGGCGGCACCGGCCAGGATCATGATGCCGGCGACCGTGAGGAGCGTGCTGTTCCCGCCCATCACGCCGGCCAAGAACGGCGAGCTCCCGTTCGTGAACCGGAAGCCCGAGGCCGCCCATCCCAGGCCGGGGCCGCTCGTCGCGTAGTGGTAGAAATAGATGAAGATCCCGAGGAGGAACAGGACATCCCCGACGCGCGTCACGAGGAACGCCTCCTTGGCTGCGCTCGCGGCGCTCGGCTTCTCGTAGTAGAACCCGATGAGGAAGTAGGAGCAGACCCCGACCAGCTCCCAGAACAGGAAGAACTCGAGCAGGTTGTCGGAGAGGACGAGACCGTTCATCGCGGTCAGGAAGAGGGAGAGCTCCGCGTAGTAGCGCGGGAGGCCGCGATCGTGGTGCATGTAGGCGATCGAATAGAGGAGGACGAGGAAGCCGACGACCGTCACGACGAGGAGCATGAGGGCGGAGATCGGGTCGACCAGCGTTCCGATCACTAGGGAGAAGCCGTTCGGGAACCCGGTCCCGCCGGCCGGGATCTGGAGCCACGTGTAGGCCTCGTCGAAGTAGTGGCCGGGGCTCAGCATCTCGGCCACGGCGATCAGCATACCGAAGACCATCGAGAGGAACCCGAACCCGACCGCGATCCACCCGCCCCATTCGAAGCGTTTCAGCTTCGTTCCGAAGAGGCCCACGATCAGGAACGAGATCGCCGGGAAGAGCGGGATGAGGAAGGCGTACGGGAACAGTCCGTCGAGCGCGCCCATCCTCGCCCCTTAGAGCTTGAGGCTCGTGGCCTCGGTGACGTTGATCGATCCGCGGAGCCGGTTGAGGGCGAGCACGATCGCGAGCCCGACGGCGACCTCGGTCGCGGCCAGTCCGATGACGACCACCGCGATCGACTGACCGCTCAGGCCGGCCGGGGACCGCGCGAACGCCGCGAAGACGACGAAGTTGAGGATCGCGGCGTTCATGGCGATCTCGATCGCGATGAGCAGCAGGATGAAGTTCCGACGGGTGAGGATCCCGAAGAGCCCGACGCCGAGCAGGAGCGAGGTCAGCCCGAGGAAGGCCGCGCTCGAGAGGTCGGTCACGCCTCGCGGCCCTCCCGGACCAGGTAGATCGCTCCCGCGAGCGCGGCGAGCATGACCATGCCCAAGAGGAGCAACCAGTCGCCGTTCACATTGAACAGGTTCGCCGAGAGCAGGGTGACATCGTATGACCGGATGGTGGTCGGACCGGTGGGAAGGGTCGAAGCGGCGACCGCGACCAGTACGATCGTGAGCAGGGCCAGGGCGAGCGGGGTAGGTCCGATGCCGGTCGCAGCCTCCCGGGAGAAGATCCGCTTGCGCGTCACCATCACTCCGAAGAGCAGGAGGATCGTGACCGCGCCGGCATAGACCCCCAGCTGGAGTACCCCGAGGAACGGCGCATCGAGCAGGAAGTAGATCGCCGAAAGGGTGACGAAGAACGTCGCCACCCACATGATCGTGTGCACGAGCTCGCGGACGAGCAGCGACAGGATCGCGGTCCCGACCGCGATGATCCCGAGCGCGAAGAACGCGAGTTCGTCGAGGATCAACGGCGAGTCCCCCAGAAGAGACACTCCTTGGGGCACACACTGATGCAGGTGCCGCAGCGCACGCAGTCGGAATCGTTGATCACCGGTTCCTTCCAGATCCGCTTCGGCGCTTTCTCCCCCGGTTTCGGGGGGATCTTCGGGATGTCGATCATCGTGATGCACGAGGTGGGGCAGTCCCGCGCGCAGGCGTTACACCCGATGCAGAGCGGGACGTCCAGGAGGATGGAATCCTCGTTCTCGGGCCGCTCGAGGCGGATCGGGTTCATGGGCAGCTTGCGCTGGAACACCTCGTAGAGCTTCTGCGGGGAGTAGATCATCTCCGATCGCTTCGCGGTCGAGAGCTCGTACCGGGTGGTCATGGTGAGGCAGCCCTCGGGGCAGGCGTCCGGGCAGAACCCGCAGTAGCTGCATTTCCCATAGTCGATCTGCGGGCACTTCTTCGGATGCTTCGGGTCCCCGCCGGGGACCGATACCATCTCGATGCAGAGGTCGGGGCACGAGAACGCGCAGAGGTTGCACGAGATGCAGGTCGCGATGTTGAGGGCGTGGACGCCCCGGTAGTTGTCCCAGATCTGCCCGACCCCGATGGGCTTCCCCGACTCGACGGCGACCTTCTCCCGGAACTGGGGGTCCTCGAGCCGCTCGTACGGATAGACGACGGTGGAGGGCCGGATCAGGCTCTTCATGAACTGTCGGGCCGCGGTCGCGAGCGGTTTGGCGACCCAAAGGATCGGCGCGTCGCTCGACGCCCGACGCGGAGGATCGGTAGAAGAAGCGGCCACGATCGAGCTCCTATCCCCCCATCGCGGGCACGCAGTAGTGGACGAGGGGAACACACTTCATAATAACGATCCCCGCCGCGAACACGACGGCCAGCAACGACAGCGGGATCATTCGCATCCAGCCGATCCGGAGGAGCTGGTCGGTCCGCACCCGCGGCAGCGACGCCCGGATCCAGATGAAGATCCCGAACACGAGGTACGTCTTCAGCATGAACCAGAAGATGCCGGCCAAGGGGAAGTTCGTGAGCGCCGAGGGCACGTAGCTCGGGAGCGTCCAACCGCCCAGGAAAAGGAGGACGACCAGGATGCTCCCCACCAGCGCGCGGACGTAGTCCGCGAGCATGAAGAACGCGAACAGCATGCCGCCGTACTCGGTGTTCCATCCTTCCACGAGCTCGGCCTCGGCCTCGGGAAGATCGAACGGGATCCGCTCCATCTCGGCGAGCATCCCGATCGAGAAGACGATGAGGGCCAGGAAGAGCGGCAGCGCGAACCAGTAGTTCTGCTGCTCCTGGACGATGGTCGTCAGGTCGAAGCTCCCGGAGATGATGACGACCGCGACGACGGCCAGGAGGATCGGCACCTCATAGGCGATCATCTGGGCGGCGGACCGCATCCCGCCGAGGAGCGAGTACTTGTTGTTGCTCGACCAGGCGCTGATGAAGATGAAGAGCGGCGCGAACGAGAAGATCGCGAGCGCGAGGAGAAGGCTGAGGGGAAGCGAACCGTCGGACCACCCGGTCGAGATGGGGAGGACCCCGAACAGGATCACCGAGGTGACCATGTAGGCGGTCGGCCCCGCGTAGAACCCGAGCGAGTCCGTCGGCCCCGGCCGGACCGTGTTCTTCCGGAACAGTTTGAGGCCGTCCGCGAAGTTCTGCAACAAGCCCGCGAAGCCGACGTGCATCGCCCCGCGTCGGTCCATGAACCGGCCGAGCATCTTCCGCTCGAACCAGATGAGCATGATCGTGTTGATCATGCTCGCCCCGAGGAGGATCGCGCCGAAGATGACCGCCGCGAGGGCGAAGATGGTGTTGCCGTTGGTGAGGAACGCGGCGACCGGAGCCGGGAGGACCGATGCGATGTGCGTGAGGAGGACCGTCGAGAGGAGGTTCGCCACGGCAAAGAGAGAGTTGATCACCATCGGGACCTCCTATCGGTCGACCTCGCCCACGCACACGTCGACACTGCCCATGATGGGCGGGATGTCGGCCACGTGGTAGCCGATCAGGTACTTCTTGGACGCAGCCAGGTTCGCGAAGACCGGGGAGCGGAACTTCACCCGGTAGGGGTGCTCGCCTCCCTCGTTCACCACGTACGCGGACGCCTCCCCGTGAGGTTCCTCGAGCGCGGAGAACCCGACCCCTTTCGGATAGTTCCGTTTCAGCAGGTAGCCCTCGCGACCGATCGGGGCGTACGGGGCCCCGAGCCAGCGAGGCAGGTGATCGGAGAGCACCGGCCCGGGGTGGGCATCCAGCCAGTCGAGCGTCTGCCGGACGATCCGGACCGACTGGCGCATCTCCTCGAGACGAACGACGTAGCGTCCGGTGACGTCGGCCGTGTTGGCCACGGCGACATCGAACTCGATCTGGTCATAGACCGCGTAGGGTCGGTCCTTCCGAAGATCGCGCTTCATCCCGGCCGACCGGATCATCGGACCCGTGACCCCCCAGGTCACACAGTCCGAGGCGGTGAGGACGCCGAGGTCATCGCACCGACGATGGAAGATGTCCGACCCCAGGCAGAGACGGTCGTACTCCTCGAACCGGTCGGAGAGCCAGTCCATCACCTTGCGCGCCCGGTCGGTGAACCCAAAGGGCAGGTCATTGCGCACGCCGCCCACCCGTTGGTACTCGTACGTCAGCCGACCCCCCGTGTAGCTCTGGAAGAGATCGAGCACGAGGTCCCGGTCCCGCATCCCGTACAGGAAGGGGCTCAGCAGCCCGATGTCCTGGACGAACGCGGCGTACCACATGAGGTGGGACGCGATCCGTTGGAGCTCGTCGGAGAGCACCCGGATGTACTGGGCCCGTTCGGGAGGGTCGATGTGGAGCGCCTGCTCGGCGGCCACGAGGTAGATGTGCTCCCAGGCCATCCCGGCCACGTAGCAGGTCCGGTCCATCAGCGTGATGATCTCGTTGTAATGCCGGTCCTCGCTGATCTTCTCGATGCCCCGGTGGAGGTAACCCATCTCGGGATCGACGTCGAGGATGATCTCCCCGTCGATCTTCACCCGGAGGTTCCACAGCCCATGTGTCATGGGGTGCTGGGGCCCCATGTTCACCCACATCTCAGACATAGCGGGTCTTCACCTCGAGCTCCTCGGGCTCGTGCAGCTTGAACGATCGCAGGAGCGGAAAGAACGCGTATCCGTCCGGCATCAGCAGATGGCGAAGGTCGGGATGGTGGTCGAAGGAGATCCCCACGAGCTCCCAGGCCTCCCGCTCATGCCAGTTCGCGGACGGCCAGATCGTGGTGGCGGATTCGATGTGCGGCGCATCGGCGGGAACATCCGCGGAGAGGAGAAGGTACTGGCGCTCGGTGTCGGACCACACACTGTAGATGACCTCCCGATGGTCGACCCAGTCGATCCCCCCGACGTAGGAGAGGTGGAGGAAGCCGAGATCGTCGTGGACCGTCTCGAACACCTGGAGGGCCGCCGCCGGTCGGAACCGCACCCGGCCGGCCGTTCCCGGAAAGGGGTCCACCGCGATGAGGTCGTCCCCCAGCTTGGAGCTCAATCGAAGGGAGAGGTCCTCGGCCGTCATCGCTTGCGGTTCCCGTTCCTCGGTCGTCGACGGGACGTTACTCGGCCCGCTCCCGGATGAGCTCTTCGAGCTTGAGGATCCCGTCCAACAGCGCTTCGGGCCGGGGCGGGCAACCCGCGATGTAGATATCCACGGGCACGAGCTTATCGACGCCTGGGACCACCGAGTAGGCCGTGCGGAACGGACCGCCGCCGGTCGCGCAGTTCCCCATCGCGATCACCCACTTGGGCTCGGGCATCTGCTCGTAGAGCGTGATGAGCTTGTGCGCCACCTTCCAGGTGACCGTGCCGTTTACGATGAGTAGGTCACACTGTCGCGGCGAGGATCGGGGCACCACCCCGAACCGTTCCGCGTCCCAGCGAGCACCGAACACCGAGGCGAACTCGATCGCGCAGCATGCCAGGCCCCAGTGGAGGGGGAAGAGCGAGTTGCGGCCCGCCCAGTTGAAGACGGGACGGATCAGCTTGCTCTGGGCCTGCTCCGCGACCATGGAGGTGAGCGCTTCCTTGGCGGCCGGGATGAACTCGCGGGCCCGGAGGGCCTCGATCTCCACGAACGGGACCGACGGGATCGGCGGGGTGGGGGTCTCGCCCGAGGGAGCCGGGGCGGCTCGAGGCGGTGACTGGCCGGCCGGAGCGCTCAAACGACCCACCTCTTCTCGCCGTGCAGGGCGTAGTAGATCCCGGTGATCGCGAGGGCGGTGAAGCCGAACGCGATGAACGTGGGGAGAAGGCTGCTGTTGATGGCCCGGAACGTGAGCGCCCAGAGGGCTAGGATGAACCCGGTGATATCGACCGCGACGAAGACGATGGCGAAGGTGTAGTGCTGGGTCGGGAAGTCGACCTGGGCCTCGCCCTCTGCCTCCTCGCCGCACTCATAGGTCGTGTACTGAAGGTACGAACGACGAGCGGGGGCGCCGAGCGTCCGGTTAGCAATGATCGAACCGATCCCGAAGGCCGCCGCGACCACAGCAAAGATGAGAAATGTGCCGATCCCCGCGCCCATTTTCGATCCTCCTCCGGCTCACGCAGCAAGTAATTTGCACGACCGTATGTGTTTATTTAAGTGCTCCCGGACCTGCGCTCCGCCGGCGACGGAGGATCATGTCGAAGCAATCTCCGGACGGCGATCGCTCTCGCGATCCCCCCATCACGACCGCGACCGTTGCTCTCGACCGGAGCCGCTTGGCCCCGGGATCGTTCCGACCGCCGGTCGTCCTGTCGGGTCGATACGTACGACTGGTGCCGCTCTCGGCGGAGCAGCTCCCCGGTCTCGTGACATCGGCGGCCGATCCGGAGATATGGACCTACTTTCGGGGCGGGGACCTGCGGACCGAGGCGGCCATGCGCACCCTCATCACCGAGCTGTTGGAGCGCCAGGCCGACGGGACCGATCTGCCGTTCGCCGTGCTCGACCGTTCGAACGACCGGCCCATTGGCATGTCCCGATATCTTGAGATCGATCGCCCGAACTCAGGCGTGGAGATCGGCGGTACGTGGCTCGGTCGGGAGCATTGGCGGACCCCCTTGAACACCGAAATGAAGCTCCTGATGCTGTGCTATGCGTTCGAGGTGGGCGGGGTGCACCGGGTCCAGATCAAGACCGACCTCCGGAACGAGCGCGCCCAACGCGCCATAGAACGGCTCGGCGCCGTCCGGGAGGGTATCCTCCGGGAGCACGTCCTGCTCGGCACCGGGTACCGCCGTTCCTCTGTGTACTATAGTGTACTGGAAGACGAGTGGCCCTCGGTCCAACTGCGGCTGGAGGGCCTCTTGGCCCGGCCGTGGGATCAGGCCCGATCCGGCTGAGCCGGCCGGAAGCGGGAAGCGCGCTTCTGATGGAACGCCTCGATCCCCTCGGGAAGTTCGGTTCCGCGGGCCGCTTCCACGGCCCCCCGGCGTTCGAGGGCGAGCTGCGTTTCCAGGCCCTCGGAGAACGCGGAGACCATGAGGCGCTTGATCCAACTGTACGCGAACGTCGGCCCCTCCGCGAGCTCACGGGTCCGTTCCCGTGCCCGCGCCATCAAGCCCTCGGGCGGGACGACCTCGTGGACCAATCCCAGCTCGCGGGCGCGAGCGGCCTCTACCCGGGCGTTCGTGAACAAGAGCTCTTGCGCGAGCCCGATCCCCACGAAATGGGGCAGAAAGTACGTGAGGCCCCCATCGGGGACGGCCCCGAGCTTCGGGAACGCCGGCACCAGGAGGGCCTTCGATGAGGCGATCCGCCAATCGCAGGCCAGGGCGAGCGACAATCCACCCCCCGCCGCCACCCCGGGCAATGCGGCCACCACCGGTTTTGGCATCGTCAGCAGCTCTCGCACCGACATCTCCTGCTCGCCGGTCAGTAGATGAAAGAGCTGGGGCAGCTCGCCCTTCCGGCGGTTCTCCTCCATCACGGCGACGTCGCCGCCGGCGCAGAACGCCCCGCCGTTCCCGGTCAAGAGCACGGCTCGCACCGACGCGTCGACGGCCACCTCTTGGAGGGTCTCGCGGAGCTTCCGCAGCGAAGGAACGTCCATCGCATTCAATCGCTCGGGGCGGTTGAGGGCGATCTCGGTGACGCTCCCGTCCCGCAGGATCTCGACCGGCTCCAAATCGCGCGTCCTCCTCCCTCCGCCAACGAGCGGCCGATATAGGTCCTATGGGCCCCGCGTCCCGGAGCGGGCGACGCGCGGTGATCGCCCTAGCGGCCGGTAACCGACCCCCGTGTGCTTGACCGGGTCTTGCCGATCTTCTCGAGAGTCTCCTCTGGGGTCGGGGTCCACTAGTATCGTTCTGAGCGCCTGGGAAGGAGCAATGAAGGACCCCCCACAATGATCCGGGTGTTTTAGCCGTGGCCGAACATGACGATAAAAAGGTGAAACAATGGAAGAATGGAGAAAAAGGATTCTGGGACGGTTGGATACGACGCTCATACTATTCGAGTTGGTTCTGAGCGTGATATTCATTTCACTGTCGTATCTTACTGGCAGCATCTACCTCCGGGGAGTTGGGGTGGGATTGATAATTGCTGGGGTGACAAGTGCCATAGCCTACCTATTCAAAACGAAAATGGCTAGACCATGAGCGACGAGGATCGTCGGGCATTCACTGCCCAGCCTGAAGGCAGGGGCCGCTAGGTCGAGCCGGTCGGCGGTTGCTTCTTTCGGAAGTCGGGCGGCGGACCCGGCGGGCTGGCCGGCTCGTGCGGGGCGGCCTTAGGAGCGGGCGTCGTCCCGGGGCGCCGATCCTCCTCTTCCAGTTCGGGGGGCTCCGGAAGGTTCGAGGCAGGGGCGGCGGCCCGACTGGTGGGGCTGGCGTACGGCGAGACCATCGCCGCGGTGGCCGCCGTCTCGGCCTGGATCTCCTGCTCGATGCTCTTGATCTCGGTCAGGAGCTCCTCTTGCTTCGGGATGGGTCCGAGGATGTCGTCCATCGTACCGACCCGTTGTTCCAGCTCGGCGAGCGTGTTGAGGCTCCGATCGGGAACGGTGCGGGCGGTGCCGAGGTATTCGGACGCGCCTTCCATGAGCCGAGAGAACTCGAACGGGAAGAGGATCTTCGTGGCCTGGCCATCCCCCATCCGGCTGACGGTATCGAGCGATAGTACGGTCAGGGCCTTGGCATCGAGCGTTCCGGCCCCGAGTGCGAGGATACGGAGACGCTGGGCCTCCCCCTGGGCCTCGAGGATCGTCGCCATCCGGCTCCCTTCGGCCTCCAGGATCTTGGACTGCCGGACCCCTTCGGCCTGAAGGATACGGGAACGTTTCTGTCCCTCCGAGACCAGGATCGCCGAACGCTTCTCCCCGTCGGCTCGTAGCACCGCGGCCCGCCGCTGCCGTTCCGCAGAGGTCTGCTCCTCCATCGCGGTCTTGACGGGCCCGACGGGATCGACCTCCTTGATCTCGACCGCCTCCACGCGAACGCCCCACCGGTCGGTGGCCTCGTCGAGGATGTCGCGGAGACGGGTGTTGATCCGCTCGCGGTTGTAGAGGATCTCATCGAGCTCCATGTCCCCGATGATCGACCGAAGCGTCGTCTGGGCGAGCGCGACGGTGGCGACATGGTAGTCCTGGACCTGGAAGATCGATTTGGGCGCGTCGACGACCTTGATGTAGATGATCGCGTCGACGTTGGTCGGCGAGTTGTCCTTCGTGATCACTTCCTGACGGGGGACCTCCAGGACCTGGGTTCGAAGGTCGATCCGGGTCACGTTGGCGAGCGGGTGGATGAAGTGGAGCCCCGGGTTGATCATCCGTTTGTACGATCCGAAGAGCGTGACGATCCCTTGCTGGTACGGTTGGATCGTCCAGATCGTCTTCGCGAGGATGACCATCGCGATGAGGATGATGACGACGGCGAGAACGATGAACGCCGTGTAATCGGTCATGACGCGTGCTTTCCTCCTGAGATCATCCGGTCGGTTCGGTCACCCACCGGAGAGTCCCCTCATACCCCTTTCCCCATCCGACGCTCACGGTGGGGGCACCGGGTCGATGGGGAGCACGTTGATCGCGACGCCCTCGCCCCCGATGACCCGTACCCGGGTGCCGGCGGGGATCGGGACCGGCGAGCGGGCCGACCAGATCTCGGACTTGATCCGGACCTTTCCCTGGAGCGTGTTCGGCAGGACCGGGGCGATCACGAGGCCGATCTCCCCCTCCAGGCTCCCGACGGTGGTGCTCATGGGCTGATGGACCGGGGCGATGTGGCGATAGTAGGGGACCGTGGCAAAGGCGGCCACAAAGGCCGCGACGACGATCAACGGGAGGCTCACGAGCGGGTAGTTCTCCACGGGTCCGACGAACACGAACAGGAGCCCGGCCACGATGAGGACGGTGGCGGGGATGAGCAGGAACACGCCGGGGTGCGCGAGCTCGATCGCGAGCATGATGATCCCCGCTACGATGAGGATCAGGCCGAGCGTGAGGTCGATCGTCGCGACGATGCTCTTCCCCCAACTGGGCCGAGGGTCCAGCCAACGATAAAGGTTCTTTCGTGTACGGGACCTTACCGGATATACCGCGAGGTGGTATCGAGATCGAACCGGGTGACCACCCGGAGATGCTCCCCTCGACCCTGCGGGGCGAACCGTAGGAACGGGAACATCTGCCAGAGGTCGCCCTGGGCCATCCGGGTGGCCGGATGGTCGGCCCCGAAGGCGGTGCGGGTCACGAAAGCGGTCACCTGTCGGACCTCGCCCTCGTCGAGGTATCCGAGCGAGTGCAGATACTCGTGGGCCAGGATGACGTAGACGAACGAGTTGAACTCGAGGGTCGACGCGGCGTGCTCCTCCATGGTGCGGACCAGGCCCTCGTTGAGGACGATCAGATTGCCCGTGACCTGCCAGTAGGCCCCCAGGGACGGCGGAAGGTCGGACAACCCCAATCCAAGACCGGGCCGCTCCAGATGGAGGGTCGACCGGACGGCCTCTCGTACCACTCGGAAGATGCGGTCGTAGTCAGCGGGACGGTCGAGGGCCTTTCCACCCGGGAAGGAAGGTGGGGCCTCAGGGACGGCCAGGGTCGGGGCCGCGGGAAGCTTCGCGTTGGAGGGTCCCTCGTGAAGGAGAGTGAACGCGGACATCAGCATTACTAGCGCCCCACGGCTCAAATATGCGCGGTTACCCGAAGGCTACTGCTTTCGACACCCCACCTCCTGAGGTTGGGGAGGAGCCTATGAGGCGGCACTTCTTCTTCGCCCTCGATGCCTAGGCCCGAGGACGTCGTCTTCCCCCGACAGAAGGAGCGGTTCGACGACCGGCGCAAGGAGCGCCAGCAGCGGAAGCTGGAGGACGAGTTCTTCGACCAGTCGACGCTTCTGACCATCTCGCGGCTCATCACCCAAGGCGAGTTCGACGCGATCGACTATCCGATCTCGACCGGAAAGGAGGGCGGGGTCTTCCGGGCGACGGGGGGCGACGGGTTCCGAGCGGTCAAGGTCTATCGCATCGGCAACGCCATCTTCCGCCGCCTGCCGCTCCACGTGGTCGACCAGCTCAAGCGAGAGGTGGGCCTCGGCAACCACGCACGCATGATCTATGCCTGGACCCGGCGGGAGCACACGATCCTCCGTCGGTTGGCCACCGCGGAGGTCCGGTGCCCTTCTCCCTCTGGATACCTGAGGAACGTCCTGGTGATGGAGTTCATCGGCACGGAGGGGGTCCCCGCCCCGAAGCTCCAGCAGGCCGTGGTGACGGATCCCGAGGCCCTGTACGCGGACCTGGTCGAGCAGATCGGGCGGATGGTCAAGAAGGCCCATCTGGTCCACGGCGACCTTTCGCCGTACAATGTGCTCCTGCGCGAGCAATCCCCCGTCCTGATCGACGTCGCCCAGTCGATCGATTGGGACCATCCGCAGGCCCACGCTCTGCTCTACCGGGATGTCGCCAATTTCGCGCGCTACCTCGTTCGACGCGGGGTGGCCACCTCTCCCGAGGATTTCTTCCGGGCGGTCGGCGGCGAGACCTTGCCGGGGGCGAGCTAGCGATGCCGACCTTGTTCGTCCGGATCCCGGAGGATCGGGTCGGCGCCTTGATCGGCCCCAAGGGGTCGGCCAAACAGGAGATCGAGCGCCGTACGGGGGCCCAGGTCGAGATCGAGGCCGAGAGCGGCGAGGTCAGTGTGACGGCCCCCGATGACTCGGACCCGGTCGGCGTCCTGAAGGCCCGCGACATGGTCCTTGCCATCGGTCGAGGCTTCTCCCCGATGCGGGCGGCGCGTCTCGCCGACGATGAGACCTACCTCGGCGTCATCGATATCAAAACGGTCACCGGGAGGAGGGCCAAGTCGGCCATGTGGCGGATCCGTTCCCGATTGATCGGGACCGAAGGACGGGCCCGCAGCCGCATCGAGGACCTTTCCGGCGCCTCCATGAGCGTCTACGGGAACACGGTCGCCCTCATCGGGAAGGAACCGCAGCTCGAGCGCGCGACCCGCGCCGTCGAGCTCCTGCTGCGGGGCAGCGAGCATTCCGTGGTCTTCCGGATGCTCGCGCGGCTGCGTCGGGACGATGCGCTCGCCGAGGCCACGACCACGAGCGAGATCCTCGACGTGGAATAGGGTCCATGGGCAAGACGCTCAGCCTGGAAGGCGTCGACCTCGAGTGGGCGCGCGGACAGTTCCGGCAGTACTACTCCGCCGAGGCGATCGCCCTCCCGGCCCGGTTCACCCGCCGGGAGTTCGCGGCGTTCCCCTTCACGACGGCCACCTTGATGCGGCGGCACGAGGCGTTCCGGTCCGCAGAGGCGTTCCGCGGCTTCCTGGCCCGGGACACCCCTCGTCATGTCTACTATTCCTCCGCTTACTACCGGACCCCGGACGCCCCGAACATGGCGGCCAAGGAATGGCTGGGCGCGGACCTCATCTTCGATCTCGATGCGGACCACCTTCGCCAGGCCGAGCGGCTCGACTTCCCGTCGCAACTGGTGCGGGTCCGGGAGCGGGTGCGCGACCTCTACGACGATTTTCTGATCGGGGACTTTGGGGTCGACCCCGAACAGACCCATCTTGTCTTCTCCGGGGGTCGCGGGTACCACATCCACGTGCAGGACCCCCGGTTCCAGCAACTGACCAGCCCCGAACGACGCGAGCTCGTGGACTACATCCTCGGGACCGGTCTCGAACCAGGGACGGCCATCCAGGATGGCCTCGAGCCCGATCTGGGCTCGGTCTCCGTCGAGGATCCGAACGCGGCCGGGGCGGCGGACGAGCCCGGACCAGGCCGGCGTCGGCGGGCGCGACGGTTCAAGCGCCTGCAACCTCCCGACGCGCCCGGGTGGCGGGGTCGGATCACTCGGGCCCTGAACCGTCTCCTGCTGCGGTGGGAGGCCGAAGGTCCCGAGCAGGCCCAGGCGGAGCTCGAGGGCCTCGGGATCCCCAAGAAGGTGGCCAGGGGTCTCGTCCGCCAGCTCCTGGAACACGGACACGCCCGTCAGATCCTGGAGGGCCAGAGCCTCGACGTGTTCCCGGGAGACGCACCCAAGGACCTCCTCGAGACCGTCCTGCGGATCGCGGCGATCGAGCTGCAGGGCGAGACCGATGCTCCCGTGACGACCGATGTCCACCGGCTGATCCGATTGCCAGGATCGCTCCACGGGGGGACCGGTTTCCGGGTGGTACCCTTGACACGCGACCGACTGGAGGACTTCGACCCGTTCCGGGAGGCGACCATCGCCCTCTCCGGGGACCGAGCGGTATCGGTCGAGTTCCACGAGACCGTGGACTATCCGTTCCCGCCCGCGTCGGTGCACGGGACCGAGGGGGAGGTCCGCGAGATCCCCGTCGGGGCCGCGCTCTTCCTTATCCTCCGGGGGGAGGCGACGCTTCGGCCTTGACGGGGATCGTCAGCTCCCCGATCCGCTCGATGGATCCGAGCACCGTGTCCCCGGCCTTCAGCTTTCGGCTCTCGTTACCGAACTCGAAGCCGGTGACCCCGCCTAGGCTGCCCATCGTGATGACGTCCCCCGGCTCGAACGTGATCCCCTTGGACAGATGGGCGAGGATCTGCGGGACCGAGAACACATAGTCCGAGGTATCCCCCTGTTGCCGGACCGTCCCATTGACCTTGAGCTCCATCTTGAGGTGACCCGGGTCCCCGACCTCCTCCTTCGGCACCACCCAGGGTCCCACCGCCATGCTCGCGTCGAACCCCTTTCCCATGACCCAATCCGGCGGGGCACCGGGCGAAGGGTACTGAAGGTCCCGGTACCCCATGTCGAAGGCGATGGAGTACCCGGCAACGTACTCGGGGGCCTCGGCGAGCGAGATGTGCTTTCCGTGCTTCCCGATGATCACGGCGAGCTCCAGCTCGACGTCCGGGAAGGTCCCGGCGCCGTGGAGGACCAGCGGTTCGCCGGGTCCGACCAAGCTGTTGAAGAACCGCGTGAACGCGTACGGCTGCGTGGGGGTCGGCTTGTTCTGCTCGGCCAGGTGGCTCCGCGAGTTCGTCGCGAGGCAGTAGATCTTGGACCCGTTGATGACGGGCGCGAGGAGGCGGATCCCTTCCTCCGCCTTGAACAGGAGACGGGCCCCCGTCGCCGCGCGGGGCGTCCAGCCCATCTTGCGCCGACGGTCGATGTAGTCGATGATCTTCCGGGTGAGCTCGACCGAATCGGTCCCCCCCACGAAGAACGCCCGCATGTCCCGGAACCGGCTCGGGTCGGCCCCTTTCACCGGATTGACGCCAAAATAATCGCGGCAGGCGGTGTCCAGGTCGATGAACTCGCCCGAATCGGTGATCATGCCGAAGTGGAACTGATCAGCGAGAAGGAAGTGGACCAGCTTCATGGATGGACCTACCGGGTCCCGGGAATGGGGCTCGCAAATAAGGGTGAGCGCTAGGTACGTGGGGCCGCCGGACCAGGAACATAACTGATCAGGGTCCCTTCGCCGAGAGAGGCCGCCGAGGTTCGGACCAGGGGCACCACGTCCTCAGGTCCCGCCGCCTCCGGCCCGGCGACCATCGTCGGGGCGGTGCGACCGCCGATGACCACGGGGGCCACGTAGACCGTGAGCCGGTCCCACTGCCCGGTGCGCAGGACGGAGGACAGGACCTCCGCTCCTCCTTCTACGAGGACGCGTCGAAGGCCCCGGCGCTGGAGCAGCACCAACGCCGCGACCAGATCCACTCGGGGCCCCGGGGTGCGGAGCACCTCGACCGGACCGGGATAGACGTGGGGGTTGGCCGGGGTCGTCACTAGGATCGTTGGAAGGCTACCGTCGAAGATGCGAGCCGTCATGGGCACGCGGCCGTTAGAATCGAGAACGATCCGGAAGGGAGGGGATCCCGGCGGCCGATCCAGCATCTCCCAGTGCACCCGTAACGAAGGGTCGTCGAGGAGGATCGTGCCGGCACCGACGAGTATCCCATCCGAGGTCGCCCGCAGCTCCTGGACCCGGCGGAGGTCCTCGGGGCCGGAGAGCCGCGCGCGCCGTCCGCCCGCATACGCGAGGCGACCATCCACGGAGACCGCGCAGTTGACCCACACATCGGGGCGCGACCGGCCCGCCACCAGATCGGGGGCCGACATGGGACCCGCTTATGGAGCTCCGCTCGACCGCAACCGAGCGAGCGCGTGCTCGAAGCGTTCGGTGGACCCGCCCGCCTCCTTGAGATCAGGTACGTTGATCGCCACGTTCGCAAGAGCAGAGTCGCGGGCCGCTGCCAGCAGCGCGAGCGCGCTCACGAGATCGCTCTCGAGCGCGGGCTTGGTCTGCGATCGTACCTCGGACAGGGCCCCGATCAGCTCCTGGGCCATGCTCGCGGTGGCGAGCGGCACCTCCGCGGCTCGCTCGAGCGCGACCCGCCAGGCCTCCTTGCGGGCCGGGTCGTCGGGGCGCTCCTTGAGCGACCGACGCGCGGTGCCCACCTCCTCGTAGGCCTTGCTGTCGGCGTCGGCGAGATCGAAGAGGCGGGCACGCGCCTCCGACAGGCGGGCCCGAAGCCCGTGGCCGATCTCGACGGTCGTCCCGGCGGGTTGGGAG
>JBARHO010000048.1:0-13432 GCA_049799275.1 Thermoplasmata archaeon
CTGGTGGCCTTGGTGATCCGGGGACGGCGGCGGACGCCGCCCCCGGAGCTACGGGAGGCGGGGGCAGCCGAACCCGCCCCGGCCTATCCGCCCCTTCCCTGACCTGAGCTCACGGTCCCGTTTCCGAGGCAAACGAACCATTAAGGTAAGAATTCGGGTCGGAATCCCAGCCGAGCATCGGAGGACGGATGAGAATGGGAAGGGTCCATCGACCGGCGACCGCGCGACGAACCCTCTGGCCGGTGGTCCTTCTGGTACTGCTCAGCCTCCTCTGCTCGGGGCCGGTCGGCGCTCCCAGCTCTCTCGCTACTTCTGCGAACGGTCACGCTTCGCCGACCCTCTCGACCCCGGCCGTAGCCCGCGACCCTACCGTGTCGCTCCCATCCGAGACCTCCACCGGAACCGTAGTCATGTATCCGCCCGGAGCGAACGCCCCGGGTCCGGCCGCCGACCCCCAGCGGCCGGGTTCCGACTTCACGACCTACCTCGGGAATGTCGAGCATACATCGAACATCTCGGGGGAGGTCCTGTTGAACCTCAGCTCGCTCCCCCAGCTTGAGCCGCTCTGGAAGTTCGAGACGATCAACGCGACCCGGGGGGAAGCGGGCGGGGTGCAGTCCCAAGCCGTGGAGCTCAACGGCACCGTGTACTTCGGGGCTCAGGACGGCTACGAGTACGCGGTCAATGCGACCACGGGACACCAGGTATGGGCGACCTACCTCGGTCTCGATCATAATGACACCGGGTGCGCGAGCTACTACGGCATCGTCGGCGTCGTCTCCACCCCGACGATCGTGGGGTCAACCCTCTATGTCGGAGGCGGCGATTCCCATCTCTATGCGTTGAACGCTGCTACCGGTTCGGTCCTTTGGCGGCAGATCGTTGGAGGCTCGGACAGCGCGGGCTTCTTCGTCTGGTCGAGCCCTCTGATCTACGACGGGTCCGCGTACATCGGGGTCTCCGCCGAGTGTGGAGAACCCCATGTGGGTGCCGGCCTTGATCGGATCTCTCTGTCGGGAAACCACTCCGTGTTGGGATTCTTCAATACCAGCGTGACCCAGAAGAACGGATCGAGCATCTGGGGCTCGCCGTCCTTGAACCCCGCGACCAACACCATCTTTCTCCCGACCGGTAACCCGGGCAAGGATCCCACCGCCTCGACCTACAGTGAGTCGATCCTCGCACTGAACGCGACCACTCTGGCCCTGGAGAACCAGTTCCAGGTGCCGGCGGACCAACGGATCCTGGACGGCGACTTCGGGGTGTCCCCGACGGTGTTCACGCCGGCGGGAGGACCCCCGATGGTCACGGCCATCAACAAGAACGGGATCCTGTACGCCTTCTACCAATCGAACCTCACGGTGATGTGGGAGAAGAACGTGACGAGCCCGTACGGCCGCATCTCGACGTCGTTCGGGGGCGGGCTCGTGTACGCGATGGGTCAAGCGACGATCATCGGCGGGGTCAGCTATCCGGGTTCGATCCGCGCGTTCGATCCGATCAATGGCACCCTCGTTTGGGCGGATGGGTTCACCCAGAAGCCGTACAACACCTACGGGGCTCCCGTCTACGTGAACGGGGTCGTCATCGTCGGGGACAACAACCTCCTGCTCTTCATCAAGGCTCAGAGCGGAATCGTCCTCCGGAGCATCGCCTACTCCCAGACCATCGAGCCACCGATCAGCGTCGCCCGGGGAGAGGTCTTTGTGGGCGACAACAACGGGAACGAGACCGCCTACGAGGTCCCCTCGGCCTCGGTCCCGGAGTACAGCATCACGGGAACGGTCCAGTCGAGCGGGGGCCAGGCCCTTTCCGGAGCATCGGTCTCCTACCTGAGCGGCAACACCACGCTAACGGCGTACACGAACCTCAGCGGGGGGTTCCAGATCGACGTGACCAATGGGACCTATCTCCTCACCGCGAACGATAGCGGATACCAACCGGTCAATCGCTCGGTCACGGTCTCCGGGGCCAGCCGGTCGGCCGGGGTCTTCGTCCTCCACCTCCTGCCCTCCAACCTGCACGTGGACCGCCCCACCGCTACACCGGCCCGGCCGTACATCGGGGAGGCGACCACCCTCTCCGTGACCGTGACGGGGGCGACCCCGCCCGAGGTCTTCGTCTGGTCCGGGCTCCCGACGGGTTGCGCATCGGCGAACTCGTCATCGATCATCTGTACACCGCGAGCCGCCGGCCTGTCCGTCGTGTATGCCACGGTGAACGACTCGGCCGGGACCCCGGTTCAAAGCCCCGGGCTCAATCTCACGGTCTCGCCCGTCTACAACGCGACGTTCGTGGAGACCGGGCTCGCCGCCGGGACGAACTGGTCCGTCGTGCTGAACGGGAGCCCCCAGAGCTCGACCACGACCACGATCGCGTTCTCCGAGCCGAACGGCACCTACGGGTTCTCCATCGGGGCGGTTGCCGGCTACACTGTGGATCCCGCGTTCGGGAACTTGACGGTCAATGGGACCAACGTTTCCGAGCCGATCGCCTTCACCGCGGTGGTCCAACCCGTGTACTCGGTGACGTTCACCGAGTCCGGGCTCGCCTCCGGAACGGGTTGGGAGGTCGGTCTGAGCGGGACCGCCGGGTCCTCGACCAATTCTACCGTCACGTTCACGGAGGTGAACGGCACGTACGGCTTCTCGATCGGGGCGATCGCCGGCTACACCGCCGACCCTACCACAGGCAGCATTACCGTCAACGGGACCAGCGCCTCGCAGGCGATCTCGTTCGTGGCCGTGGTCGTCCATCCCGACTACGCGGTGACCTTTACGGAGAATGGATTACCGGCGGCCACGAGCTGGACGGTCACCCTGAACGGGACCACGCATACTTCGACCAACGCCACCGTCGAGTTCACCGAGCAGAACGGTACGTTCAACTTCTCGGTAGGCGCGGTCACCGGTTACACGGTCGCCCCCAGCTCGGGATCGATCATCGTGAACGGCGGACCAGCGGTGCGGGGGGTCACCTTCATGGCCGTCGCCCCGCCTCCCCCGAACAACGAAACGACCTCGTCCCCGACGTTCCTCGGTCTACCCGCCGCGGAAGGCTATGCGCTCCTCGGGCTGGTCCTGGCCATCATCGTCGTCGCGGCGGTCGTGACCATCCTGGCCCGGCGCCGAAGAAGGACCCCGCCCGCGACCCCCGAGTCCCCTCCCCCCGGAGCGGTCGACGGTAGTCCGCCTCCCCCTGGGGCGGCGGATGGTCCACCGCCTCCTCCCTGAGCGAGCGTGCGGCCGGGGTCAGCTGAGCTATTCGTCAGTCAGCGGCAGGCCTCGCTCGAGGGCCCGGCACTTCGGTCCCTCTCAAGGGGGGATGTTCAGGGGGGCCGTACCCGGTCGACCTCGGGGAGCTCGGCGAACGCCCGGACCGCCCCGAGCGAGTTGAAGGCGATGAAGAAGCGGCGCTCGTCCGCGCCCCGCCGGAGACGACAGGTCCGGCCTCGGCGGTCCCCCGCGATCTCCACGGCATCGATGTGGTCCCAGTGCGTCCGGGCCTTCGTCCGCTCGATGAGCCCTCGGAACTGCGTGACGCAGAGCGCGCAGCAGAAGAACAGCCGCTCCCCCTCCACCTCCTCCCAGACGTTGCCCCAGGTGGAGTCGCAGATGGCGCATCCCGTGTAGTTAACCTTCAAAGTCGCTCGACCTCTCGAGCCGGGCCAAGAGATAATCGTCGAACAGGTCGGCCGATCGGAGGAAGACGGACTGGACATCCTCTTCGAGCGACAGTTCTCGGGCGTACCGGTCGACGAGCGCGAGGGCCTCGTCCGAGTGGCCGACGTCCGCCTCGTAGCCTTCCCGCAGGAAGTCCTTCGTGGCCTGGGTGACCTGGTCGCCGTCGAGGATGCCCGGATCGAAATAGCGGACCGAGGCCCCCTCGTTCACCAGGTCCCGGTTCGCGATGAGCTCGAGACTGTGCATCGCCGCCATCGCCGAGACCCAGTGCTCCGAGGTCGCGATCCGCTCCCATCCCTCGATCGCGATCCGGGTCGCCGAGAGGGGTGGGGTCGAGAGGGTCCGCGATCGATCCAGTCCCAGGCTCTCCCCCATGCGAAGAAGGAGCTCGTAGTGGGCGACCCGTTGGGGGCCCATCCCACCGTACTCCGTGTTGAGGTTGTCAAGCTCGTATAGGATCACATCCGGTCGATCGGTCCGGGCCATGATGTACGAACAGGACCGGACCCACTGACGAAGGAAATGCTGATGCTCGACCACGTACCCGAGCAGGACCGGTCGATCCGGATGCTGAAGGGCCGTGACGAACGGGTGCGGGATCGGGCCGTAGAACTTCTGGATGAACCGGGCCTTGATCCATCCTTTCAGCGACCCGGGGCCTAGGTCGAAGAACTGGCGGAGGGCCGCTTCGAGCTCGCCCGCCTCCATCTTCTTCCGAGAGAGGTTCTGGTTCAGCCATCGCACGTGCGCGGCGTCGCTCGCGTCGGCCTCTTGCACCAGATGGAACGAGAGAGCGGAGTGATCCCCGCGTTCGAACGGGGCCAGGCAGGCAGGGCACTTCGTCATTCCAACCCGTCGAGCGCCCCGGTCTAAAGGAGGAAGTCGGTCGGCAGGCGATCCCGCAGCGTCCGATACTCTGGATCATCCCGGTATCGTTCCCGCATCCCACGGAGCGTGCCCTTGACGTCCTCGGGGGTCCGGTGCCGGGCGTGGGCCACCATCTCGATCGTTCCCTCGAAGTCCTCCCCACAGGCCTCGAAGCAGTTGCCCATCCCGGTCAGCAGTTCCCGCTCCCGAGGGTCCACGGCCCCCCAATCCGGGCCCAACTTTAACGGTTCATCTGTCGGAACCTGACCCCACGCGCTTCCTCCGGTCGGCGCAGATCCCTGCCCGCATGCAGGCCGGGCTGGGATCGGTGGCGATGCTGGAGCCCGGGCCGGATTTCCTCAGGGACGCTATCTCTGAGGTAGGAGACCCCGTGTGCCCCACGGGCCGGGAGTGTGCGCGGGGACCCCAGTCGGGGGGACAATAAGCTCTAAATACACCAATTCCGGAGACCCCTTCTCACTGCGGCAAGGCAAAGGATGGGCGGACGCGGGCTCCTCGATTATTGGGATGGATCGTTCTGATCGCAGATCCACTGGTCAACAACCTTTGGGTCCTGCTCGCCGGACTACTGGTCTTCACCATGACCATCGCGGTCGGGCTGCTGGAGGTCGGTGAGCTCGGTGAGGACCTCTACTACTCCCTGCTGAAGACCGTCTTCATGACCGGTTCGGCCGTCGTGGTCATGGGGCTCGTGGGTTTCAACACGGCGTTCGCCCCGACCTGGAACGGCATCATCGGCAACCCGACCTACGCTCCCGGCCTCGTCCTCGGGGGCTTCTCCTCGTCCTCCGTGCTCCCGGCCCAGGACGTGTGGTGGTCGATGCAGGCGGCCTACTTCGGTACCGGCCTGACCACGGGGACGTACTTTCTGTTCGAGACCGCGTTCGCCGCCGTCACCTTCGCCCTGGTGGGGGTCGTCTTCCTGCACAAGGTCAAGTCCCTCGCGCTGGCGGTCTATTCCATCGTCTACTTCTCCCTCATCTGGAACCTACCGGCGGCCTGGATCTGGAACCCGACCGGTTGGCTCGCGAAGATGGGGATGGTCGACTTCGCGGGTGGGCTGGTCGTTCATGGGGCCGCCGGGGCGGCCGGCCTGGGGGTCCTCGTACAGGTATGGCGGGAGGAGCGCGCTCGCGGCCACAGCTCGAGCCCGCAGGTGCCGATCCGGATCAGTCCGGGGTGGCTCACCTTGGCGATCCTGCTCCTCTGGGTCGGTTGGTTCGGGTTCAACCCCGGGAGCGTCCTCCAGTTCAATGACGAGGCCATCGTCGTGGTACTGACGACGTTCGTGGCCGCATCCTCCTGCATGGTCTCGACGCTCGCGTTCCGGAACATCGGAGGATTGGGCAGCCCTCGACTGCTGGACGCCGTGAACGGGATCCTCATGGGCCTCATCATCATCACACCCCTGGCCGGGTTCGTGAGCCCGGCGAGCGCGTTCATCCTGGGGGCCGCCGCGGGCCCGCTCTTCCTGATCGGGGAGCGCTGGTTCGGCCGGTTCAAATGGTTCTCCGACCCGGTCGGCCTTCTGCCGGGTCACCTGTTGGGCGGGTTGTTCGGCGTCTCCATGATCGCGTTCTTTGCCCAGAGCTCGTTCGCCACGGGTTCGGGCTACCCCCACCTTCCGTCCGGCCTCTTCTTCGGGGGTGGCACCAATGCCTTGCATCAATTGGGTATCGAGTCCTTCGGGATCCTCGTCGTCATGATCACGGTCTTCGTCCTGTCCTTCGTGACGATGGCCATCCTCTCCAAAGCGATGGGAGGGATCAGCCATCGTCTCCCGAGGTCGGAGGCCGCTGGCTCGGAATCCCCCTACCTTTCGGCGCCCGATGATCCACACTCTTCCGGCTCGGTCGATGGGTAGCTGTTCCGGAATACCGGGATCGGGAGTCCCGCGCTGAGGGAACTCCCCCGTCGGCGAGGCTTTGTCCTCGGATGCCCATGTAGGGGGCGGCGCGGAGCGATCGTGGGATTCCCCCACGGCGAACGGTGCAGAGATCGGAAAGGTCGACGATGGATGGCCCCACCCTTACGGATGCGGAAAGAGAACGGCTCCAGACCCTGATCTCCGAGGTTCGCGCCGCCCTCTCCCAGGGGTCGTCGGCGGTCGAGGGGGTACTGCAGCAATGGGCGCTGCGTTGTGGTGTGACCGAGGCCGCGCAGGACCCGGTCGGTGGGGCCTGGTGCGGCGAAGGCGACGTTTGAGCTCCGTTCAAGGCTAGGATCACAGCCTACCCCTCGCAGTCCCGCTCGGGACTAGGCGCCCTCACCAGTGCCCTCCGCCGGCTCCTGGGCGGAACCTTCTCCGGCGGGTCTGGCCCGGCAAAAGGACTATCCCGACCGACCCGATAGGAGGACGTCCGCGAGAATGGGGGCGAGCGGTACGCCGGCGGGACGACGGGCGGGTCACGGCCGACGCCGACCATCGGCTCCGTCCTCCGAACCGCTCCACGCCGGCGTGATCGCCGCTGCCGTCCGCCATCCGGGGTCGATCGAGCCGGTCCTGTGAGCCCTGCTGCAGGGCCCTCCGCGACACCCTGGCAGGACCGGCGACCGACCTGGTACGCCGGACCGCCGACCTTCTGGGGAGAGCTCTGGACCATGCTCCACCTGCCCTACACGCTCATGGTCCTCAGCTTCGTTCTCGTCGGGGCCGCGATCTCCCCGCACATCTCTTGGATCGTGCTGATCGGGACGCTGGTCGCCTACTTCCTGGGCCTGGGCGTCGGCGCCCATTTCCTGGATCAACTGCCCGGGATGGGTTCGAGCTACGTGCGGCACTGGCCGTCGTGGGGATTGTGGTTGGGCGGAGCAGGAGGGATCGGCGTCGCGATCGCCCTAGGGGTCGTAGGCTCTCTCTGGTATGTGGGTTGGCCGATCTTGATCCTGGTCCTCATCCAGGCCTTTTGCGCCTTCGGATACCCGCTCGCGCCCGTCTTTCGAGGGCTCCTACATCGCGAGAGCGTCTTCGCCCTTTCCTGGGGGAGCCTTCCGTTCCTGACCAGCTTCTATGCCCAATCCGGGACGATCACGATCGTTGCGGTCCTGGTCGCCGCCGGCTTCGCGGCGGTCGCCGTTCTCGAGATCCGTCTATCTCGGCTTTCCCGACGGCTTCGGTCCGGAGCGGCCGCGAGCCCCCAGGACCAAGGCGGCCGACCGGACCCGCCCTGGGTCTCGATCCGCCGGGTGGATCTCGCGCTCGGAGTGCTGGCCTTCGGCACGTTCCTCCTTGCGTTGGCCCTCCTCATGAGCCGGATCTTGATCGCGTCGAGCTGAACCGAGAGTGCGATGAACCCGGGTCCGGACACCGCAACGACCGACCTCGGTCGTGTCCCGGACCGGGGGCTTGTCCGCGACCTTTTCGCGTGGCTGGCGCCTCGGTACGATGCCGCGGTCGCTACCTACTCGTGGGGTCAGGACCTGAGATGGAAGCACACCCTCCTCCGGCGTCTTGGACCGAGGCCGGGGCAGCGGGCCCTGGATCTCGCCTGCGGGACCGGGTTGATCTCGGAGCGTCTCGGGCGGGTCCTGGGCGCGGGTTCGGTGATCGGCCTGGACATGAACCGGGACATGCTCGAACACTCTCGTCGCCCGGTCGCCGACCGACGATCCGTCCTGGCGGACTCGGAATCGCTACCGTTCCGATCCCAGAGCTTCGACCTCGTGACCGCCGGTTACCTGTTCAAGTACGTTCATCTGGATCGCCTCTGTGCCGAGATCCGACGAGTGCTCCGACCCGGGGGTCGGTTCGGCGGCTACGATTTCTCCCGCCCCTTGGTGCACACACCGGCCGGGTGGCTGTACGCCCAGTACCTCGGGCACCTGCTGCCATGGCTGGGTCGACGTCGCGACCAAGAGGGGGATGACTGGGAGCGATTGCTCTCCTTCCTTTCTGATATTGCGCCCCGCTCCGGCTGGGAGGACCGTGTCGGCCGGGCCCTCGGAGACGCGGGCTTCGACCATGTCGAGCTCGTCCCATCGCTCGGCGGGGCCATCACGTGGGTCTGGGCCCGGGCCGCCTGAACCCATTCGAAGCGCGGTGCGCCGCCGCGGGGCGCGACATTCCACCTCCGAAGGTCCAGCCCCCGGGGCATCGGAAGCGGTTTAAGGGGGTTCGGTTGCTCTTTCCTCGCAATGCCAGGCATAGCCACCCTCCGCGCGAACTCCAATGCGACGATCGATGCGACGATAACGGCGATCTCCCCGGTCCGAGATGTCACGACCTCCCGGGGCTCCTCCCAGGTCGCCGACGCCACCCTCCAGGACGACACCGGCACCATCACCCTTACGCTGTGGGGCGAGGACACCAAGCGCTACACCGTCGGTCAGAAGGTCCGCATCACGGACGGCTGGGTCAAGGACTTCCGTGGGAAGCTCCAGGTCTCGATGGGGCGGTCCGGAAAGATCAGCATCGTTCCCTGATCGAAGGGCGCGGTGCGCCGCGCGACGGCCCGTGACGAGCGTTCAATGGGGGACGTACCAGACATAGTAGGTGCTGATACCGAGGAGCACCACGAGCCACCAGAGCAGGAGTTCCGACCGCATCCACAGCTTGTACCGGCGGAACCGTAGCCGCTCGGGGATCCAGTTCGTGCCGGCCACGAGCAGGATGAAGACCCCCAACGCCTCGGCCGCGATCCCGGCGACGAGCATCAGGGTCGGCACCCAGTAGAACTGCTGCCCGATGTCGTGGGGGATCCCCGGAAGGACCCACTGGGTATATTCCGGGACCATCCAGATCAGCACGATCGGGATGTTCACCAGGACCATCGAGCTCTGGATGTACATGTGGGCGCGGATGTGACCTCGGCGGACCACGAACATCCCGACGATGAGCATGAACGCGATCGCGATCTCGACCAGCAGGACGACATCCGAATAGAAGTACGAGGCCGCGACCAGGAACCCCATGGAGCCCTCCTTCGACCCGATCGGACCCGGACTGAATAATCTATGGTGAGAACTTTCATCCGGAGCAGGACCCGCAGCGACCCGGGTCAACCGAACCGACGGCCTCGGGGGGACCATCATCGCTGGGAAGCCGGGGCCCAGGGGTTCCCCGGAACTTTGGACCCCACCAGCTCAGTCGTACTTCGAGTCCTCTTCCATCCGGATGATCGGATCGCCACACTTCGGGCACTGCAGGACCCGCCAGTCCGCTGGCACAGGGGTCACGGTACCACATCGGGAGCAGCGGGCCGTCGTACCTTCCGCTCTCATCGCCACGCTACCGCAACGTCATGGCTCGTATAGGGATGTCCCTGCGGGTCAGCGCGGGACGATTGTCCTCGATGGGGCTCGGGTCCATGGTCGCCCGTTGGGGGACGCTCCCTGCCCTCCTCCCCCGGGTCCAGAACTCTAGGGAATGGTCGTCCCCTTGGCCCTGCATCCTGAGGGTCGGCGGCCCTACGGCCGGGCCGGGGGGCGCTCATCGCATCGACGACCCGGCCGCAGCACCTCTCGGCCCGAAGGGGCACGCCTTGATCGATCCGCTCGGTCTCTCGACCGGAAACGTCGAAGGCGGCCTATCTGATCTTCTCGTAATCGATCGCGATCGCGTAGACCAATGGAAAGAGCGGGTCGATCGCCCCGATCAGGTCCACGTTGTACGTATCGCGGACCGCGATCCACTGCTCGTGGACCTTGGCGAGCTCCTGCCCCTGCGGATCGCGAATGACGAAGTTGTGTCGGATCAGGTTGCCCGAGGTCGCCATCATCGGTTGACCGGTAGGGGCCCGGGCCGTCGCCTGGATCCCCCCGACCAGACCTCGCTGGATCTCGATCATCAGCCAAGGTCGCTGCGCGTTGTCATAGAGGGTGAAGGTCGAATGGTTGCCCGATCCCTGCTTTTGCAGGACCGCCCATCGGGTCCCGGCCCGGTCCGTCAATGAATAGCTCATGTTGATCGACCGACCCGCGTATCGGCCGAGGTAGCCCCCGATCGTCCCTTCCAGGATGCCGGCCGAGACGTTCTGCCCCGCGTCCCCCTGGACCGTGAACAGATGGTTCTTCTGAGCGTCCATCACGCGGTAGGTATGGCCCAGCGATAGGATCTGATCTTGGACGAGAAAGTTGCGAAGGAGGTGGACGCCGAACGCCTCGCTCAAGGTCGCCGGCCCGGCGTCCATTGGGGGCGGAGGAGGGGGCGGGGGCGGCGGCGGCAATGGTGAGGACGACGGTGCGGGCATGGTTGCTCGACCCCGTCAAC
Organism: Thermoplasmata archaeon; assembly: GCA_049799275.1. Taxonomy (GTDB): domain Archaea; phylum Thermoplasmatota; class Thermoplasmata; order Lutacidiplasmatales; family UBA184; genus Lutacidiplasma. Next base: position 10,780 of record JBARHO010000048.1, read on the forward strand.
GACCCCTTCCCCTTGAAGCCTTCGTCGAGCCCTCCTCGAGGTGGCGTTCCGGGCCACGGGCGGCCCGAGGATCGACAGTACGTAGCGGTCCTCGAGCCTCCAGAGCGTGCGAGACCCGGGTCGCCATGTACGTTATCCGAGGCCGGACCCCGCCCCCTTGGCGCTTCCCGGAGGACCTGGCAATGGGCATCCCTGAACCGATCATTGAGCAATTGCTCCAGGAGAACGTGGACCACAAGTGTCCCGAACCGAGCGAGACCTGCGTCCGGCTGCTCGCGCTGGCGAACCTGCCGACGCGGTTCGGCGATTATCAGGCGGTCGCGTTCTGGAACAATTTCGACAACAAGGAGCACGCCGCGTTCGTTCACGGGAACATCGTGGACCAGGAGGCCGTGCCGGTCCGGATCCACTCCGAGTGTTTGACGGGGGATGCGATCGGTTCCCTGCGGTGCGATTGCCGGGACCAGCTGATCGAATCCCTCCGAAGGATCGGGAAGATGGAATCCGGGATCGTGATCTATCTGAGGCAGGAGGGCCGCGGCATCGGGCTCGGCAACAAGATCAAGGCCTATCGGCTCCAGGACCGCGGGTATGACACGGTCGAGGCCAATCAGCTCCTGGGTTTCGATGCCGACGAGCGGGACTACGGGATCGCCGCTCACATCCTGGGGTCGCTCCATGTCCGCTCGATCCGCATCCTGACGAACAATCCGGCCAAGATCGAGGACCTGGAGCGGCATGGCGTCCGGATCGTGGGACGGATCCCGGTGGTCATCCCGCCCGGGGCGTACGACGGGCCGTACCTCGAGACGAAGCGGAAGAAGATGGGCCATCTCTTGGACATCGAGCAGCCCGACGACCTGGTCAACGTGCCCCCCGACGGCCATCCCGTCGATTGATCCCTTCCCGAACGGCCGAGCGGGCCGAGACTACCGGGAGGTCCCGCCCGTTGGCGCGGGGCCGGTCGAGGACGTCTCGAGCCCTTTGGTGACCGTTCGATGTGCGTCCACGTAGGAGGCCAGGAGCAGGAAGTAGGACACGAAGAGGAACGAGGCCAGTGAACTGACCGGGTCGACGAGCCCGTTCGCATCGAGCGTGCGGTGATCGACGAGACCCACCAGGGTCGGAAGGTCGCCCACCAGGACCCGGGCGACGAGGGCGGAGATGAGCAGGGACCAGAGGAGGGAAGCGATCAGTATCCCCTTGCTGACGGGACGAACGAGATGGAACACCAATATGCCGTACGTGACGAACGTCCCGAACACCAACGAACCGATCGAGGTCCCGAACACGATGCTGGCCCAGGTCGGGACCCCGAGCGTCGGAACGGCGATCAACAGGCCGAGGATCCCCCCACCGAGGAACCCGCCCACCACGCTGAGCCCGAACACGACATGGGCCCGCCGAACACGGTCACGGTGAAGCTCGTTCCATTCGTGACGGCCGATCCAAACGAACAGCAGACCGACCAAGGTCGCGATCGTGGGAATGATGAGAAGCAGCCACGTTCCCGGGCGGAACGTACCCCCCGAGAGGACCGAATAGAGCTCCCCGGCCCCTTCGATCGCGAAGCCGATAGAGAGGATCGTTAGGCTGATCCGCAGATTCGTCGGCACAGACCGCTCGGGGACGGTCACCCCGGTCGAGCCTCATTATCTATGGGGGGGACCGCGGATCGCCGCGAACACGAGCCTGGACAAGAGAACGGTCGAACGGAACCGGCCCCGGGCCATCCCTTACGTCGGTCCGTCCGCCCGGGGGGCCGGAGCCGCCTGGAGCCGAAGACCCAGAAGGACCTCCCCGGAGACGAGCATCATCCGACTTCGAAGCCCCCAGGCGCCGAGACCGCCCTCCTTGAGGCCGGGTTCGTCGCGTTCGACCACGCGGAACCCCCGGGACCGGAAGAGCGCGATCGAGGTCGTGTTGTCCTCCTCGGCGGCCCCATAGACGATGCGCGCCCCTTCGGATCGAAAACGCGCCAGGGCATCGTCCAGCAGAAGGCCACCGATCCCCTGGTGCCGGACCGATTCCCCTACGGCCAGATAGTACACGTAGCTCGCCTCCGGGGTCAACCGTTCGAGCATGGACACGCCCACGATCCTCCCGGCCAGCCGGGCGGCGCGGACCAGGGAGATGCGATGGAGCGTGCGCTTCGCGTGCCAGCGGTAGATCCCTTCGAACGACTCTTTGATGACGGGCACGGCCTCCTCACGCGCATCCCCCTCAAGATCCGCGATCTCGACCGCCGGATGAGGATCTATGGCAGCCATTTTCATCCCTCGGGACCAGTCCACCTAAGGAGGATACATCACCTTCGCGGCGAACGGAAGTGGCCCGGCCCCACGATGCCGCGCCTCCGTGAGCGGATCGGTAAGGTCTCCCGTGTCGGGCACGGGCGGGGAACGAGCGCGATGCCCCGTGTCCCTTCTCGTGACGGACCACCGTGGATCACCGAGCACGGACCTCTGCCCTGCTCTCCATCGCAGTCCCTTGTCTCGCAGATGGTCCCGCACTGAGCCGTCCGTACGCCGGACCGGATCACCTATATTAGGAAGGATTCGGTCGCGCCGATTATGAACGCAGCAACACACGCATTAATGCGTATCACGCGTTTGCAGGTGGCCGTCGCCGTATGCTTGGTGGTCGTCATGGT
>JBARHO010000049.1:0-7463 GCA_049799275.1 Thermoplasmata archaeon
CGGCTGGGACGGAAGTCCGGTCAGGGGTTCTACATCTATCCCCGTGAGGCCGAAAGGACGACCCCCGCGCCATGAGCAGTCTCGCCGACCTCCTCATCCTCATCCTGGTCGCGCTCATACCGGCCCTGCTGTACCTCTCCTGGGTACGGAAGAGCGAGCGGTTCAACACCGAGCCCTGGGGGCCGCTCCTTGGGGCGTTCTTCTACGGTGCGCTGTTCGCCACGCTCGTCGCCGCCTTCCTGGAGGCGATCATCGTCGCGGGCGGGACCTCCTTCTCCCAGGCCTACCCGGCGCCCGAGTTCACCTTCCTGAACGGAAACTCCCCGTTCGGCGTCTTCTTCCTGGTCCTCGTCATCGCCCCTCTCATCGAGGAGGCCCTCAAGGCCTCCGGCGTGTACGCCAACCGCCAGCGTATCCGTCAGCTCTCCGACGGCCCCGTCTTCGGGGCGAGCGTCGGGCTCGGGTTCGGGTTCTTCGAGACCTTCCTCTACGGTCTCGCCGCGTATCTGACGGGAGGTCTCATCGCCGGGGTCGCTCTGATCATCGTGCGCAGCCTCTCGAGCGTACTATTGCACGGGAGCACGACGGCGATGTTCGGGTACGGCTACGCCCAGAGCCGGCTCAACGGACAGACCCGTCTCGCCGGGGCCTACTACCTTCTGGCGGTGGTCATGCACGCCGGATTCAACGCCCTCGCGTCGCTGGGTTCGATCACCCAGGTCCTCGGTCTCGGGAACGCGGTCTCCGCGTTCGCGAGCCTCATCGGGCTCATCCTCGTCTTCGTCTACGCGTTCCTGGCCATCGAGCATGCCCGCCGGGTGATCCAGCGGACTAACTTCCCGGGCGCGGCGGCCGCGCATCCCCTGTTCCGGCCTCCGCCGGTCACGGTGCGCAGATCCCCGCCGGGTAGCCGATAGACCGAGCCCCGTTACGGGATCGGGGGTCGGGCCGGGCGGACCTCGCTGCGGTTCCAGACGCTGTCCCCCATCTCGCGGTAGACCGCCTCGGCGCTGTCCACCTGCGGATGGTCGCTGGTCTCGCCCACGTCGCGGATGCGACCCTTCTTGAGCAGCCAGTAGTGGATCCGCCAGGTCTTTCCCCGAGAGACGGTGGCGTCCTCTTCCTCGCTCGTCAGGAGCCCTTCCTCTTCCAGCCGGTAGAAATGGTCCCGGTCGTCGCTCGTGAGCTTGTTGTCCAGCACGGCATCGTCGTGGCCGAAGTATCCCATGACCATCCGGGCGGTGGGTCGGGCCTCCTCGGGGGTGATCTTGCCGTGAGCGACCAAGGTCCGCTCGATCGCGCGGGTCAATTCTTCTTCAGTGATGACGGTCACGGCGATCGATGCGGGGTTCAGTGTAAGAAGGTTCTCGTCCACCGGCAATGATCCGGGCCGATCTCGTGAATTCGAACGAGGACAAGCTCTTCCGTCCGACGCTGGTGCGCCCCGCTACGTCCGAAGAGCGTTCCCCTCCGACCCCGACCTTCCCCTCCGACGAGAGGGTCCTCAGTGCGGCCCGACGGGCCGCCGCGCTCGGCCTTTGCCCCGAGTGCTTCGGCCGAGTGTTCGGACAGTGGGGTCATGGGCTCTCGAACCCGGAGCGCGCCGAGCGGCTCCGGGGGCATCTGGGAACAGAACCCGCCCCGGCGACGGAGCCCTGCCCTCTCTGCCGCGGGTTGTTCGCTCGATTGGATGTCTGGGCCGAGAGGGCGCAGAACGCGGTGGCGACGTTCGAGTGGCACCGCTTCGCGTGTGGGTCCCGGTGGGAGCCCGAGATCCTGGCCCGCGAGGAAGCGGTCTGGCTGGAGGTCGGGAGCGAATGGGGGGAGAGCGCCCGGGGGGCGTTCAACCGCGAGCTCGGCAAGCGGATCGAGTCGCGGACCGGCACCGAGGGCAGCCCGGACGACCCCGAGATCATGATCCTCGCCGACCTCCCCGCCGGTCGGGTCGAGACGACCATCCTTCCGGTCTACTTCCGGGGCCGCTACCGAAAGCTCGACCGCACGATCCCGCAGACCCACTGGCCGTGCCGCCGATGTTCGGGTCGCGGATGCGACACGTGCGGTGGTACGGGCAAGACGTACCCGACGAGCGTCGAGGAGCTGATCGGTCAGCCGGTCGTCGAGCTCTTGGATGGGGCTGGGACCCGGTTCCATGGGATGGGGCGGGAGGATATCGACGCCCGGATGCTCGGTTCCGGACGACCGTTCGTCCTCGAGGTGCTCCGGCCGCACCGTCGCTCGGTCGATCTGGCCGAGCTCCGGGAACGGATCGCGCGGAACGCGTCCGGGCGGGTCGAGGTCGTGGAGATCGCGCCGACGGAGGCGCTCGAGGTCGTCCGGGTCAAGGAGGCGAACCCTGAGAAGAGCTACCGTGTCGGCGTAGGAGGGGCCGTGGGCGAAGCAAAGATTAATGAAGTCCTGCGGATGGTCGAGGGCCGAGCCATCGCCCAGCGGACGCCTACGCGCGTCGTGCATCGGCGATCCGACCTCGTCCGAGAGCGTCGGATCGTGTCGGCACGGCTCGTGACGGCGGAGGAAGGACGGTTCACGCTCGACATTCGCACCGAAGCGGGCACATACGTCAAGGAATGGGTGGAAGGAGATGGAGGGCGAACTCAGCCGAACCTCTCCGAGCTTCTCGGGACCCCGCTCCACGTCGAGTTCCTGGACGTTCTAGAGATCCACGACGAAAGGTGAACATCGATGGTCAAGAGCTCCAAAGGGTCCCGCTCCCGCACACGGGGGGTCCTCACCAAGAAGGCCCGCGAGAGAGGATTGCCCCCGATCACCCGCTTCCTTCAGAAGTTCGAGGTGGGGGACAGCGTCATCGTCCGTCTCGAGGCCTCCGACCCCCACGGCATGCCGCATCCACGGTACCAGGGTCGGGTCTGCACGGTCGTACGACAGGTCGGTCGGGCCTACCTGATCGCCTTCGTCGATGGCGGGAAGCCGAAGCAGCTGATCGCCACCCCGGTCCATCTTCTGCCGGCCGAGGGCCGTCCGTCCCGCGGAGGGAACCGTGCCTGAACCGGTGTCCCTGACGACGGTACGGAACCTTCTGGCCGAGGAGGCGACGCGCCGGACCCTCCCCCGCGAGGCCACCCTCGCCCTCCAGCACGCCGAGTCGTTCACGCGTCTCACCCCCGAGGCGACCAAGACGCTCATCGAGGAGCTACGAGGCCTTCCGTTCGTCGATGCCGCCATGGCCGTGAAGCTCGCGGATGTCCTCCCCCAGTACCCCGAGGAGGTCCGCCTCCTCTTCTCGAAGGAGCGCGTGCTCCTGGACGAGCCCCAGCTGACCCGATTATTGGAGATCCTCGCGCAGCACCGATGAACGGGGGGATCGTCCACGGAGACCTACGCGTATGTTCTGGACCATCTGCCGACCGGCCGTCAGACCGAGCGCGGCTACCATAGAGAACCGGTAGCGCTCGCGATCGGCGAGTCCGATCTCAAGCTGCTCGAGGTGGTCCCCCGTTCCGGGGCGAACATGACCCCGGGGGCGCGCATCGCCCTCCTCCCCGTCGGGACCAGCCCGCCCGACATCGACCATGTCCGTCGAAGGGTAGGGTACGAGGACCTGACGTCCGCGGCCCGGACCGAGCTCGCGCCGGCGCTCGAGAAGATCGTCCGGGCGAACGCTCCGCGGTACCTGCGCTTCTTCAACGAGGCGCCGGCGGTCTCCCGTCGTTTCCATCTCCTGGAACTTCTCCCCGGGATCGGGAAGAAGACGATGCAGGCCATCCTCGACGAACGCCGCCGCGCACCGTTCGCGAGCTTTGAAGAGATCGACTCCCGCCTGCATCTGCACAACCCCGAGCGCCTCATCGTAGGGCGGATCGAGCAGGAACTGAGCGGTGTCGACGACAAGTACCGGCTCTTCGTCGCGCCGTAAGCGGCGTCCGGGCCCGCCGCTCGCCCGCGCGATCGAGGCCGAGCTCCGAGAGCTCGGGATCCGACCGTCCAAACGGTTCGGCCAGTCGTTCCTGGCCGATCCGTTCGTGGCGGATGCCGAGGCCGCCCTGGTCCCGCCCGGCACGGGGGAGGTCGTGGAGATCGGCGGCGGGCTCGCGACGCTGACCGAGGCCCTGATCCGTCGCGGGATCGCCCCGTGCACCGTGATCGAACGCGATCCCCAGCTGGCGGGCTCGCTGCGGCGGAAGTTCGGAGATCGCGTACGGGTCGTCCAAGGTGATGCCCTCACGGTCGATCTCGGTCGACCACGGTGCGTGGTCGGGAACCTTCCGTTCTCGGTCGGAACCCCGATCCTCCAACGCCTGTTCGAGCTCCGGGTCCCCTCGGTCGTAGCGATGGTGCAGAAAGAAGTGGCGGATCGATTGGCCGCCGGACCCGGTTCCAAGGTGTACGGTCGCCTCTCGATCCTCGCGGGCCTCTACGGCGAGGTCGAGCTCTTCCAGGTCGTACCCTCCGAGGCCTTCGTTCCCGCGCCGGAGGTGGACGCCCGGATCTTCCGGTTCACGCGGCGGGAGGACGCGATCCCCGTGCCCTCTGTCCCGGATTTCGAGATCATGATCCAGAAGCTCTTCTCCTCCCGTCGCAAGCAGCTCAAGAACCTGATCTCGGCGGTACTTCCGCCGGGTGTCCCTCCGGACGAGGTTCTGTCGAAGATCGCGTGGCCCTCGGACTGGGCCCAGCGTCGACCCGAGGAGCTCCCGCCCGGCGCCTATTTTGCCCTGGCCCGCGAACTGGACCGTCGGAGGAAGGGTCCGGAGCGGGGGGGGTCGAGCGAGTCGACTCCCACGACGGACGGGATTTGAGTCCAGAGGTCAGGTCGCTGGTGCGTCGGGGCCTTTTCGCCGCGAACGGCCGCGGTAGACCCAGGCCCCCGCTCCGATCGCCGCTGCGGCGAGGATCCCGATCACGGTGACCGACACGGCCGGGGACAGTCCGAACAGGCGAACGGAGGACCATAGGCTCGGGGGTCTTTGGGCGAACTGGATCCGAACGATCACCGAGCTCCCCGACACCGTGATCGAACCATGAGCGGGGTCAGGCTGGAACGCCGAGGGTCCGGATATTGAGAACGCATAGTCGCTCGCGTTCGCGAGCCATAACAGGATCGAGGGCCCGACGGAGGAGCTCATCCCCTGGTCGATCTCGACGGACCAGTTCCTACCCGAGGGTAATCCGGTCTCGTTGAAGTAGACCGGATAGGTGAGGGCGATGAGGGAGACCGTCGTATTGACGCTCGCGCCCGAGATCTGGACGATCGTTCCTCCCGGCTCGTAGCCCACGGCGCGTACGAGGATGGGGTAGCTGCCGTTGGGTACCTCGCCGGACGTGATCCCGGACACGTTGGTCGGGGCTCCCAGCGGCAATGTGGCATTATCGACACTGTAGGTCGCATCGGCCCCGGAAAGCGGTCCGCCCCCCTGGCCGAACACGCGAAGCCCGATACGGAACATGACAGCCGGGACCATCTTGAGCTGGGCGGTCACGTTCGCGCCCCGTATGGTGAAATCGAAGGACGCGGGCTCGTACCCCTCCCGCACCGCGATCGCGCGATAGGTCCCGTTCACCACGACCGCCGAGGAGTACCCTCCGAGGGCGCCGGGGGTCGTCGGGAAGAAGATGTGCATGGGGGGAGGGGAGCCGACGAGCGTGATCCACGCGTTATCCACGGGTCCGGTGCCGTTCGTCAAGCGGACCGTGTACTTGTACGAAGGCGGCACCGGCGACAACGAGAAGGGCGGGATCGCCGGGCCCGGGCCCTGGACGGTGACCGTCTCGGACTCGCTGACGTACCCCGCGAGCGCGGCGGTGAGGGTCCAGGACCCGTTCGGAAGCTCGGCGACAAAGCTCCCGTTCGTCGACGAGATAACGGACCAGTTCCCCGCGCCCGGCAGGTCGGCGGTGATCAGCACTCTGGCGACCGGTCGGCCGGAGCGATCGTCGACGACCCCGTGAAGCGAGTACTCCGGCTCCAGGACGAAATGGATCTTCGTTCCGGTGCCGTTGACGGTCACTCTCTCCATTTCAGGACCGTAGCCCGGCGCGCTCGCGGTCAGGGTCCAGGTGTCGTTGGGGGAGCTCAACGAGAACGCACCCGAATCACTGGACGCGGTCCAGTTGTTGACCGTGTTCACGATCTCGGCGCCCGCGAGGGGAGCGCCGGTCGGGGTCGTGACGGTCCCGGAAATCGGATAGGTCGAGTTGAAGTCGAAGAGGTCGAACATCGGCGGATACTCCGACCAGCTGTCGTTGTGACCGGTCGAGCCGAGCCCGAGCAGCCACTCGGTGGTCGTCAGCAGATCGTACGTGTCGTACGGTATGGGTGAGGAATACCCCTTCTTCGCGAATGGGCTCACGACCGCCGTGTAGATCTGCCCCCCGCCCACGCCGAACGGTTCGTAGTTGAGATGGCCCGTGAGCGTCGAGCCCTCGTCGTACGTGATGAAGAGCGCCGTGCTGTTGAACCAGGAGTCGTTCTCCACCCCCGAGACGAAGGTCCGGAGCCAAGCATCCCCGACGCTCACGTTGTCGTTGTGGGAGTCGTTGTCGTTGTTCGGGGTGATCCACAGGTAGTTCGGGACGGTCCCCACGGTCGCGGTGGGGTAGAAATCGGTGAGCGGGAGGATGTGGGTCCGGCAGGTCGCATAGTTCCCGGCGACGTCCTGGTAGCGGATGAACGGACTGTGACCCGGCGTGTACAGCTGATCAGGGACGACCGAGATGTTCGCGTCGCACGGCCACGGCATCGACTGATCGTACTCGCCCCACGTCAATCCGGCCTCGCCGGTCAGGTCCGCGATGCTCGTCTGGGTCTCGTTATAGTCGACCGAGTCGACGCCCGAGGTCGCGGCCACGTAATCAATCGGCGAGTTGTGATGGTTCGACCAGTAATCATCCGCGGAGGCGTAAGTTTCTGTTAGCTGCTGCTCGAAGGGCCCGTACTGGAGCACGGTCGAATAGGCCTGGTTCTCATCCATGATGACAATGACGTGACGAATCGGCGTCGGGAAGCGGTGACCGACGGGCAACTGGGCCGCCTCGTCCCGCTCTGTCTCGGCCGCGGGGGTCGTCGATGGGGACGCCGAAGCTCTGGCGGGGACGCCGAGAGCGAGGAGCAGGACCACGAGGATCGGGAACCATCGCGGGACCGCCGGTCGGTGATTCCTCCTCAAAGAACGTTCCTCCGACGCCGTCGCAGGTTCGGAACGTCATCGAACGGGACCCTCTCTACATAACGCTGGTGAGGCGACCGGACGGACACCCATACTTTGGGACGTGGCGTCCGCACTCGACAGGGCGTGATCAGGGACATCCCGAGCGCTGGGCGGACCGGCGGCCTTGGCATCGATTTAGGGACCGCCGAAATGACGGGCCGACCTTCCCTTGAAGGGACCCGCGAACGCTCTCAATCGATGCCGTTCCCTCCGAAACCGAATCGGGCGGGATCGAGCGGGGATCCTGGTCCCGAGGTCCGTGCGCCCGGTCAGCAG
>JBARHO010000050.1:0-2929 GCA_049799275.1 Thermoplasmata archaeon
TGCTCGAGTTCGTGCTCTATCGGATGACGCCGCACTCGAGCTCCGATGACCCGACCCGATACCAGGCGGCCGACTGGATGGAGCGCGCCCGGGCCTCGGACCCCGTCTCCCGGCTGGAACAGTTCCTGCTGGCCCGTCGGCTGATGGACCCAGGGATGAGGACCCAGCTCATCACGGAGGCGGAGGAGGAGGTCAAGGCCGCGGTCGCCGCGGCCGAGCAGATCAGCCCGCCGGACCCCAAGACGATGACGTCGGACGTGTTCGCGAGCTCGAAACGGGCGGAAAAACCCCCCGGCTGGGACTAGGTCGACGCGGATGGCCGGCACCTACGCACGCCAGACCAAGGCCCTCGTCATCGGGGGGGGTCCGGCGGGATACGTCGCCGCGATCCGGTTGGGGCAACTGGGCGTTCCCACTCTCCTGGTCGAGAAGGACGAGCTCGGCGGCGAATGTCTCAACCGCGGGTGTATCCCGTCGAAGGCGCTCATCCACGCGGCCACCTTGTACCATCAGGTCACGAGCGAGGGCCCCGAGATCGGGGTCGTCGCCGATCATGTCACGTTCGATCTTCCGGCCGCCCAGCGATGGAAGGAAGCGGTCGTCACCAAGGAACGGCAAGGCGTCGCGTCGCTCCTCCGTTCCGCCGGCACGCAGGTGCTGAAGGGCGAGGTCCGGTTCTCCGGGCCCCGGGCCGCGGAGCTGATCGCCCCCGATGGGGGGCGAGAGCGGATCGATTTCGAACAGGCCCTCATCGCGGTCGGCGCGGTCCCCATGGCCCTCCCGGGGTTCGAGCCGGACGGCGTGCAGGTCGTCAACGCGTGGCAGATGCTCTCGCTCGCGAAGTTGCCGCGCTCGCTCCTGGTCCTTGGCGGAGGGGTCAGCGGGTGCGAGCTGGGGGAGTTCATGGCGCGCGTGGGGGTCCAGGTCACGATCGTCGAGCTGCTCCCCCAGCTCCTGCCCGGCATCGACGCGGACCTCTCGCGCGAGCTCACCGGCGCGCTCGAGCGTCTCGGGGTGACCGTTCGCACGGCGACCAAAGCGCTCGGTCTCGCCCGAACGCCGGAGGGCGTGCGCATGAAGGTGAGCGGTCCGAAGGGGGAGGAGGAGCTCTCGGGGGAGCTGCTCTTCCTCACGATCGGGAAACGGGCCGCGACGGCGGAGCTCGGCCTCGAGGAGGCCGGCGTCCACTCGGACCCGAAGAGCGGGTTCGTCCCGGCGAACGATCGTCAACAGACGAACGTGCCCACGATCTACTCGGCCGGCGATTGCTGTCGTCCTCCCATGCTCGCCCACAAGTCCTACCGGGAAGGAACGGTGGCGGCCGAGGTGATCGCCGGCCTCCCCTCGCGCTTCCAGTTCCAGACGATCCCCTGGGTCGTGTTCACCTCCCCGGAGCTCGCGTCGGTCGGATGGAGCCTGACCGAAGCGCGGGCCCGAGGGATGACCTCCGCTCGGGAGGTCCGGTTCCCGTACGCGGCCCTCGGCCGGGCCCATGCGGCCCACGCGACCGCCGGGTGGATCAAGCTGGTCGGCGAGGACTCGACCGGGCTCCTTCTCGGGGTGCAGGCCGCCGGCGAGGGGGCGGGCGAGTACATCACGGAGGCGGGGCTCGCCATCGAGATGGCGGCCACGGTGCGGGACGTCGCGATGACGATCCATCCTCATCCGACGTTCTCCGAGACCTTGCAAGAGGCGGCGCTCCTGTGGCTCGGGGAGCCGATGCACGTGGCCCGAAGGCCGGTCCATGACCGAACTACGTGAGTGGGGGGAGCGAGAGTACCCGAGCGCTCTCGCGGAGATGCGGGAGCTGCACGAGGCCCGCCGCCGGGGGGAGATCCCCGACACGTTGATCCTGGTCGAACATCCACCCGTGATCACGGTCGGTGTCCAAGGCGATGACGGGGAACGGTTCCCTCCGGGGGTGCCGGTCCACCGGGTGGAGCGAGGGGGAAAGAGCACCTACCACGGCCCGGGACAGTTGATAGGCTACCCCATCGTCGATCTGGCGCCCCGCGGGCACGACGTGCGCCGGTTCGTCGGGGAGGTGGAGGAGATCGTGATCCGGACGCTCGGTCGTTGCGGCCTCGTCGGTGAACGGATCGCCGGGCGGCGCGGGGTCTGGGTCCCGGGACCGCGCAAGATCGCCTCGATCGGGGTCGCGGTCGAAGGCTGGGTCACGCTGCACGGGTTCGCCCTCAACGTATCGACCGACCTCGACGCGTTCGCCTCGTTCCATCCGTGCGGGTTCGATCCGTCGATCATGACCTCGATGGACCAAGAGCTGGGCCGAAAGGTCCCGCTCGACGAGGCCGCGCAGGCCGCCGGGGCGGCGTGGGTCGAGATCTTCGGTCCCGGCGCCCTGCCACGTCCGGCGGGCCCTCCCGCGGACCGGGTCCGATCCTTCCCGGCCACCGGATGAGCGAGGACCCTCGCCCGCGTCTCCTGCTCGTGGGCGGGAGCGGAGGCCTGCTTGGCCGCGCGGTCCTTCAGGAGTTCCTTCCGACCCACCAGATCCGTTCTCTTCATCGGCATCCCAGCGCGCGCGAGGAGGCGGCCCGGGTCGAGTGGCTACCCGCCGATGTGAGCGAATTCGATGGCTGGGATGCGGCCCTGAAGGGGGTGGACGTGGTCGTCAACGTCGCATGGTACCGCTGGGCGAACCCGCGCGCGTTCCGGCGTCTGTCGGATGGCCTGATCCGGATGCTGGCGGCTGCCAAGAAGAATGGCGGGGTTCGCCTCCTTCAAGTGAGCGTGCCGGCCGCGCCGGAGCGGCTCGAATCCGGTCTCCCCTACCTCCGGTACAAGAGGCAGTTCGATCGAGCGGTCGTCGAGAGCGGGCTCTCCCACCGGGTCATCCGCTCGTCGATGCTCTTCGGGCCGCGCGACGTCCTCTTGTCCGTCATGCTTCGGTCGATGGACCGCTATCCGG
>JBARHO010000051.1:0-9830 GCA_049799275.1 Thermoplasmata archaeon
GAGAGGGCGTAGCCGCGGGGAACTGCGCGGCGGGGATCTCGGTCCAGTTCGACAAGGACCCGTGGAGCTCCCGACGATGGCCGACTACGATCCGCTGCGGATGGCGGCTCGGTCTGCCCCGTGGCGGGGCCGTGGAACCCCATACTCGACCGCACCCCTGCCTCCTCCGTGCCTTTGTTCAGGTCCCCTCACGCCCCGTCCTGGCGGGACTGGTGGGTCGCAGGCCTGGCGCTTCCCTACGAAGCTGTCAGGGGGGTCTGGCCAGCGCCTCGCTGGCGGCCGACGGTACGGTCGAACCCCCCTCGAAGGTATCAGGAGTTGGTGTGCGACGGCCTCGAAAAGTGGTGCGTATAACTACAATTATACGACTTCTCGAGGTGGACCACCTTCCTGGCGACGCACCGAGAAGGGCCGGGGTGACCGCAGTATGGAGTGTTTAGACAAGTATGATACGGTGTTATCATTACTCAGTAATGTACATGCAGGATTGCGTTCGTTGGGGGCGGATGGGTCTGGGACACGGGCCTGAGGGGCAGAAGGGCTGCACGGGGCGTTTCCGTCGTTCTCCTCGAGCTCCGCCCACGACCTCATACAATAATGGCTCACTGGACATCTATGTAACGTATCTATGATTACAAATAGCGCCTCTATTGATACGCCCTAGCCAGGACCCGTGTCCCCCGCGGCAGACTCGACAGCCGGGGAGGCCCCACGATCCACTCCGCACAGAGGTTCACCTCGATCGCCCCGAGCATGAGGGTCATCCACGGCGAGAGGCGGCGGCCAGGTCCCGCAGCATGCTCGGTCGCCCAGCGCACCGCTCGAGGATCCACCGGCAATACCGTCAGTTTTCTCCTCAGTCGGTCCACCGCCGCGAGCCGCTTCTCGGGATGGGCTGCCCCGGTAGCCCGAGCCAGAAGTCCCAGCTCGAACAGGTTCAGTTCGGTCGTCGCGAGCTCGTCGCCAGAGAGCGCGCGTATCGTCTTGATCGCGGAGGGGCGACCTCGAAGGAGGTCGATCAGGATGGGTGTGTCCAGGGCCTTCATTGTTCAGAGGCCCCTTCGAAGCCGACCGAGGGCGGATCGGTCCGGGGACGAGGAGCGTCGCCCCCAGACCCCCTCCAGCTCTTCCAACGGACCGCGTTGACCCATTAGACGGATCAGCAGCTTCGTGAAGCTCTCCTGAGGCCGGCGTTCGCGGCGAAGGGCCTCATAGATGTCCTTTCTTACGGCGATGTTCCGCGAGGGCATGCATATGAATATGAATATGTGGTCTTTAATGTAGCGGCCTCTCGGCATTCATGAACCCAGGCCCATACGGGCCGGACATGATCGAGGGGGTCCTCGAGGGAAGCACCCTCCTTTTGGGAGGTCGACCGGTGCTCCCCGGTGCCGGGAGGCTCGGGAAAGGGGGTCGGACCCTCGATGGTAGGGCTAGAAGTGTCTCGCTTTCTCCACGAAAGTGCGTCACCCAGAGGACTTTAAGAGCCGGATCGGCATCCATCCGCTCGTTACCATGGCAGCACCTGCGGCGACCCGCCGTTCGTCGATGCCATTCTTCCCTTCCAGCGCCGTCAAGGTCGAACGGCCCCGGGCGATCGGGCTCACCCATGTCCTCGACCGATTGCACGGGCTCAATCTCGATGAGATCCGCCCGCTCGCGCCCTACATGGACATCGTGAAGATCGGATGGGGGCTGCCGCTCCTGCTTCCGAAGGAGGAACTGAAGAAGCGGGTCAAGTTCTATCATTCCCTCGGGGTCGAGGTCTCCACGGGCGGGACGTTGCTCGAGTACGCGATCACCCGGGACCGGGTCGCCCCGTTGCTGGACGAGACCCGGGAGATCGGGTTCGACCTGGTCGAGGTCTCCGACGGAATCATCGACCTTTCCTCGACCCAGATCCGCCACCTCTCCGACGAGGCGAAGCGACGGAACCTGGGAGTATTGATCGAGGTCGGGAAGAAGAACCCCCAGAACCAGCTCTCGCTGCGAGAGACCCTGGATCGGGTACGGGACGCTCGGGCGCTCGAACCGCGGAAGGTGATCCTCGAGAGCCGGGAGTCCGGTAAAGGGGTCGGCATCTACGACGGCGAGGGTGGGATCAAATGGGACTGGGTCCGAACGATCCTCTCCGATCACCCCGCCAACGACCTCATCTTCGAGGCTCCCCTCGAGACCCAGCAGATCTCCCTGATCCGGGAGCTCGGCGCCGAGACCAACCTCGGCAACGTGGCCATCTCCTCGGTCGCGCCTCTGGCGTCCCAGCGCATGGGCCTTCGCGGGGACACGTTCGGGACGATCCGCTCGTCGAAGATCGTGCGGGGCCCTCCGGCAACGAAGTTCCTGTACTTCCTCCTCGAGAGCTATGGTGGCCTCGACCAGAGCGATCTCGTGCGCCTCTCCCGCCTACCGCGGAGGACCGTCCAGAGCGCCCTCGAAGAACTGAGGCACCAGAGCTTGGTCTTCGAATCGATCTCCATGATCGACTCGCGCCGGCGAGAGTACCGCCTCACCTAGGTCGACGGGGTCCCGGAGCTCGGCTCGGTCGCGGACCGGAGGTCGAGGTCGGCCGCACGACGCATCTTCAGAAGGTACGCCGAGATCACGAAGACGCCGACACCGGCCGCATAGGTCGATACGCACACCGGGCAGATGGCGTGGATCACGAACACCTCGATATATCCCAGAGAGACGGCGACCACGACGCCGAGGGCAGAGAGAACGACAACGGCCCAAAGGAGTCGAACATCATAGGTCTGCAGTAGAGCCACATCGATCACCAAGAGCGCAAGGAATCCACCGACGCCCCAGGCCCAATCCGGGATGAATGTACCGGGAGGGAAGGACGTGTGGCCGCTCCTCAGGACCTGGCTGCAGGAGATCACTGAGTTGACGCTGCATGCGCTCGAGAGGCCGGCGACCCACACCTCTAGCGCGGCGTAGATGCTGAGCGCCAATCCTAGGACGATGAGCGCCAGAAGGGCGCGGTGAAGGGTTGGGGCCTCGACCATACCCGAGGGCCGACCTCAGCTGATCTGACTCACGATCGAAGATACGGATGAGTCGCTCGTGACCGACTGAGGGGGCGTGACGCCGACCATCTGGTCCGCCTTCACCATGTAGGCCTCGAGGATGTACGCTTGCCCGAGGATCGCGCTCGAGACACTGTTGCCGCCGGAGGAGAGGTCCTGCTGGACGGTCGCTGCGGACAGACCCTGGAGGGTCTGAGGGTTCACCAGAGTGCCGACGTGGAAGTACACGCCCCCGATGACCAGGAACGGGATGTTCCCCGCGCTGTCGTAGACGTTGACGTACTGCTGTTCATCGATACTAACGGCCGGAAGATTGATGGACACATTGTAGGGATCCTCGTGGGGGTCCCACGAGATGTAACTGCTCGCGAGCGATGAGCCCGAAAGTGCGACCTCAGGCGTATACGGATAGACGTCGCTCCCGCTCGATGAAGAGTAACCGTACCCGCTCACGCTCCCGAAAGCGGACAGGGCCTTGTAGATGGCCCAGCTGGAGGCGGAACAGTAGGGACAGGCCTCCGATCCGTAGAAGAAGACCACCGGGAGCTGTCCCTGGGTCCACGCCGCATTGTCCGCGTGGTCCCAGCCGCCATAGTCGGCCGAATAGACGGGCGTGAGGTTCGGGACGCCCGCCAGGAACCCGGCTCCGGCCATGGCCCCCGAGATCACGATCCCCGTGACGATGCCGGCGGCGATCCCCTTCTTCCAGGAGCCTGAGAGGCTCCCCATGCGAAGGACGTAGGAGATGCCGAGGATCACCGCTCCGGCGATCACGACCAGCAGGATATCTGGGAAGCGGGGCGGAAGGGGTCCCACCAAGAATCCGGCCAGAGGGTAGGCGAGGGCGATGCCCATCCAGAGGAGACCCGCGATGATGATGAAGAGCCCGATCACCGGGAGCCGTTGGCTCCAGCGGACCTTCTCCGGCGCCGCGTTGGTCCCCTTCCTCCGGGGCCGCTGCGCCCCCGGCCGTTGTTCGCGAGATTGTCGGGCCAGGTACATCGTCTTCAGCGCGCGGCCCGGATCCTGCACGCCCGGCGGAGCGGAGAACTTGACCTTCGGGTCGGCCGCTATCGATCTCCAGTCGAGACCCTTCTCGCGAAGATCTCGGACCCGGTCCCAGTCGGTCACTCTGTTTGGAAATCGTGTCGGTAATACTAACGCTTTGCGCGCGGACCCGGGGTCGATGTCCTGCCCATCGCAGCCCTCGTCCTATCGGTATACCCTCATGTTTCAGAGGAGGAGAACCCCGAGAGCAGATCGCGCAGTTTCGCCCCGGGGTCGGGGGCCAGAGCGACCGCGCTGGCGATGAGGATCCCCTCGCTGCCGAGCTCGATGGCCTTCTCCACGTCCCCGCGGTCCTGGATCCCCGCCCCGCAGAGGACCCGGGTCCCGGGGCTCACCTTCCGGACGGCCAGCACGGTATCCCGGATCACCTCGGGTTGGACACGGGAGACGGAACGTCCGCTCCCGATGAGCTCGGGCGGCTCGACCGCCAGGTACGGAGGATGGAAACGGGCGAGCGATGCCGCGTTGCGGGCGTCCTGCGCGCAGACCACGCTCACCATGCCGAGCGCGGCCAACCGGCGAACGACCTCGCCGATCTCCGCCTGGGGCAAGCGGTGCTCCGAGTGATTGACGAGGCTTCCCTTCCCTCCGGCCCCGCGCACCGCCTCCGGTAGGACATATCCGGTGTGGGCGCCGGCATCGAGCGGGTCGACATGCTGGGCGAGGATCGGAAGCTCGACCGCCTCGGACAACCGGCCAAGGTCGCATGGGGCCGGCGCGATGGCCGAAGGTACGTCGAGCTCGATCGATATCTGTTCGAGCTGCTCGGCGAGGCGCTCGGCCCTGGGACCGAAGACGACCGGATACGATTTCAGGTTCAGCAGGAAGAGCGGGACGCCGAGCGGAGCGGGGTCAGTGCGCGACGGCGGTCTTGGCGCGTCGGGGTCGAGAGCAGATGGCGTACTCGTCCCCGTCGAAGAAGACCTCTCGGTCCGGATGCTTTCGTTGGAGCTCGGAGATCTTCGAGAGGACATCTTCGAGCGTGGTGTTCTCGTCATTCGGGTCAATCCGAAGGTGGATGGTCTTGTCCGGTTTCTCGGGCGAACGCCCTGTTTCCACCATGACCTTCCGGTTCGGCTGCCTTACGGGAAGCCCTACTAAAGTGTTTACCGCACGGGTCGTCGGACGAGCTCTTAAGAACGGGCGGCCTCATCGCGGGCCTCTCGGGCCCATGAAGGATCGCAGCGAGCTCGGTCGGATCGTCTTCGGACAGAGCCGTGTCATCCTCACGCGGGACCTCTCCGTGATGAACCCGAACCTGGCGGTGGGCTCCCAGGGGCTCGTCGTCGGCAAGCTGGCGAGCTACACCCTCAAAGTGGCCTTTCCGAGAGTGACCGTGGGCGTGAGCTGGCAGGATTGCGACATCGTGGAAGGGAAGACCGGGATGCCGACCGATGCGGACCAGCCGAAGGTCATCCCGCGGCCCCGCCACATGGGCGAGGAATAGGCGACCTACGGGCGGACCCGCGAGGCTCCGACGGGGCCTCGCCCGGTCAGGTCTTGTCGAAGATCCGCGCCAGGAGTGGCGGGAGCTGTTCGAGATGATCGATGACGAAGGGTGGCGAGAGCGCCGACGGGTCCGCCGACGCGAACATCGTCCGGTACGTCTCCCCATAGTGATCGATCAACCCTCGGAAGAGGATCCCGGCCCGGAACCCGGCCCGCTGTGCGCCTTCCAGGTCGGATATGCCATCCCCCACGTGCACCGTCGCATCGGGTGAGGTCCCCAAGTTCCGGACGGAGTGTTCGAAGATCTCGACCGCGGGTTTGGTCCAGGGCTGCTCATCGCTCCAGGTCCAGGAGTCGATGAACCGCGCGATGCCCAGGTCCTCGCAGATCTTGACGAGCTCGCGGCCGGGTTCTCCTACCGTGTTCGAGATCACTCCGAGCCGGAAACCACGGCCCTTCAGTCGCTTCAACATGGCGAGCGCTCCGGGCGCGACCCGGAAAGGGACGCTCCGCACGAGCTGCGCGAGCTGGATCATGTAGCTCGAGACATCGACCACCCGGCCGAGCGATTCGGCCGCTTGCCGGATCTGGGCGGAGGAGGGGACCGATCGACCTTGCGTCGCCCGATCGGCCGCCTCCTGATAGGCCTGGCGGAACGCCTCCTCGGGGGAAACGGCCTCGGCGGGGTGGGTCACTTGGCGGGCCGTCTCCAGCGCCCGGGTCCCCAATGCGATCTGATCTTGGATGTACCGTTCCTCGTCCTTGGCCTCGACGTAGACTAGGGTGTACCACAGGTCGAACGTGACCCCGTAGCGTCGTTCGTTCACAGCCGCCCCCACCATCGTAGCCCACTCGAACGCGACATCCGCATCGCCGCGGGGAATCCTGGGTCCCTACCGTGGGCAGATCCCACGGACGTGGAGGTCCGAAATGCGGAGCGATCCCGCGGGGACCGATCGGCCACGGGACCGACTACCGGATCCGCTCGAGGGCGAACGAACCGACGGTGATGGAGCGGTCGGTCGCCCGATACTCGACCCAGTCGCGGGTGACCGCGTCGCCGAGACCCTGGACGGCGAGGGAGGTCCGCCCCTGTTGGCTCTGGAAGTGGATGGACCCGTCCATCCGGCCCTGGATGGTCGCGACCTGTCCCTCGGAGATCGCGCCCGAGTCGATCCCGTACATCGCGGTCGCCTGTCGAGGCTTCAGGATCCCCACGAAGTTCTGAAGGAAGCCAAAGCCGGACTTGGGATCCTCCTGGGTCAGGCTCGTGCCCAGACCGAGGAAGGCGACCCGGAACCCGTCCGGGTGCGCGGACTCGACGTTCTTCGTGGCCGCGACCAACGAGGTCAGGATCCCGGCGTGATCGCTCGGTCCCTTCACGATGAGGCGGGTAGAGGAGGTCTTGTGCCTGGAGGCCGGGTCCGTCGCATCGATCCAGATGAGCTGGCCTCGCTTCTCCATGTGCCCGAGGTTGGGCACCCATCGGGAAAGCTCGTGGGCGACCTCATCGGGAGGTCGCGATGCGGTCACGAGGATGGCCGGCTGGGAACGCTTCAGGCCCTCGGCCACGAAGGCATAGAGCACGGCCTCCTTGCCGATGTACGGGGGACCGAGCAAGAGGACGTGGCTCCGGGGTGGAAGGCCGCCGCGGAGCAGATCGTCCAGACGAGCGACCCCCGTGGACTGGCGCGCCGTCGCGGGATCGAGAGCGGACGCCGTGGCGGCGATATCGGCGATCGAGAGCGGGGCCAGGATCGGTTCCCCCGTGTCGGTCGTCGTGGATCTCGAGCGCCAGCGGAAGCCGGACCGTTTGGGCGCGGATGCGGTGGATGCGAGCCACTCCTCGGGGTCGCCGCCGGGTTCGGCGAGGGCCATCTCGCGCAATCGGAGATCGGCCTCGCGGTCGTCGAGCTCCTTCCGGCGCTCGATCGCGAGACGCATGGATTGATCGATGTCGCTCTGCGATCGCTGGAGGTGCTGCTCCTTATCGCGCAGGGATTGCTCCCGCTGCTGGATGGTCGCGCCGGTGCGGGCGGTCTCCTCCAGCGTCGTGGAGACGGTCGCCTCGCGATGGGCCAGGTCGGAGAACTGGGACTCGTAGCGCTTGAGAGAATCCTCGTAGGCTTGGACGCGTTGGCTCGCGTTCTCGTACTGCTGCTGGGTGTCGGCCTCCTTTTGCCGGAGGGCCCCTTCGCGCTGCGTCAGCGCGGACTCGAGCCGGATGTTCTGGTCGGCCCGCTTGCGGGCCTCCGCGAGCAATCCCTCGGCCTCGCGCGCCTTGCGCCCGAGGAGGAGGTTCTGTTCGTCCAGCACCAGCTTGAGCTGGGCCAGACGGGCCTCGCGCTGCTCGATGTCCTTGAGCTGGTCGGAGGCGGCCCCGGGGGCCGTTAGGCTCGCGCCCAGGATCGCGGTCCGGCTCCGGAGCTCGCTCTCCCGCTGGAGGTGCTCGAGGGTCTTCTTGTCGAGCTCCTGCCGGCGCGCTTCGAGCCGGGACTCGGTCTCCCCGATCTGCTGCGCCCGTCGGGCCAGTTCGTCCTCCCGTTGAGAGAGCTCGACCGTACGGCGGGTCACCTCGCTCTCCTTCTGGATCGCCCGCTGTTCCCGGTCGCCGATCTGGGGCATCCGGTGGGCCAGGTCCTGTTCCTTGAGCATCACGGCGGCCGTTCGGTCCTCGACGGCCCGGGCGGAGGCCCGCGCCTCGGCCATCTTGGCGGCCCAGGTCTTCTGCTCCTGGGAGAGGCCGTCGGACCGGTGCTGGAGGTCGAGCTCGAGCGTGTCGATCTCGCCCCGCGCCTCGGCCAGGGATTCCTTCTGACGTTCGATGCTGGCCTGAGCGACCTCGACGTGCGCCTCCCGCTTCGCGAGCGAGGACTCGCGGAGCCGAAGTACGTCCTCGCGCTTCCGTACGTCCTCGGCGAGGAGGAACATCCGGCTCTGACCGACCGTGATCACCGCCTGTTCGTGGGCCGGGGTGCCGGAGGCCATCAAGTGCAGGAACGAGCCTGAGGTCTGGTACAGGAAGGCGCACGCGAACAGGCTGATCGCGAGCGCGTCCACGGCCGCGGCCGCGTTCGCCATCGGGAGGACGAGGACCGCACCGAGAGGCAGCGGGGCCAGCGCGGCCGCGAGACTGAAGATCTTGGGCCGTGGCCAACCGTGCCACGTCAGCGCGAGGGCGGCCATCGGCAGGGAGATCGACAGGAGGACGAGGGCGTAGAACCCGGGCAAGAGGTCCCAGTTGGCCGCCGGTCCGATCCCCGAGAGGCTCGAGCCGAGGATCGCCATGAGCACGACGCTGAGGCCGGCCGAGACGACCGTGAGGGAGAAGTGGGTCTCCCACGGCCAGAGCTGGAACGCCTCCCACTTGAGCCTCAGGCTGAAGAACGATAGGTAGACGCCGCCCACGAGGGGCGGGACGAGGAAGAAGAGGGAACGGAAGGCCGTCGGAGCGAAGCCGGTCAGCGCCGGCTGGACGAACAGGACGAGCGCCCCGTCCAGGAAGAGCGCGGCCGAGACGAGCACGATGTAGTAGTGGGCCGAGCGACCGATCTTGAGCTGGAGGAGGGCGTCCTCTTTGGCCATCTCGAGATCCTGGGGGCTCGGCACGACCACGCGACGGGTCGATGTCGCGGTCGCGCCGCGGCCGCCGATGCGGATCCTCGAGGTGCCGGACTGATTCTCCAAGGCAAGTGCCGTCGGCGTGTTCTAGGCGAGGGTCGCTTACTTAATCCTCACCGTGGCTCGGACAGCCACGCCGGGTCCTCGCGTGATCCATGCGGGCGTCCCCTACTTAACCAACCGCTTTGCCGGTCGCGGAACGGGCCCCGATCGTGATACAACCGGCTCCCTGATCACATCCGCTGGGCGGCCACCAACCACGCCGCTGCCTGACGCTGGAGGTTTGGGTCCTGGCCCAAGGCCTCCTCGATCTCCAAGAGCCGGGTCCAGGCACCGGCATCGCGTTGGAGATCCTCCAATCGCTCGGTCTCGCTCCCGAGCGCGGCGGCGACCGCGGTCGACTCCCGGACCGTGAACCCCGCTCGGGTAAGGCGCCCCAGCATCTGCGACGGCCCCATCCGCCGGAAGCCGTGCTGACGGGCCTTCGTCTCGGGCAGGCCCTCGAACCCCTCCTCCACGATCCGTCGGGAGAGCAGTCGCAAGGGGCTCGGAAGGATCCGGCGAACGGCCCCCACTGGCAAGCGCCGAAGGTACCGGGATCGTGTTCCAGGTCCAGGGGACGTCTCGAAGATGACGGTCCCTCCCGGTCCGACCAGTTCG
>JBARHO010000052.1:0-10673 GCA_049799275.1 Thermoplasmata archaeon
CCGCATTGCGTGCAGAACTGGGCGCCGGCGGCCACGGGCGCATGACAGTGAGGACAGAACAGGCCGCCCGTCGGATCGGCAGGGGCCGGGGCCGGTGGGGCGGGTGGTGCGCCGGCCATTCCGGTCACCGTCCCCCCAAGGGTGGCGATGCGGGCGGCGGCGTCACCGAGGCCGGCGGAGCGGGAGGAGCGGACGCACGCGGGGCCTGGGAGGTGGAGTACTGGAAGGCCGAGGGAGCGGGGCGGCCCGCCCACTGGGCTCGCTCGGCGCGCTGGCGGTCCTCGAACGACTTCGCGCGGCCGCGCCAGGCGATCCCGGCGATCACGATCGCCAGGAGGATCAGGATCAGCAGAAGGGACCAGATACGGTCCAGAGGGTTCGTGGCCGGATCGGGCGCGATGGCCTCGGTCAGGATGAGCGTGGCGAAGCCCATCGCCATGAACCCCCAGGCCAAGCCGCGTTGGACGATCGGCTGGACCGAGATCGCCTCGGCGAGGTAGCAGACCAGGGCGAAGATCAGGGCCAGCGTGCCGATCGAGAGCAGCCCGTTGAAGTGGTCGTTCTGCGGGTTCGTGATGTAGATGAGCGCGAAGACGATCGCCGCGGCCACGACGAGGACCGCCAAGAGCGCCCACGGTCCGTACCGGGCCGCCGGCCGGCGAGCCGGGACCGTCGCGCTGGGGGGCGTCGCCGACATCCGATCGACCTCGGGGCTCGGATGGTGCGCGTGAGATATATACGCTTGGAAAGCGCCCGCGCGAGTGCGCTAGCTTCACACGGTAAAGGACCCGGCCGGTACCGCCCGGTCCCCGGATCCCTTCCTACAACCGTGGCTCGTCGTCCGTCTTTTCGCGGACCCTTGGGGGCCGCGCGACGGCCGCCGGCTTCGGCGGTTCCGTAGGAGCCGGGCCGGTACCCACGCTGGCCGGGGTTCCCGCCGCCGGCTTCGGAGGGTCCGCTTTCTTCGGATGTTCCAGGCGACGGGGGGGCGTGGGTTCGGCCAACTTCACCGTCGTCGACCGTTCGATCGCGCGCGCCGCCCTCGGTGGGGGAGCTTCCCCCTTGGTCGAGCGAGATCGACCCACGACCGAACGGATCGAGAACCCACCGGATTTGGCCGGGGGGACCACCTTCTGGGGAGGACGGTCGGGCCCGATGGTCCGACCCGATGTGGCCGAAACGCTCCGTCCGCACTTCGGGCAGGTGTGGAACTGGGCGATGCAGTGCTGGCAGAGGGTGGCTCCGCAGTCATGCTGGAACGAGGCGAGACCGCTGCAACCGACGCACCGGGGCGCCTCGATGCCGGGACCGGAGCTGACGTGCAGGGGGGAGAGCGAGCCTGGACCATCGGCCCCCGGGCCGGCCGGGGTCGCCGGGTCGGGGTTTCCGGACACGGTGGGGCCGGTGAAGGCCGGGGAGAACGAGGCGGCCGTGGGAGGTCGAGCGTCGGTGGACGTTTCCGGGGAGGCGCTGGTCTCGTTGAACTCCGAGGCGTACTCGCCGAGGTCCACCGACGGGAGCGGAGCATGCACGGCCGAGCCCGCGCTCTCCACCACCTTCACGATGCGGGCCTTGAACAGACCCACCTTGAGGACCCGTACGATGTGGAAGAGCGTCCGTTGATCGTCGGGGATCATCGTGAACGCCTTGCGTACCAGCTCTTCCACGTCCGGTGTCAACCGAAGGTTCTCCGGTCGAAGGTCCGCTTCGAGCACGGCGCGCAGGTACCCGAACAATCGATGGATCTGCCCGAGCGAGTAGGTCGGCGGGCTGAACACGGCCACATCCGCGAGCGAGAACCCCTGGCGTTCGATACCCTCCGACCGGTTCTGGAGCGCCGCCATCACGAGATGGTACGAGGCCGTCTCGAGGTCCTTGAGCTCCGTCTCGCTGAGCGCGTCGAGGTCCACGGTCGGACTCCGGCTCAGCGCCGTCAGCACCGGTTCAAGGAGCTCGTACGGGACATGGAGGGTGACGAAGAGGTCGTTCTTCGTGATGGCCCGGCGGAGGCGGGCCTCCAGCAAGAGGGCCTCCCGACCGATCCGATCGACCTGGGTCTCCTTGACCTTCTGGACCGCGAGCTTCTTGCCCTCCTTCGCCGGCTCGAACTCGGGATCGACCGCGAGGGCGCGGTCGAAGCTCTCCTGCGCGTCCTCGGGCCGGCCGAGAGCGATGAGCACGAGGCCCCGGCTGGTCCACGCGTTCGTGTCCGTCGGGGCGACCTGCGTCGCGTGATCGTAGAGCGAGAGCGCTTCGTTGGGATGGGCCAGCTTCTCGGCGACGAAACCGGCCCGGAGCAGGAGCCGGGGATCGCTCCCGTCGACCGCGATCGCATGAGCGAGCGCGTTGGACGCCTCCGACCAGGACTCGCGGGCGATGTGGAGCTCCGCCAACCGGGTCCAGAGCTCCGAGGATCGGGGTAGCTGCTCCACCCCCTGTTGGACCGCGCGGGTGGCATCGGGCAGGGAGCCGAGCCCGCTCTCGGCCTCGGCGAGCAGCAGGTACATCTCGGCACTGGGAGGGATGAGCGGCATCGACCTGCGCACGAACTCCTTCGCCTCCTGGTGGTGGGCCTGCTCGATCAGGCTGCGCGCGACGCCGATCAGGGCTGGGACCGATTTCGCGTCCCGGCCCAGCACCTCTTCGTAGACCTGATAGGCCTCCGTCGGGCGCTCGAGCGCGAGGAGGATCTCGGCGCGCAGAAGGAGGAGCGCGATGCTCCGGTTCTCGGGCGGGGTCGAGCCCCCGCCGGCAGAGTCCAGGACCTCGAGCGCCAGATCCGGGCGTCCGGCCTTGAGCCGCACGCGCGCCCGGCGGGCCGCGATCTCCGGAAGCTGGGTCGGGTCGAGCTTCGCGGCCTCCTCGTACGAACGGTTGGCCTCTTCGAGCTTCCCGAGCTCCGCCGCGAGGTCCGCATGGCGGAGCAGGAGGCCCACGTCGTGGGAGCTCTCCCCGCTCGAACGCAGGTACTGGTCGATCGAATCGAACGCCTCGGGCTTGTCCCCTTGGTCCAGGTGGAGCTGGAACCGCTCGAGGAGGGCCGGTCCGTTGTGCCCATCCAATAGGAGGATCGCCTTCAGCGAGTAGGCGACCTCCTGGGGACGGCCGAGCGATCGGAACGCGTCGGCCCGGCACTGCCAGGCCGCGAGATCGTTCGGGTCCTCCTTGAGGAGCGCGTCCACGAGCGGGACCACCTCGTTGTACCGTCCCGCAAGCTGGAGCGTGACGGCCAGGCCGAGCCGACCCTCCACGCTCTTCGGATCGAGCTCGAGGCCCTGCTGATAGTACGTGAAGGCGTCCGCGTAGGAACCGCTGTCCCGCAGGGCCCGCGCGACCTCGAAGTGGATGTGGGGGTCCCCGTGCGCCCCGAGCACCGCGGACTTGAGGGCCGCGAGCCCCTCCGCGTGCCGGCCGGTGCTGAGGAGGATCTGGCCCCGCTTGCGCAGGTAGAGCGGGTTCTGTGGGTCCTTCTGAAGGAGGAGGTCGATGAACCGGAGGGCCCGCTCGTCCTGGTTGAGGGCGGAAAGCACCGTCGCCTCGCCCCAATAGAGATCGGCATCCTCGTCCCCCACCTGGAGGGCCTGCCCGTACGCGACCTCGGCCTCCGTCACGCGGTCCATCTCCCGGAGCGTGTGCCCGAGCACTTTCCAGATCTCGCCCTTGCGGTCGTTCCCCGGCCGCGCAAGATAGTCTTGGTACGCCGCGACGGCCCGGGCCGGGTCCTTCACCAGTCGCAAGGCCTCGGCCAGACCGAGGAGGCTGCGATCGAGCAGCGCCGGGTCCGAGGACGCCCGTTCGAACGAAACGAGCGCCGCCCGTGCCGCGGGTTCCCGGTCGCTCTCTTCGTGGGCGGGATGGAGCGCGATCTGAAGATAGCGCTCGCCGCGCTCCAGTGCGATGTCCGAGCGGGTCGGGTCGAGACGGAAGATCTCATCGTAGACCGGGAGGAGGGCCTCCAGATCGCCGAGCTCGAGGAGCAGCCGCTTCTTCTCGAGCAGGTAGCCCATATCCCCGGGTCTCACCTCGAGAAGATCGTTCACGATCTCGAGCGCGCCGGCGCCATTACCGGTCGCCACGCGGGCCCGGAACACGTCCTCCAACGTCGCCGGGTCCTTGGGGTTCTCCTTCAAGATGACCCCGGCGAACTCGGACACGAGTTCGGTCCGATGGGCCTGCTTCGCGGCCTCCAGCGCCCGACGGACGTCGGGGGTCTCCTGAGGATGCATGCGGACCAGATCACGGAAGGCCTCGAGACCTTGGTCCACCTGGCCGCTCGTGACATAGAACTCGGCGAGAGCCCGCATCGCTTGCAGGTTCCCCGGCGAGAGCTCCAGGAGCGCCCGACAGGACTCGAGACCGAGCTCCGTCTCGCCGAGCCGGGCCGACAGGGATCGGAGCGCGTTCAGGTTCTCGATGTTCCGGGGTTCGAGGGCCCGCAGGCGTTGGCGGGCCACGAGCGCCATCTTCGGATCCTGACCCACCCCTTCGGCGGCGTCCGCGATCTCGCGGAGCGAGCTCGCGTCGACCGCGGTCCGCTCCGAGAGGACCTTCCGGAACTGGACGAGGGCCTCGTCCACCCTCCCGAGACCGAGGAAGAGCCGTCCCCGCAGGAGATCGAGCCGGGCGTCCTCGGGCCTCATCCCCTGGATCGCTTCGACGGCGGCCAACGCTTGGGTCAATTGACCGGTGGCCCGGAGCAGTTCCGCGCGGGCGAAGAGGAGCTCCGCATCCGCCGGGGCCGTGACGAGGAGCGCGTCGCAGGCCGCGAGGGCCTGCGCATCTCCTCCGTGGGCCTTCGCCAGCTGCAGCTTCATCCTCAGCGCCCTCGGCTCGGTCGGGACCAAGCGGAGCGCCTGCTCGACGTACTGCATCGAGGTCGCGTCGAGCTGCTGGGCCCGCAGGTAGGCTTCGACCGCCTCGGGGACCCGGCCGAGGCGTTCGAGGACCTCTCCTTTGGTGGCCCAGGTCGCCTTATCATGGGCGTTCGCATCGAGCGCCCGATCGAGGAGGGCCAAGGCCTGGTCGAGGTTCTGTCCCTGGGCGAGATAGGCGAGGGCCTTGTGGTGGAGCAACGACGGCGACCGCGGGGCGAGGAGCAGGCCCAGGTCCGCCGCGCGGACCGCCAAAGCGGGCTGCGCCAAGTGCGCGAAGGCCACGCCGACCTCGTCGAGATCATGCGCGGTCTCGGCCGCGTCGCTCTCGAGCGCCTTGTGGTTGGCCGCGACATGGTCCAGATAGGCCCGGAGCGCTTCGGCGTACGAGGCCCGAGGTCGGCGCGATTCCAGCTCGCGCGCCGACCGGAACAGCGCGCGGGCCTGCTGAACCGGGTCGGGAGGCGCGGGAGCGCCCCGCGAGGTGCCGGCCGAAGAAGTCATCCCGGTCCTTCCTAGCAAGCTACGGCGATAAATAGATTGGTCGAGGGCGGTCCGAGAGCGAGCTCCGTCCGCACGCTGCCGCATCGGGCTCGGGGGGCCCCCGGCGGGGGGACGGCCGGTCCGTGGCGGGGAACCCGCGAAGGGCGCCGGCTTCCGGTCCCCTCGAGCAGCTCGTAGGGCGCGTGGGGATGGGCCCAGGGAACTGCCCGACCGAACGATGGGACCTGGAGCGGCGGTCGCTTTAACCCACGGACCAAATGCGGAACCGATGGTACGTCCGCGTCGATCGGCCGCCCGCAAGACCATCTTCGATCCGGTGCACGGGACCATCGCCTTGGCCCCAGGCCCACTCGAGCTGGTCGGTCACCCCGCGTTCCAGCGTCTCTGGGGTATCCGTCAGACCGGGTTCGCGCATCTGGTATTTCCGGGAGCGAACCATACCCGGCTCGAACATTCGCTAGGCGTGTTCTGGGTCGCCCAGTCGATGGCCGAGGCCCTGGGCCTCGATCCGAGCGCGGCCGCCCTGGTGGCTGCGGGCGGTCTATTGCACGATCTCGGGCACGGTCCATTCTCTCATACGCTCGATCCGTCGATGCGCGAGGCCGTGGGATACGGCCACGAGCACATCTCCCGTGAGTGGATCCTGGGTACGAAGCAGCCGGTTCCGGACGAGGGGGACCGGACCCGATCCATCCCCGAGATCCTAGAGGGGCTGGGGATCCGCCCCGCGGAGGTGGCCTCGCTGATCGATCCGCTTCCCCGGTCCCGGGAACGACCGCTCCTCAGGGCGATGTTGCATGGCGCGATCGATGCGGATCGCATCGATTATCTTCAACGCGATGCCCACTACACCGGCGTCGCGTACGGCGCGATCGATGCCGGTCGCCTCTTGGCCACCGTCCGTGCGAGCCGAGGGCACCTCGCCTTTGTCGAGAAGGGTCGCAGTGCGCTCGAAGGGTTCCTGGTCGGTCGGGCCCTGATGTACTCGTCGGTGTACTACCACAAGACGGTCCGGGCCGCGGAGGTGATGGCGCAGAGCGCCGTCGAGCGCCTCCCCGGTTATCCGGCTAGCGCCACCCCGCTGTTCGATCTCACGGACGGCGAGCTGGTCTACCGCCTCCTCCACCGGGGGGATCGGGCCTCGGGGGTCGTGCAGGGTCTTCTATCGCGCCGTCTGTTCAAGCGGGCCTTCGGGGTCCGCCGGGTCCCCGCGTCCGAGAGAAAGAACTGGTTACGCATCGCCCATCGTCCGTCGGACCGACGACAGCTCGAGGACGAGCTCGCGGCGCGGGTGCCTGCGCCGCCCGGGTCGGTGCTCCTGGATCTCTCCGGGCTCGAGCAGCGCGAACCCGGTGAGGAGGACTGGTCCGAGGTCACCGTGCTCGAGGGCGCTCAGGAGACCCACCCGTTCCGGGCCCCCAGCCTCTGGAGATCGCTCGCGTTGCGACCGCCTACCTTGACCCCGGTGGGCGTCTACGTCGACCCGCGGCTCCGGAGCGTCCCGGACGGCCGGTGGGCACGCTGGATCGGCTCGGCGGTGTGACCTCGGTCGCCGGACCCCGTTCCAGCCGAAGCACGCGTTGCCATTGGGCCGAGGTGATGGGTACGACCGTCAACCGCGAGATGCGCACGAGCGGGCTCGTCGCAAAGAGCGGATCCGCCTTGAGCGAGGCCAACGGGATCGGATGGGCCAGTCGCCGGACCGGACGGACCTCCACCGAGAAGGAGGTCCGGGGGTCCGAGGGGTTCGCGTACGGCAAGCCGGCGATCTCCATGATCCCGACCGCGGCGCGCACCTCTCCCGTGTGGTAGTAGAGACCCAGGTCCCGGGGCCGCATCGCCCGGATGTTCTGGAGCGCCGTTGGATTGTGGACACCATCCCAAACGGCGTGTCCGTCGCGCTCAAGGTCCTCGTACGAGTAGTGGGTCGGTTCTTCCTTGAGCAACCAGTGGTTCATTGGACGACGGTCAGCCGGATCCTCCCGATAGTCATTGTGTCCCAGCAGGAGAATCTCAGCGGGATCGACCTCGGCAAGATCGCCCCGGTCCAGCCGGGTCCGGTCGCGTGATCGGTCGTCGCCAGATGCGTCGTACCGGTCCGCTTCCCGTTTGGGAATTAACTTAAATCCTCAGTCCCAGTTCTCACGCTGCGGAAGGAACACGTCATGGTTTCGGTCGAGGTACAGCACGAGAAATGCACCGGATGCACCCATTGCCGTGATGTTTGTCCTGTGACGGTCTTCGAGATGAAACCGCGGGACGAGTTCCCGGGAGTGGTCGACGACCCGGCCGTGGCGGCGATGTTCCAGTTCCGGGCGGAGAAGTCGGGCGTCATCAACGGCCCCGACTGCATCATGTGCGAGGCCTGCCTCTTCGAATGCGAAGGCTCGTGCATCACCATCGTCGACGACGAGGGCACCGTCCATCAGTCCACCTACAAGTGAGCCACCGCCCTCACTAAGCTCGGATGGCATCCCGGGCCGTCGGCCCCGATCGCCGGTGGCCTACGTATTCTAACTCTCAGGGCTTTCCCGGCTTCTTGGTCCGAGCCGGAGAACCTCACCACCAGCGTTGCGATCTCGCCGGCGCCGAAGCCCTTATTGATGACCCGGCTCCCGGGGCGCCGTGCGCGTCCTGTTGGTGGGTACGGGGGTCCAAGCGATCCCGCCGACCGGCTATGGGGGCGTCGAACGGACGATCGCCGAGTACGCGGAAGCGTTGCACGCGGCCGGGCACGAGGCGGTCATCGTCAACGAGGTCCGGGGAGGACGGATGCGCGATGAGTACCCGTTCGCGCGATCCCTTCCCCGCCTCCTCCGGGACCAGCGATGCGACGTCCTCCATGCGAGCACGCCCGTGGTAGCCAACCGGTTGGCCGGTCTCGGTCTGCCGTTCGTCTACACGACCCACTCCCGACATTGGTTCGATCGGGAGGGTCTCACCCAGTGGTGGGGGTACTACCTGGAACGCCGAGCGGTCCGCCGGGCGACCGCGACGATCGCGCTCACCGCTCGGCTCGCGGAGACGATCGTGAGGAGCGTCGGCAGCGAGGTCCGTGAACGGCTTCGCGTCATCCCGATCGGAGTGGACACCGAGCGGTTCCAGCCCGCCGCGTCGGAGCGGACCGGGTCGGTCGCTCTCGGGGTGGGGGTCGTGGCCCCGGTCAAACGATGGGACCTCGCCGCGGCCGGGCTTCGAGGGAGCGGCTTCCGCTTCCGACTCGTCGGTCCGATCGCGGATCCGCAGTACGCGGAGGCGGTGCGGGCCGCGGGGGACCAGGTCGAGATCGTCGGCGAACTGGGCGACGACGAGCTTCGGGGCGAGTATGCCCGGGCGGACCTCTTGGTCCATCCCAGCCGGGTCGAGATCCTGCCGGGCGTCGTGCTCCAGGCGATGGCCTCGGGACTCCCCGTGCTGGGCACCGAGGTCATCAGCTCGATCATCGAGCCGACCATCACCGGGTGGTGCTCCCCCGTCGGAGCGGACGCCGAGCAGATCGTCACATTCATCCGGGACCGGGCCACGGCGCTGCGGGAGTACCCGGAGCTGGCCCGGACCGCGGGCCAGCGAGGACGGGAACTGGCCCTCGAGCGTTACCAGTGGTCCGAGGTGGTACGGCGCCACCTCGAGGTCTATCGGACGGTCGTCGAGGGTTCGATCAGCCGATCCGGAACCCCTGCGGAGTGATCGTGAACGGCCGTCGTTCGGGATCGTGCGCGCTCCCGCGCATCCGAACGATCTTGAGCTGACGGACGGACCGGTCCCCGACCCATTTCCGCGTGAGCAGGATCTCTCCCCGCGTCAGGATCTCCTCGGCCGAGAGCGTCCCAGCCGGCGAGGGAGTGGCCGTTAGGAGAGTCGTCACCTCTTGTTCGGTCAGGAACCGGAGCAACGACTGGATCTCGGTGCGTTCCGCCTGGGGGTCGTTCGACTGCTTCATCGCGAACCGCCGGATGCTCGTGACGGAGTCCACCACCACCCGTTGGAAATGTTCGTGCGCCATCTGCTGACGGAGCTTGAGGTGGATGGACTGGATCGAGATGTCCTCGGAGTCGCCCGGTCTCCGCTGTTCGGCCGTGAGGTCGCGCATCGAGCGGAGGTCGGTGAGCCCCTTGATCTCCTGGACGTCCATGTTCTTCCGGATCCCCTTGGTCCCCGGGTTGGCGTCCAACGTCCGCACCGCCGAGAGATCCCAACCGAAGGCCCGCACGTTCTCCACGATCTCGCTCGGCGGCTCGTCCACGGCGACGAGCAGCACGTTCTCGCCGTTGCGGATGCCCTCGTCCAGGAACCGCATCGAGAGGAGCGTTTTGCCGCTCCCGGTCCCTCCCGTGATCAGGTAGGGCCGGCCCGGCAGTAACCCTCCTCCCAGCATCCGATCGAGACCGTCGATGCCGGTCGAGGCCCGTCCTTCCGCGACCACTATGCAGAGCCTCCCCCGAGAGGACATTCCGACAAGGCGGGATGCAAGCGGGCGGTCACTCGTCGTCCTCCGAGTACCGACGTTTGGAGCGGTCGCGAGAAGGGGTCTCGCCGGCGCGAGCACCACTCCCTCTCGGCTCCCGCGCCGGCGGGGGTGTGCCGGGTGCCGCCGACTTGACCTTCGGCGCACGGCGTCGCGACGGGATCGCGCGGCGTTTCAAACTGAGGCCGTGGGGGGGGCTGGAGGACGCTGCGGTCGAGGGGATGGACGACCTCGCTTCGGCGGAGCGCGGAGGGGAGGAGGCCCCTACATTGCCGCCGCCGTCGGGAAGGATCGAACGGGGGGCGGCCGGTCCCTTCTTTCGGAGCAAAGGGGCCGGGGAGACGCGCTTGCGTTTCCGGTTCGCGGAGGTAGGGATCGATCCACCGTCGGAGAAGAGCGTCGGCGACGTTCGGGAGGGGCTAGGGGGGACCGGGCCCTGGGCCGGCCGCGGGATGGGTAGGCCCACGGTCCGTGGCGGGACCGAAGGGGTGGGGTCGGGACGAACGACCGGGCCGGAGGTAGGGGCGACCCGTGTGGGTAGAGGGATCGGCAGCGTAGGGCGGTCTCCCGGCTGCGGCGTGGGCCCGGGTCCGGCTGTCGCCGTCATCGGGATCGGTGGTCGAAGGAGGTCTGCCGGTCGCGGGACCTCCGGCGTGGGGGAACGCAGACCGGGAGCGGAAGGTCCTCCCGGACCGGAAGGAAGAGGAGGAGAGTTGGCCGGAACGCGGGGTGGGCCGGAGGGTCGGGGGGGCATCGGACGCTCGGCCAAGGACGGAGGGAGCGGGCGGACCGGATCCTCGAGCGGGGCGGACGCCCTGCCGGACGCCAGCGCG
>JBARHO010000053.1:0-12821 GCA_049799275.1 Thermoplasmata archaeon
CGCTCGAGCGTGGTCTGGGCGGCCGTGCCCGGGAAGATCGTCGCCAGAGAGGATTCGAGCAATTGGATGCGCTGTCGCAGGTACGGCGGGATCCCGCCGGTCTCGGCCAGCCGCTGCGAGAGACCGAGGTACTTGCGGACCGCCCCCTCGTAGACGGTCGGCAGGAGCTCGCCATCGCAGATCGCATTGCCCGTCGTCGGTTTCGCACAGCGACCGGTGAGCGGGGGCCGGCGGTACGACATCCCGCAGACCTTGCACCGGAACTTCTGCGTGGCGTAGCTCTTGAGGTTCCCCATGAGGTCCGGCAGGAAGTGGCTGTTGAGGACGAGCGCGACGGCGTCGGCCACCTGCACCGCGCGGATCTGCGCGGTCAGCATCAGGGACTGCTCGACGATGCGGTTCATCGAGCCCGCCTCGCGGTACGCCGATCGGACCGGGCCGGCCGCGATGTCGCGGGTGTCGTGCGTGAAGCCGAGCCCGGCGAGCGGGACCGGGGCGTCCGCCCGGTGGCCCAACGTGTCGATCAGGGTCTCCACCTCCTTCGCGGAGCGGCCCTCGACCGCGGCGCGGTAGAGCGCGAGCGGGTAGTGGGTGACGATGTCGAGATTGTGGGCCTCCTTGTCGACCTCGGTGAGGTTGAGCCGGGTCGTGAGCACGAGCGGCTTGTCCATGAGCGCTCCCCGGCTCTCGGGGAGGTAGGAACGCGAGAAGTTGAGGAGCGAGTCCATGAGCAGGGTCACGGAGTCCTCGTCCCCGTCGCAGTTCCGCCGTTTCGCAGCGTGGAAGACCGGGTGGGCGAAGCAGACCTCCGCCTCGGTGTAGCCGATGACGCGTCCGGCGACCCCGCCCGACGTGTGCGGCGCCAGGGCCACCAGGATGTGCCCTCGGAGGTCCTCGGGCCGCCGGACCTGATAGAAGGGGGGCTGATCGTACAGCCGGACGAGCTCGTCGTCCACGCATTGGGCGAGCTGGGTCAGATACTGGCCGCACGAGTACGATACGATGAGGTCCTGCGGTCGCATCTCCACCAATTGGTCCGGATCGGTCAACGGTTCGCCGGCCCAATCGGTCGTGTACCCGAGCTCGTGCGCCGTGGCGACCGGGAGACCGATCTCCCGGGGGCGGAAGTGGGTGAGGGGAAGATCGGTCAGATCGAAGCGGGCCGTGCCGTCCTGGTAGACCGAGATGCCATGGGAGGCCCGGAGGATCCCTTTCTCGATCATCTCGGGGACCTTGCCCTTCGAGATGAGCCCCTTGACGCCCTTCACCTCGGGTACGTGCGGAAGGTGGAGATGGCGGAGGGCCTCCGCCCAGATCGGCGCGACCGGTAACGGCTCGTTGACGTTGCGCCCAACGGGTTCGGTGTGGACCCCGCACGCGCAGCGGAGCCAGACCGTGTTCTTGCCACACCCCGGGCACTGCCGCAATCCCAACGACACGACCACGCCGGTCGACAGGGTACGACGGGCCGACTCGAGGAGGGATCGCGTCGCTCCGCCGGACTCGCCGAGCGGAAAGAGCGCGTGGACGTTCGGGCTCATCTTGCGCTGGCGGGCCTTTTCGGGGCGTCCGACGCGTCCACCGATCCGAGAGGGGGACCGGGGCGGGACCGCGACCCCCGCGAGCCGGGAGACGAACGCGATCGGGTCGGGATCGATGGGATCGAGCTCGGCCCGACGGATCGCAGCCGAGGAGGCGACCTCGAGCCCGAGGCCCCCGACGAGGCCGGCGCTCTCGTTCGGCTCGCCGCGCAGCTCGCCGTTCGCATCCAGGTGGAAGAGGAACCCGAGCCGGATCAACATCTCTCGGATCAAGGGGTCGGCGGGGAGGACCAGGTGATCCTCCTCCCATCGGCCGGACGACTCGACGAACCGGGAGAGCTCGGCGATCTCGTTCGGTTCGAGGTCGTGCCAGAACAAGAGGAACCTCGGGTGCAGGGGGACCCCGTGGAGGTGGCTCATCTCCAGGGCCTCGGCATAGGTCGGCGAGCAGTCCTTCTCCGTCACGTCGACCCCCGCGCTCCGAAGCTCCTCGAGATGCCAATCGAGGGTGTACGACCCCGGGGAGAGCGGGCGATTGTTCTCGAGGAACTCGCCGAAGGAGACCAGGAGCTGCCCCAGGTCATGGATGCGTCGGACCTCGGGGACGAGCTCGGCGGCGCGGGCGGCGTCGTGGACCGCGGTGACCGTCCCGTTCTGAAGCTCCACGATCGGTCCTTCGATCCCGTCGCAGAGGGCCATCGAGGTCGCCTTCCCCGGGTACTCGAGCTTGACCTGCGTGCCCACCGCGACGAAGTTCCGCAGGATGACCATCGTCGCCGGATTGACGGCGCATGCGGCGAGACCGGTGGTCCGGGCCCGTCCGTACGTGAGCCGGAAGCCTCCGGGACGGTGCGGATAGGCCAGGATCGGACGGCCCCCCACCGCGTCGGTGAGGTACTTCGGTCCCCGGCCGCTCTCTTCATCGCTCGCCTTCTTCTGCCCCAGCTGGGCCAGGAACTCCCATCCGGGGAGCCCCAGCTTCTCAACGATCTTCCTCAGCTTGGCCGCTTTCTGGCAGAGCCCTTCCGCGATGACGAGGCAGGCCCCGCCACGGATCCCGTTGGTGGGGACGCGCGGGAGGTCCCGGAACGCGCTCACCTCGGCATCCCCTTCCGTCGCTTCGCCCGAGATACAGACGGGCACGTGACGCACCACGGTCTCGATCTCGCTGCTCTCCGGAACGTACTGGAGATGCTGGTGGTGCTTGTAGAGCGGGATCTCCTCCTTGTACCGTTCGACCTCGGCGTCGTCCGGGTTGTAGACCCCGAGCCCGAGGTCGCGTCGAACGATGTCCGCAAGCAGGACCGAGAGCGCCTGGGCGGTCCCGCCGGCGGCCCGGATGGGCCCCGCGTAGTAGAGCTCGACGTAATGCTCTTCCCCGCGGTTCGCCCGAAGGTGGACCTCGGCCAGGCCTTCGAGAGGGGCGACCAGGATGCCCTCGGTGAGGATGGCGAGCCCTACCCGGAGCGCCGCGTCGAGCCGGCGCTCGATCGATGGCTCTCGGGTCGCGTCGGCGGCGAGCCTTCGCGCCATCGTGACCGCTACCTCCTCGCGCGGGAGGGTCTCGCAGAGGGTCCGTATCTGGGCCGAGATCCCTTCAAGGTGGAGATGGTCGAGGAGCTTCTCGACCCGCATCGCCATATCCTCGGCGCGCGGGATCTCGGGGAAGAGCTCGGGGTCAAGGCCCTGTTGCCTCGCCCGGGTGGCGACCTCGTACGCGTCGGCCACCGAATCTTCGATCCGTCGAAAATACTCCTCCACCTCCGAGGCAGGGAGGGGCCGCGATTAGAGGCTATCGCTTTGGGGGATCCCGGGACGGGACGAGCGGCCTATCCGGAGCGCCGCCCCAGAGCGATCAACGTTGGTCCTGAGGAAGGAGCCCGTCGCAGAACAGGGACACGCCGACCGCGAACACCACGATGGTGAGGAGCGGGAAGAAGTAGAGCCACCACTGATTGGAGGGCCAGGAGATCTGGTATCCGAAGCAGACCCCCTGCGCCAATAGGTTCCCCCACTCCGGAAAGAACGGGGCCGGGTAGGAGGGCCCCGGATTCGGCAGTGGCGTGAGCAGGGGAAAGAGGTAGTCGCCCAGCCGGGGGTCGCTGTCGAAGCAGTGAGCGAACGGAAAGACGGTGAGCACGAAGAAGATGCTCGCGACGTCGGCCGGGACCTGCGTCAGCACCGCCCGATAGCTGTTCGGGAGGATGTGACGCCGGACGATCGACCAGCGGCCACTACCGGAGGCGCGGGCGCTCTCGACGAACGGCTCCTCCCGGACCTCCCGCGCCTGGGCCCGGACCAGCCGCGCGTGGTAGGGCCATAGGACGAACCCGAACGAGAGGACGAACACCGGGAGCGACCAAGAGACCGGGACCAAGGTGGCGATCGGGAGGAACACCACGAAGACCAGGAAGAACGGCGGCACCCCGGCGATGGCGTCCGTCCACGAGGTGACCACGATATCGGTCGTGGTGGAGCCGGATCCCCCCGCGATCCCACCGAGCAGGAGACCGATGGAGAGCGCGAGCAGCAGGATCGCTCCCACGATGGCGAGGTCCCAGGGTGTGGCCCGTACCATCGCCTGCAACAGGTCGATCCCCACGATCCCGTGGAGGATCCCGAACGGGTGGGCCCAGGAAGGTCCGGGCGGGTAGACCGAAGCGGCCCACACCGCGTTCTGGGGCAGATAGGTGCCGGCGTTCCGGAAGAGGATCAGGCTCGCGATCGCGACGCCCCCGAAACCGACGAGGATCCCGAGGCCGACCCACAGGGATACGGGCGGCCGCGAGGTGAACCAGCGGACGGTGGACCGGGCCCGGAGGCCGAGGTCCCACGCCGAACCGGCATCCCCGGTCGTCGGAGTGGTGAGCGGCGGTGGCAACGGTCGGGTCCGGGGCCAGCTACGCATGGCGCTCGTCGTCCCCCGTGGACTGCAGCTGCGGGTCGAGGTAGCGGGCCAGGATGTCCGCTCCGAGCAGGGTACTGAGGACGATGATGGCGAGGAGGAAGATGGAGACGAGGAGCACGCTCGGCGTCGTCAGGCTCACCTGGGCCGTGGGGTAGCTCGTCAGGAGGCCGATGATCAGGTAGCCGATCGTCTGGTCGCTGAACAGGAACTCAACGACGATCATCGTGCCCACGAACACGGGTAGGGTCAGGGCGAAGCTCAGGACGAGGAACGGGAGCACCCGCCTCCCCACATGCCGCCACAGGAGATCGCGCTCGGGGATCCCTCGCGCGCGCGCCGCGTGGATGTAGAGCCGGCGGGAGCCTTGGACCACGATCGCCCGGGCCTGGCGGAGGAAGATGGCGAGGTAGACGATCGAGATGATCAAGGCCTGGAGGATGAGCTTCCAGAAGGAGATCGCCGCGAACGACCAGTCGCGATGCAGGAGACCGTCGACCACCGGTAGACCCGTGGGGGTCGTGGTGTCGAGGGGCCCCAACCAGTTCGGTTGATGGCCGTGGAGGGCGAACCAGGCCGGGCTCGGAAGGAGTCCGAACGGGAGATCGGCGAGCGAGTTCACGAACACCGGGACGATCACGATGAGCACGAGGAGCGCCGCGAGGAACGAGGGGATCTGGGCCCCGACCATCGAGCTCACCCGGACGCCGCCGTCCAGGGTGGCCGAGCGGCTCCAGCCCGCCAAGAGCCCGAGCGGGTAGGCGAGCAACATCGCGAACAGCAAGGCCACGAGACCGAGCTCGAGCGACGGGGGCAGCCACCAGAAGAAGAACTGCACGGTGGGGGCCGTGAACGTGAGGACCCTCACGGTCCCCCATTGGCCGGTGAAGAGATCGACCCACATCGTGCCGTAGCCCTGGGCGGCCGGGACGAGGCCGAGCTGGCCCGCGAACAGGACCTGGTCCACGAGAAGGAAATTGAACGCGTAGACCACGGTCAGGACGAGCGTGAGCTGGACCGGCAATAGGAGGGCGCGCATCAGAACGTACCGGCCGAACGGCGAAAGGAT
The DNA here is from genome assembly GCA_049799275.1 of Thermoplasmata archaeon. GTDB lineage: Archaea > Thermoplasmatota > Thermoplasmata > Lutacidiplasmatales > UBA184 > Lutacidiplasma. The sequence goes on from JBARHO010000053.1 coordinate 5,516, forward strand.
CCCCGGCGAGAGCCCTCGGGTCCGACGTCGGTCGCGCTGGTCCAGGATCCGGAACGAGAGCCCGGCGATCGCGGCGCCGATCAGCGGCAGCACGATGACGAGATGATACGGGTCGTTCGAGGCGTACTGGTAGTTCGCCGGGTAGATCGCGACGACCGTCCCGATCACCGCCCCTCCGGCCACATGGACGGTCACGTAGGTCGGGGTGTAGCCCGGCGGAGAGGCGGAGACCAGGTACGTGCCGTTCGGCTCGTCGATCTGGAAGGAACCGTTGGGCCCCGTCGTCACGGTCGAGCTGAGACCCAATCGGCCGCTCACTGTCACGGGGAGCCCCACGAGCCCCGCCTGGGAGAACCCGTCGATCACGCGGCCGGTCACCAGATAGAGGGACACCGGGGAGAGAACGAGGCGCAGGTCGAGGATCCCGGTACCGTTGATCACCAGCGGCAGCGCCAGGGGAGCATACCCCGGTGCATTGACGCTCAAGGAATAGGTCCCGTTCGGGAGCGCGAGCTCGAAGCTCCCATCGCCGGCGGTATAGTTCTGCGCCGGCCCGGCGAGAACGAACGCCCCCGCGATCGGTGCCTGCTCCCGGTCGAGCACCACGCCCGAGACCGGATAGGTCACGAGGGGCGCGGAGGAGGCGAAACCGAACAGGCAACCTCCCTCGTCCCCCACGTACAGGGTACCGCCGATGAGCGCCGGCGAATCGTACGACGGGACCAGGAGCGTGTGAGCCCAGATCGGTGAACCGTTCGAGGGAGAGTACGCATAGACGGCCTGGTTGCTAGGGTCAACGGCGAAGACCGCGGCCGGTGTCACGACCGGGCTCGATACGACGACCGTCCCGGCGAACTCGGGGATCGCATCGTTCCAGACCACCGCGCCGGTGGTCTCGTCCAGCGCGAGGAGGGCCCCGGATTCGGCCCGGACGACGACGAGCCCGTCGCCGACCGCCGGTGTCACCGGCACCGCGGCGAGCGCGCGATCGGTGCCGAGGACGGTGGCGTTCCAGACGAGGGTCCCGTTCGTCGCATCGAGGGCGGTGACGGTGCCCGTGGCCCCGGCGAGCAGAACGAGCCCTCCCGCGATCGACGGCGCGGTGATCACGGACCCCTCCGCGGCGGACCGCCAGAGCACGGTGCCCGTGAGCGACAGAGCGAACACGCGACCGTCCGTCGCGACCACGTAGAGCGTGTCGTTCTCCTCCGACACCCCTCCGCTCACCGGAGTGGCCAGAGGGGTGGTCCAGAGCAGAGCCCCGGACGCGACCGATCGCGCCGAGACGTTCCCGCTCTGGGTGACCAGATAGATCGTCCCGTTGTCCGCATCGACGGTCTGCGCGATCGGCGACCCGAGTTGGACCGCCCAGGCCGTGCTCCCGTTCGAGGCCCAGAGGGCCCGCAGGCCTCCCCCCTGATCCCCGTAGATCAGGTAGGGGTCCGCGAAGGTCAGCTCTCCCACGACGGAACCCGCCGGGTAGCGCCAGAGGAAGAGCGCGGTCGAGTTCGGCTCGAAGGCGTAGATGGTCCCGTTCGTGTTCGCGGCGAAGACCACGGACACGTTCCCGACCGGGCCCGAACGGAAGCCGAACGAGGTCGGACAGTCGAACCAGGACGTCTCTCCCTGGCTCCATGGGTCCACGTCCGAGTAGCCGTCCCTCGCGGGCGATCCCTGGTAGGTCGTCCACTCCGAGGCGGGACCGGTGCTCGCGAGGAGGGCGATCCCAGAGCTCCCGGCCCCGCTCGAACGCGTGGATCCTAGGCCCGAGGTCCGTATGGTATCGATTGGGGGCACGAGCAGCGATCCGAGCACGACCAGTAGCAGGAGCCCCAGCGCTACGGCTCGAGGGGGGACCATGCGAAAGGCCCGGTGCGCGACAGGCCTCAACTCAGTCCTTGGGTATGCGGGAGGTGGGTAGGATCGTCACCCGTTCACCGACGATCGGCCTCTGCGGACGCCGAGGGAAGATAAATCCCCCGCCCGACGGAGGTCGACCCGTTCGGACCGCCCGCGGCGGCTGTCGGCGAGGATCTCCCCCCCTGTGACGGGGGCCCCGGGCACCACCCGGTTGCGCTTGGAACGTAGGACTTATCCCCCTTTCTTCGCTCGATCTGCCGAAGGAACGTGTTCCAAAAGACCCACGTCCGCGAGGAGACGCCCCAGCTCCCTCGGCTCCTCCCGAAGGATGCCAAGACCCTCGAGGCGACCGCAGCGTGTCAGAGGGATCTCGATGCGGTGCAGGAATGCCTTCAGCGGTTCCGGGAGAAGTGGTTCCGGGAAGATCCCCCCGATCGAGAGAGTGCGCGGTTGGCCGCTCTCGATCTCGCCCGCGCGTCGATCGACCTGGAGAACTCCGCCCGAGAGCTCCGCCGCCTCTCTTCCCCTCTGCAGTGAGATCCGCATCCTCGAGGTGGGGGACCTGAGCCCCTCCTTCACGGTCGAGCCACCGGGTGCTACCCCGTGACCAAGGTCCACAAAGAGAGAGAGCCACTATCTGGGCCGACCTGATCCGGACGAGGATCTTCGCTCTCAGGGACCGGCGCTGGAACGTTCTTTTCGCTTCTCGGCCGATGTAGGCGTTCGGAAGATCTCGATCCAGTTACCGTCGGGGTCCCGTACGCAGGCCATCCAACCGTCGGTATCGGCGGGCCGGATCCGGGTCGGTCTCGCCCCCCGATCCAAGAGGCGACGGTACTCGGCCTCCAGCTTCTTCCGGGAAACGGCCCCCAAACGGAAGCCGATGTGATCCAGAGCGTCCCCGGTGCGGAACGGAGTGGCGAACGGCGACGAGCGAGGATACCAGTTCAACTCCAGATCCACTCGGGATCGGGGATCCTCTAGGCCGACCCAGATCCCGCGGCCCTCGGAACGATTGTCACCTCGGATCTTTTCGCGAAGGCCAAGGACCTCGGTATAGAAACGGAGCGACCTCTCCAGGTTCGACACCCGGATCCCCACGTACTGCAAGGGCATGTGCAGCACCGCACAGGTACCCTCCTATTCCTGTTTGAGGGGTGACTCTCGCTGTCACCGCCGGTCCCACCCCCGTCTTATAGATGCTCGATTCTCGTCCTCGTGGCGGAGGCGTCCGCCCTTCGGCCCAGCCGATAACCCGTCCCCGTGATCCGGGGAACAATGACGCCTACCTCGAAGGAAGGTAGGCGAAGTGGACCTGAACAGTGCGGCGATAATCGGCCTTCAGGTCGCGACCGTCCTCCTGCTCGCCCCGCTGATCGCCGGGATCGCGGCCCGTCTCAAGGCCCGGACCGAGTCCCGCCACGGACCCCCCATCCTGCAGCCGTACCTCGATCTCGCGAAGTACCTGCGGAAGGAGACCTTGATCCCGGAAGGGGCCTCGCGCGTCTTTCTCGTGGCCCCGTTCGTCGCCTTCGCGTCGTACGTGGTCATCTCGGTCGTCGTCCCGATCATCACGCCGTACCCGCTACCGGTCGCCTCGCTCGTCGACTTCCTCGGCGGAGGGCTCCTGTTCGGCATGGCGGCGATCGTCACCCTGCTCGCCGCACTGGACTCGAGCAGTAACTATCCGGCGCTGGGGGCGAGCCGGTCGGTCTCGTTCGCGGCCCTGGCCGAGCCCACGTTGATCATCGTGTTCTTCGGCGTCGCCGTGATCACCGGAACGGACAACCCGTACGTCACCAACAACGTCCTCGCCGGCTCGACCTCCTGGTACCTGAACCCGACCCATCTTCTCGTGATGGCCGCGTTCTTCCTGCTCCTCCTGTTCGAGACCGGCAAGCTGCCGGTCGAGAGCAGCGGGCTCACCGAGTTCGGGATGCTCGACGAGGGGCGGACCTTCGAGCACTCCGGCCGCCAGCTGGGTCTCTTTCGGTGGAACGGGTGGATCAAGCAGTTCCTCCTGTTCTCCGTCTTCCTCAACGTCTTCGCCCTTCCCTGGGGATTGCAGGCGGATCCGACCGTCGCCGCGGCGATCGTGAACATCGGGCTGCTCCTCCTCAAGCTCCTCGCCCTGGTCGGCGTCCTTGTCCTCCTGGAGGCCACGCTGGCCAAGGTCCGCCTGTTCAAGATACGGGACTTCCTCGCCCTCAGTTTCTCGCTGGCGATCCTCGCGATCTTCGCCTTCGCCGTGCTGGGAGGACCGTGACGGACGTCAACGGGACGATCGACGCGTTGATCGGCCTGGGGCTCCTCCTCTCGGCGCTCTACCTTCAGTCCGAATCGTTCCTGGACCCGATGGTGGACGGGATCGCGGTCCAATCCCTCCTCCTTGCCGCCCTCCTGGGCTGGCTCGCCTACGTGGACCAGAGCGTCGAGCTCGCGGTCGTCGCCGGGTTCGTCTTTGCGCTGCGCGTCCTGATCATCCCGTACATCCTCCGTCGGCAGATCCGGGCCTTCCGCTGGCGGGCCCGAGAGATCCGGGCGTCGCAGCGCGTGGCGGGTCACGCCCTCCTGGCGGTCGTGTTCGCGATCGCCACCTGGTTCGTCTTCCAGGAGACCCTCGCCTCCGCGCTCCCGGCGCTGCCCGGCATCGCCCTCCCGTTCGTGCTGCTCGTCGAGGGCCTGCTGATGCTCGCGACCCGGACGAACACGCTCGTGCAGGTCATCGGTTACCTGGAGGAGGAGAACGCGATCGTCTACGCCGGGGTGCTCTTCGTCGTCGCCTTCCCGCTCCTGATCGAGGTAGTGGTCTTCCTCGATGTGCTGGGGGTCGTGCTCGTCTCCATCATCCTGTCGATCCAGCGGAGCGTCATCGGGATCCCGGAGGAGGAACTGCTGGAGGAGCTGACCGGATGATCGCCCTGGGCGCCGAGACCTGGGTGATCGCCGTGCTCTTCCTGCCCGTCGCGGGGGCGCTCCTCGCCCTTCTCCCGTCGGCGGTCGCGAGCGAGTGGGCCGCGCGGATCGCGGCCGTGCTCACCTGGGTCGCGGCCACCGGCCTCCTCGTGCTCCAGGCCCACCAGCAGTGGGGCGGCTACTTCGGGATCGATCCCGTCAGCGACCTCTTCCTCTTCCTGGTCGCGTCGATCTACGCGATGTCGACGTGGTACTCGCGTGGGTACCTCGCCCACGTCGCGACGCCCTTCCTGACCCCTCAGCTCTACTACGCGCTGCTCGGCGCGTTCGCCTTCGCGATGCTCCTCACCCTGTCCGTGACCGATCTTGGTCTGATGTGGATCGGGGTGGAGGGAACGACCGTAGCGAGCGCGCTCCTGATCGTGCTCGAACGTCGGCCCGCGAGCGTCGAAGCGGCCTGGCGGTACACGTTGATCGCGTCCGCGGGTCTCTCGATCGCGCTCTTCGCGCTGATCTTCCTCTACCGGGCGACCGGTACCCTCAACGCGTTCTCCCTCGCTGCCCACCCGGTGCTGGCGACCCTGCCGGTCGCGATCGCGGTCGCGCTCGCGCTCGTCGGGTACGGGACGAAGATCGGCCTCTTCCCGATGCATACCTGGCTCCCCGACGCCCACTCGGAGGCGCCGTCGCCGATCTCTGCGCTCTTCTCCGGCGTTCTCCTCCCCACGGCGCTCTACGCGTTCCTGCGGGTCTACGCGGTCGTGGCCTCCCCCGTCCCGGCCGCCCTTTCGGACCTCGTGATCTTCTTCGGACTCGCGACCGCAATCGTGGCGGCGTTCCTCGTCCAGCAACAGCGCTCGTACAAGCGTCTCTTCGCGTACTCGAGCATGGAGGTGATGGGATTGGCCATCGTGGGCGTCGGGGTCGGAGGGATCGCGCTCTACGGCGCCCTCATCCTCGTCGTGGCGCACGCCTTCGCGAAGTCCGCCGCGTTCTACTGTTCGGGCAACGTGCTGCGCCGCACCGGGACGACCCGGATGGACGAGATCCACGACCTTCGGACCCGGCTCCCGTGGACCGCCGGCACTTGGGTCCTCAGCGCTACCGCGGTCACCGGCGCGCCCCCGTTCGGGACCTTCGTGGGAGAGCTGCTGATCCTGTCCGGAGCGTTCGTCGCCGGCGACTACTGGGTCGTCGCGATCATGATCGTCGCGGTCGCCATGGCCTTCCTCGGCGTCAACGTACAGATCGGCCGGATGGTCTTCGGCTCCGAGGCAAAGGGCGTCGCCCGGGAGGCGGATCCGCCCCGGGAGCTGGGCATCCCATGGTTGGGTCTCGGGGTCTCGCTCGCCCTAGGGCTCGTCGCGGTGCCGTACCTCGCTCCGGCGATCCGGGCTGCCGCGTTAGCGCTCGGAGGAAGTCTATGAACCCGGCCGGATGGTCCGAAGAGACCGCGGAGAGGTTCCGCAGGACGGACCAGATGGGCCTCGCGTACGTCTCCCCCTCCGGTGACCTCGCGCTCTGGAACGACTACGGGTCCCACCGCAGCGTCCTCGTTCGCCAACCGGAGCTCGGGGCGGAGGACCTGAGCGTGCTGAAGAACTGGCGGATCGGCGAGAGCGGGCCCCACACGATCTCGGTCGGGATGCAGGTCCAAGGGTACGGGGTTTTCACCTTCCCGTACGGACCCGTCGCGATGGGCGTCGCCGAGGCGGGCAGCTTCGACCTGCGTACCTACGGCGAACGGATCCTCGAGCTCGAACCCACGGTCGGCTACAAGCATCGGGGGGTCGACGAGCAGGTCGTTGGGCGGACCGTCGAGGATGCGACGCTCTGGGTCGAGCGGCGCGTGGGACCTTTCGCCCTCGCTCACGCCTCGACCTTCCTCTTCGCGGCCGAATCGGCCGTGGGCCGCGCGGTCCCCGAGCGAGAGCTGTGGGTACGTGCGTTGGCCCAGGAGCTCCAGCGGGTCTACAACCATCTCCGCGTGATCGCCCGGGTCGCCGACGCGGCCAGCCAGAACGTCGGGGCCGCGCAGATCCACGTTCTCGAGGAGGACATGCTGCGGACCCTGGGGACCGTCCTCGGTCATCGATGGGGGTTCGGCGCCCTCGTTCCGCACGGGCCGGCCGGGCAGCTCGAGGCGCGGGACCGGGCGGCGCTCGATCGTCGGCTCCGAGAGCTGGGCCGGCAGTTCGAGTCGCTCTGGGGATCCTTCCTCGCCTCGCGCACGTTCATCGACCGGATCCAAGCGACCGGGGTGATCTCAGAGCAAGAGGCCCGTCGGTGGGGCGCCGTGGGGCCCACCTTGCGCGCGTCGTCCGTCGCGTGGGACGACCGGATGCGGAGCGCGACGGTCCCGTACACGGACCTCTTCCTACCCCTCGCGACCGAACCGAACGGGGACGCTCTCGCGCGGGTGCTGGTCCGTCGAGAGGAGATCCGGGGGAGCTTGTTGATGCTCGAACAGATGCTCGACCGGTGGCATCAGATCGGGGACGGCGAGGTCCTGCCGGCCCCGGCGATCGCC
>JBARHO010000054.1:0-8241 GCA_049799275.1 Thermoplasmata archaeon
GACTCCGGGATGGGGAACTCCTGGTCGCCCTACAACCAATCCGCGTGGGCGGCGACGGGCGGCAAGAACGTGAACTTCGGTTGCACGACCCCGTCCAAGGTGAACGTGCACGCGCCCACCACCTACACGCTGACCTTCTCCGAGAAGGGGCTCGTCTCCGGCACGAGCTGGGGTGTCACGGTGAACTCGACCCTGATGACGTCGACCGCCGCGATGATCAAGTTCCACCTCATCAATGGCGTGTACTCCTACTCGGTCGGGGCTGTGTCGGGCTACACGGTGAACCCGACCACGGGGAGCGTGACCCTGAGCGGAGCCTCGGTGACCGTGCCGATCAAGTTCACGGCGATCACAGGGGCGACGTACCCCCTCTCGTTCGTGGAGACCGGATTACCGAGCGGCCACGCCTGGAGCGTGACGGTCACCAAGTTCGGGGAGAGGACGACCACGACGAACACGATCGTCTTCCCGACCATGCCGAACGGGACCTACACGTACCGGATCGCCGTGGCGTATCCGCAGGACAGCTACAAGACCGCCTTCAGCGGGAAGGCGACCGTGAGCGGGGCCCCGGACACCGTGAACGTCAAGTTCACGCAGGCCCAGTTCAAGGTGACGTTCGACGAGACCGGGCTCTCCCCCGGGACGAAGTGGACGGTCGATGTCGGGACCGGTCCCAAGACGGTATCCGGAACCGGGACATCCCTATCGATGACCCTCGCGAACGGAACGTTCAGCTGGACCGCGTCCGCGAACACCGGGAGCTACAACACCCCGTCGGGCTCCTTCACGGTGAACGGTACTCCGATCGTCGTCCCGGTGACGTTCCACAGCGTTACGGGCGGGCCTTTGGAGATCATGGGCCACCCATCGGTAACGACGGTCCGGCCGGTCGGCGATAGCCCGTCGGTCGCCGTCGGCACTCCTAAGGGGGATGGATAGGGGCCCCCGGATCATCTCACCGGCGACCCGCACCGCATCCTCCGCCCAGGATACGGCCCGGACAAGGGGTCGGTGCGGGTACCGCGGTTCCGGCTCGCCCCCGCGGCGGCGGTCCTCCCGGCCCAGGGCAATGGGTCACCCGGGTCCTCGGGACCGGAGCGCGTTCGTCCCTCGCTCCCCCGGCTCGGCGCTCTTCGCGTGCGCGATGTGCCTGCGGGAGGCCCGGGTCCGCCGGACGCGAAGTTCTGAAATGCTCGGTCGTCTATCCCCGGCGGGGTTCCTCACATGGCGAACGAGACCGAACAACTGAGCAAGGGAATGATCGAGGGCTGGATCGAGGCGATCCGGGACAAGCATGGCCAGCTGGACATCCGATTCCAGAACCTTTCTCTGAGCGTCGGCGGGGGCCGGATGGGGGTCACCATGACGGGCGGGATCACCGTCTCGGTCCACATGCGCGAGCTCTCCGACAGCGAGAAGGACGCTCACGTCAACTCGCAGTTGGCCAATCTACGGCCCTAGAGCAACTTCCGAAGCTTCCAAAGACCCAGGGGATGGAGGCGGACGTGCCCGGTGAGGGCGCTCGCCTCACGGCCCATCGAGATCAGCTCGCGGGTGCCGGCATGGAAGGTTACCCTCCATCCTAGCCGGGCGAGCCGGGACGGGAACCCGAGCGATCTCCACAGACTGATGTGCCCCTCGTGGAGCAACGAGTGGACCGGCGTGTCGCGCGACAAGAGCGGGTCGACATGCACGTCCAGGTTCCGACCTCCCGCATCGAGCCATACGAGCGGTTCCCCTTGGAACCGGACCTCCATCGACCCCCCGGTCAGATGCCGGAGGAGCCGTTCGACGGGCTCCGTGGGGTCAGGAGCGGTCATCGGAACGGGAACAGTCCTCGGGACCTCAAGGGGTTTGTCCTGCAGCGGTCGCCATCGACCGCGTAGCCGTTACCGACGAGTGACCCGGTCCGAACCGGGACCTCGAGCTCCGGTGGTCCGACCTCTCGCGAGCGCAGCGAGCCCCAAGCTCAGTCGCCGGGCGTTCGAAGATCCGAGTCCAGCTCGTTCCAGACGGCCTCCGCGAACCGCCGGACCAACGGCACCCGTTCGCCCGTCGGCGCACTGTGCGCCATCACGATGGACCGCGGGGGCCCGGGCCATTCCTCGACGAACGTGAAGCTCTCCCAGGTCTTTCCTCGGATCGGGCTCGAACGAGGGAGCCGGGTGATGTCGGAACCATCGTCGGGCACGACGACGAAATAGAGCGACCCGATCGCGCCGCCCGTGTTGGGGTCCGCCGGGTTCACGGGCGTCTTCGAATGGAGGGTCCGCACCCATCCCATCGAACCGGGCTCGACCTCGGCCATCCGAAGATCGAGCAATGGTCCGAGGCTCAGCTCCAGGCGAAGATCCGGAGCGCCGGACTCCGCCAGGACGTGCTGACAGGCCTCATCAAAGGAGTCGCGAAGGGTCCCGATGCGCTCGATCGTCCAGCGTTGGATGGGAGGCATGGCCGCCGACGGCCGGTTCGTTTCTTCAGGCGCGGATCGCTGTGGTGTCAAAGGATCGGTCATTCCAGTTCGAGCCGGGAACGAGCTCCCGGCCGGAGGTGCGCCAGCCCCTCCTCGCATTTATCCTTCTCGTGAGGCACGGGACCTCGAGGTACGCGGGCCTGATCCGCACCCTCCGACGAGGGGAACGATCCGAGCGAACGGCCTCGAGATCGGGAAGGTATTCGAGGGTTTGCGCGACCCCGAAGCGGTGGCGCGCCTTCTTAAGGGGCCACGCGGTGAGCGAGCTGAGCTGGAACCCCATCGGCCAGTCCGCATCGGGGCGCCTGAGAGCTACATGAGCGACCCCGAACTAACTGCCGACGAGCGTGCCTCCGAGCCGAACTCGACCTTTGAGGACCTGCCTCTCCACCCCACCCTCCGTCAAGGGGTCCGGGAGATGGGCTACCGGTCCCCGACCCCCATCCAACAGGGCACGATCCCCCACGCCGTCCTCGGACGGGACGTGATCGGGACGGCCCAGACCGGCACCGGCAAGACGGCCGCCTTCCTTCTCCCGATGCTCGAGCGCCTCCTGGACCGTCCGAAGGGCCATTCCTATGCGCTCGTCCTCACTCCGACCCGCGAGCTCGCCATCCAGGCGGAGAGCTTTCTGCGACGTCTGGCGGGGCACACCCGCCTGCGCGGGGCCGCCGTCTATGGGGGGGTGGGCATGTTCGAACAGGAACGGGCCCTCCGCGGAGGTGCGGAGATCATCATCGCGACCCCCGGACGTTTGATCGACCACATGCGACGCGGGTACGTCGATTTTGGTTCCCTGAAGATCCTGGTACTGGACGAGGCGGACCGGATGCTCGACATGGGATTCCTTCCCGATGTCCGGTGGATCCTCAGCAAGCTCCCATCGGACCGACAGACGATGCTGTTCTCGGCCACGATGCCCGCGCCGGTCATCCAGCTCTCGAGGGACTTCCTGAGGGACCCCCGTATGATCCAGGTCCCGGAACGAACGGTCGCCGCGGTCGGGGTCTCCCATCTCGCGCTCCCGGTGTCGAGCCACCAGAAGGCCGATCTCCTGGTGGAGCTCCTCCGGGACGAGACGATGACGAGCGTCCTCGTGTTCACGCGCACCAAGCACCGCGCGGACCGTCTGGTCCGTCAGCTGCTCCACGAACGGATCTCGGCCGGCGTCATCCACGGGAACCGCAGCCAGGCCCAGCGGGTGCGGGCGCTGGAAGGGTTCCGTGACGGTTCCCATCGGGTCCTGGTCGCGACGGACATCGCCGCCCGGGGCGTCGATGTGGAGGGCGTGAGCCACGTCGTCAACTTCGATGTCCCGAACGAGCCCGAGATCTACGTCCATCGTGTGGGCCGCACGGCCCGCGCCCAGAGCCGCGGGGACGCGTTCACCCTTCTGGCGCCCGAGGAAGAGGGCGACTTTGCCCGCATCGAGCGCATGATCGAGATGGAAGTGCCCCGCACGCGTCTACCGAACTTCGCGTACGGCGCGCCATCGTCCACGCCCCCTCCCTCCCGAGGCGGCTTCCAGGGACGTCGCCCTCCATCGCAGCGCCAGTTCCGTGGCGGGGGAGGGCGGGGTGGCTCCAGAGGGCCGTCCTCCCGAGGTCCCCCGCGACGGCGGGACCGGTCCTCGTCCCGGTAGATCGGGTCCGGACGGGACCCCGCGGCAGGCCGGGCTCTCGAGCGGCCGTGCGGACGACGGGCTACTTGGGTGTCGAGAACTCGGAAAGGAAGCTGAGCGTTCGGAACCAGGCGTCCTTGGCCGCTTTCGGGTCGTGACCGGCCCAGTCCGGCCGGTGGAACGCGTCCTGGGTGTTGGGGTAGAGATGGATCAGGAGCCGCTTTTCCTCCCGTCGAGCGGCGGGTACCAGTTTCTCGAACGCCCAAGGGGTCACGCGATCGTCCTCGGAGGCGAGCAACAGCAGGAGAGGGCCCCGGAGACCGCGGATGTCCTCGGCCGGATCGATCTGGCCGTAGTAGTCGATGCAGAAATCCAGCGGTAGATCGCACGCGCCGAGGAGAGCGAACCCGCCTCCCATGCCGAACCCCATCGAGCCGATCCGGCTGCCCTTGGGCATCTTCTGCGCGAGGAGCTCCTGGCCGGCCGCGATCGCGTCCAGGACGGTCTCTGGACGGACCGTTCTCTTGATCCTCTGGGCGTCCTCGATCGTCCGGACGCGGGTGCCGCGGTAGAGGTCCACGGCCGCCGCGCTGAAGCCGGCCTCCTGGATCTTCGTTGCGACCGAGTCGATGTAGTCGTCAAAACCGAAGATCTCGTGGATGAGGACCACGCCTGCACTCCCCGTTCCGATCTTGAGATCGAAGTTCCAACCTCGATGAGGGGTCCATTCGACCATTCCCATCTCCCTCCTTTCGTCATTATCAGGAAGCCCTCATGACCCATTCGGTGGTCACGAAGTTTCCCCAGATACCGTCAGAGGTCCCGCGCGGCGTGGTTCAGGTCACGGAGCACTCTCAGCGCCGAGACCTTCCCACGGTACGCACGGGTCAGGACCTTTTTCAAATGGGGACGTCCCGCCCCGTCCACCTGGTAGAGCCGGTGGAGGACCTCGTTCATCATGCGCGGATAGATCCCGTAGAGGCGGGGGTTCGAGAAGACCCCGGGATACCCCTTGAACGACTCCAGTTCTCGGAAGGCGAAGCTCGCCGCGAGAGCCTGGTGGTACGAGGCGAGCGAGGCCATCGAGACATCGTGCGCCCTCACCGCGCGGACGGCCGCCTCGCCGGCCAGCCGGCCCGATTCGATCGCGAAGTCCATCCCTCTTAGCGTGAACCCGGTGTTCAGGAAGAGCCCGGCCGCGGAACCGGCGATCAGGTATCCGGGCCCGTAGACCTTGGGGACCCTCCCGAACCCGGCCTCGCCGACGAAGCAGCCGCTGTACTCGAGAAGGGTCGAGCCCTCGATCAGGCGCGCGATGAAGGGATGTTGCTTGTAGTCCTCGAGGACCTCGTACATCGGGATCCGCCCTTCGGCCACCGAGCGCATGTTGAGGATGATCCCGATCGAGATCGAATCGCGGTTCGTATAGAGGAACCCGCCCCCTTCTACGTCCGACGGAAATCCGATGGTGGTGTACTGCGTCCCGGATCGCTCGCTGAGCTGGAAACGCCGCTGGACCTCGCCCGGGGGGAGCCCGAGGACCTCCTTCACCCCGATGCCAGTGACCTGGGGGTCCGCCTCGGGTTGGCCCCCCGAGCGGCGATCGAGGAGGGCATTGACGCCGTCGGCCAGGATGACCACGTCCGCCCGAAGCTCGTCCCCCGCGGCCTTGATCCCCACGACCGTGCCCTGTTCGCGGACGAGCTCGTCGACCTTGACCCCGTAGACCGGGACCGCCCCCGCGGCCTCGGCCTTTCCCGCGAGCCACGGGTCGAGACGGCTGCGCAGCACACTGAACGAGTTGTGCGGAGGTTTCGACCAGGCCGCATCGAAGAAGTCGATCGAGGTGGCCTGGGTGGGGGTCAGGAACGAGATGACGTTCCGGTCGATGGCCCGCTCCACCGGCGAGGGTTCTTCCTCCCAGAAGCGAGGGAAGAGCCGGGCCAGGGAATGACCGTAGAGGAGCCCCCCGGAGACCGTCTTGGTGCCGGGCTGAGCTCCCCGTTCGACGAGAACGGTCTGGAGCCCCGCTTGGGCGGCCACGTAGGCCGCTGTGCTACCGGCAAGACCGGCTCCGACCACCAAGACGTCGAACTTGTCCAAGGAACCTCAGGCCCCGGTAGGATCGCCTAAGGGGGTCGGGTTCTTGAAGGTTCGACGCCGACCCGCGTTCGCGGGGCAGACCCCGCGCCGGACCTCCTGGCCCACTCTGGGGCAGATCCTTTCAAGTTCCCACGGGATGTCCCCCATGCCATAGGCGGAATAGGGGTCACGCGGGGCGCGAGATGACGGATCGGATCAATGTGACGGATCGGCTGGGGGTTGACTCGTTCTCCACCGATCGCGAGAGCCATCTTCGTATCGCCGACCCGGAGCTCTGCCGTCGCTGTGTCCTCAAGCCATGCATCGCCGTCTGTCCGGCCCAAGTATACTCTTGGGAGGGGGACCGGATCCACATCCGGTACGAAGGCTGCCTCGAGCTCGGGGCGTGCCGGGTCGCCTGCCAGGAGATCGGTAATCGAGCTCTCCTCTGGGATTTCCCGAGGGCCCCGCGCGGCGTCTCATACAAGTTCGGATAGCTCAGGGGCATTCCTCTTCCGGGGGACCCGGTGCCGCCACCTGACGCCGTTCGCCCACAACGTGACGCCGGTCGAGCGGAAGATCACCACCGATCGTACACGGGAGGACATTCGTTCGCCAGGTCGTGCTCGTCATCGACAAATACTGGGCGGGGGTCGGGCCGTCGGAGCGCGCACGATGAGATCGGTCACGGACGTCGACCCCGGGTCGATCCGGTGGGTGCGATCCCACGACGACCGGCATGAGTACGACCTCGAATCCGGGGACGACGTGCTCGCGACCTTGCGATGGGACGGCGCCGTCGGCTCGAGGGCCACGGCGGAATCGGCCCTCGGTCGATGGACCCTCAAACGGTCGGGTTTCCTGAACCCGCTCATCGTGGTCCGGGACGCCGGTACCGGAAAGGACATCGCCCATCTGCGGGCCCATCCCTCGCACAGCTCCCTGATCCTATCCGATGGTCAGCGTCTCGAATGGAACCGCGCCGGTCTGATGGTGCCCGGATGGCACTTCGTCGACGCCAAGGGCCGCGAGATCGTCTCCTTCGAACCCGGCCGGGTGAACCTCAAGCTCGAAGGGGGTCTGGTCACGATCTCCCCGGAGGGCCGGAGATTACCCGAGCTTACCCTGATGCTCATCGTCGGTTGGTACTTCATCGCTCTCGCCTGGATCGAGGATCAGGCCGTGGCCGCTTCGTCGGCCCTGCTCGGCGCGACCGTAGGTCCCTAGCGTATCCCGAGCGCGCGAACCCGCGGCTCGATCAGGTCGCCTTGAGGGTCGCAAAGCAGGCGGAGCAGAGGTTGTGCATGTGGGGCCATCCTTCGGGTGGCACGCCGGTGACATGCGTGATGAGCGCTCCGCACTGATCGCAGACGATCTTGTCCTCTTGGATCATTTCGGTATCTCCTTGCCCGGGTGGACCCTCCCGACGGTGCGGGCCCCACCCGGATATCGTTCGGGACGAAGGGCCGATATCGCAAATAACGCGATCGTCGAGGTAGATGATCCCCGTTCCTTACGGGCGCGCCGCGGGAGGGTTCGGGGTCCCCTTGCGCAGGAACTTGAGCGCCAGGTCCCACGTGCCGAGCCGCAGGGCGGAGTTGACCCATAGGATGCTGATCGGCTCGAGGGTCCGCGCCCCATCGATCCCGCCGACATCGATCACCGACCATCCGAAGGCCTCTACGATGTCGCCGACCTTGGTCTTGGCCCCGGCATCGTTGCCGCAGATGAACATGTCCGGGGGGCCGCCCGGAAAATCCGGGCGGAAGAAGTGTGCGTTCCCGACCGAGTTGAAGGCCTTGACCACGTGGGCATCGGGAACGAGGCGCTGGATCCGCTCGGCCAAGGAGTCATCGAGGCCCACGAAGAGGTGGGGAGCTCCGCCCGCGTTGAAGGCGAGCGGGTTGGTGACATCGATGAGCGTCTTGCCGGCGAAGTTCGCGGTCCCGGCCAGACGGAGGGCCTCCTCCGCCACATCGCCCTTCACCGCGAGGACGAGGAGCTCGCCGAACCGGGCGACCTCCTCAAAGGTCCCGGTCGAAGCGTGGGGACCGCTCTTGCT
>JBARHO010000055.1:0-1908 GCA_049799275.1 Thermoplasmata archaeon
ACCGTCCTCCGCGCGCTGGAGAGCGCCACGGTGAACGGGACGGTGCGGCCGATGACCGGCTTCACGCGGGCGTACCTACACCCCGGCCGTCCGATCTCCATCGCGGATGGGCTGCTCACCGGGTTCCATGACGCCGGCACGAGCCATCTGGACCTCCTCTCCGCGTTCATGGGGGCCCCTCGGCTTCGTCGGGCCTACGAACGAGCGCTGGACGGCCGGTACCTCTGGCACGAGTTCGGGGACGTCCACCTCATCTGGGCCCGGTAGGAACGTACCGGGTCGAGGCGGCGGTTCAGTTGTCCTTGGCCCCGAGGCCCGCGCGTCGCCGCAGGGCATAGTAGAACCCGCCGAACGAGGTCGCGCTCGGGGTCCGCAGGCCCTGGAGCCGGAGGGCCTCGCGGACCTCCTTGGCGCTCTGGCGGAGGTCGAGGGTCTTTCGCGTGTCGAACTTGTACTGGAAGGCGCCCGCCGGGCCGCGGGGGTACGGGTCCCAGTCCCGCGCGGTCGTGGCCCGAAGATCGTTCGGTCGGCCCCCCTTCTCCTGGCCAGCGAAGGCGGGAAGGGCAAAGTGCTCCTCCGTGAGCCAGATCATCGTCGCCTCGCGGATCGCGTGGTCGGTCGTGTCGTCGAGGGCGCCGGGTGCGACCTGGGATTGCACCCAGCCCACCATGGCATCGAAGGTCTTCTCCGAATTGTCCTCGAGCATCTGCAGCACGGCCATGCGGATCGCGGACTTTCGGAGCTCGTTGATCCCGGTGTCGGAGAGGCGGTACTCCACGGTGAGCCCCATGAGGGCGTCCGCGTTCTGCGCCAGCTCTTTGAGGGAAAGGCCGAAGAGCGGGGTCTCGGAGCTGTCGCCCTCCACATAGTACAGGGCGAACTCCACCCCGGTGGTCATCAAGAGGAGCGGCGCGCCCACGGTTCGGGCCTTCTCGGCGGAGGCCTTGATGTCCCGTCCCGATTCGCCCGGCTTCGCGACCTCGATGATCAGCCGGGGTCGACCTTCCGAGCCCAAGAGCGCGTAGTCGGCGTGCAGCCCATCCGGTTGGACGGGGAAGTCCAGGTACACCTGCCGCTTATCGTGGGGGTCCCAGCCCAGGCACATGAGGAAGGGCCCCACGATCCAATGCTTGATCTGTTGCTCGGTGATGCCCTTGACATCCCGGAGCACTTCACTGGCCGCTACATAGAACTCTCCCAATCTATGGGAAAGGTCGCTGGCCTCCATGGTAGGTTCATGGTGGTAGGCCGAGCTTAAAACTAGCTTTCGACCCGCCTTTTTCGCGATCTCGGCTCACCGGATGCGACCGGACCGGGCTCCGTCCGATCGCGGACGTCGACCGGCCTCCAGATCGAGCGAGCCTCCCGGAAGGTCTACGCGTCGGGAGGTGGCCGACCTCCTGCACGTATTCGACCGGCCTCCGCGGAGATGAACGGCTCGACCCGGGTCAACGGTCGGTCGAGGCCCGTGTACGGCGGGACCCCGAGCCGGTCGCTCAGGAGCCATTCGACCTCGTACGCGTACAGGAGTCTCGATCCCAGGTGCTGGAGCCCCCAGGCCAGTGCGATCGACCCACGGGCCGAGAGCCTCCAGTACCGGGCGCGCTTCCCTAGGGCATTGAACATGAGATCGGTCAGGTCCCGGTACCGGTAGACCGCGGGGCCGCCGACATCGATGGTCCCCTCCTCCGAGCTGGCCGCCTCGAGACGGAGGACCCGGGCCAGGTCGGCCACCGCCAGCGGGTTCACATGGTACTGGCCGTCGCCGAACATCGGGAACACCGGATAGCGGTCCATCGACCGAAGCATGACGGACAAGAGGACGTCGCGCGGCCCGAAGAGCATCGACGAGCGGATGACCCGGTGGGAGAGCCCGCTCTCGACGACCGCTCGATCGAACTGCCTCTT
>JBARHO010000056.1:0-8123 GCA_049799275.1 Thermoplasmata archaeon
AGTACCCCTTCCCCTCGATGTGGGCCTCGATCCCGATCACCTTCTTGCGTCGCACGTCCGCGGTGATGACCACGACCAGGTGCTTGCGCTGCCGGGCCTCCGGATCCCCATAGCGGAAGATCCGGTACTCCCCGGCGTTCGAGGTCTTCAGCCCCGTGCCGTCGGTGGCGAGCTCCAGCTCCGTGAACTTGGGGAGCTTCACCTCCGGGGCCATCCCGTGGAGACGGTGCCAGAGGGTCGTGTAGTCCGCGGAGTCCGGGATCAGCCCGAGGGCGGCGAGCCGCCGGGTCAGTCCTTCGAGGCTGCGGTAGTCAAGGAACTGCTTCCAGATGACCAGCCAGCGCACGAAGGAGGGGGGGAACCGGAACTGCCCTCCCCGTTTGCCCCGATTCATCCTGGCGAGCTCGTCCTTCCACTGACGAAAGGGCCCGAGGTCCAGGAAGAACTCGCCTCGGACGACGAGCTGCTCGTTGTAGGTCGGCCGATCCCGACTATCCGGACGAGAGGGGCCCCAGCGGCGCGACATCGCTCGGATCTCGTGTGGCCCGAGCCATGTTACTTCGCTTCCACGAGAGGGGCTGAGAACGAGGATCCATTCAACACAGCAGCGCACGTCCGGGGATCGGGACTAGGTTCGGAACCGATCCAGACGGAACGCTTGGAGGGCCGGGACCCGTCCCCCGCTCCGGGCCATCCGTGCGAGCTGTTCTCCGATGCCCGTCATGAACTTGAACCCGTGACCGGAACAGGCCGTGGCCAGGATGACGTTCGAGTGATCGGGGTGCACATCGATGAGGAAATGGTGGTCGGGAGTATTCGTGTAGAGACAGGTGATCCGTTGCCGGGGCCGCGCCGATAGGCCGGGAAGGTGCTCTCTTGCGAAGCCCCGGACCCGCGACAGCTCCGTAGCGCTGGGCCGTTGCGAACGGTGATCGAGGTCACGGATCGGTTCCCCCACGTCCGCCGCCACCTTGACCCCGTCCCCCATGTCGGGAATGCCGTAGAAGTACCCCTCGCCTTCCCGTTGCCAGACGAAGGCCGGCATGTTCTGGAAGGCCGTCCGTCGCGCCGCGTCGTATCGGAACCAGAACACGGTCTGCTGTTCGATCTCGAGCGGCAGCCGCAGCTCCGGGAGCAGGGACGGCAGCCAGGCACCCGTTGTGAGGATCAGACCGCGCGCCCGGAACTCGGAGCCTCGTGCGGTCACTCGCACGAGTCCGTCCGGACCGACCTCCCAATCCGTGACCGGAGCGTTCCACACGAAACGGGCCCCGTTCGCGGCCGCCCTCCGAACGAAGGAGGTCAGAGCTCGTTCCGGGAACAGCACCCCGCCGCCCGGATCCCAGACGGCCACCTCCTCGGGCCCCGGTCGGAACGCCGGGAACCGGGCCTGGATCGCCTCGGGGGACAATATCTCGTGAGGGAGACCGTGCAGTCTCGCGCTCTTCAATGCCCCCCGGATCCGCGAGGAGTTCCGACGCCCGACGAGGACGACCCCCGTGGGTCGGAAGATCTCCCGGCCCACCTCTTTCGCGAGCCGTCTCCATAGAAGGCGCGATCGAAGGACGAGCGGCACATAGTGAGGTCCCTCGGAGTACGCGGTCCGCAGGATGCGCGTGCGTCCGTGGGAGGACCCAAAGGCGTGATTGAGACGATATCGATCGATGGTCAGGGTCGACCGACCATCCCGATTGAGGAAGTACGTGGCAGCGCAGCCGGCCCCTCCTGCTCCGACGACGATCCAATCAAAGACGCGCGTCGACATGACCGGGGCTCACCCACTGACAGGTGCGAGGATGAAGCTTCTCTTGGGAAGGCACCCTGAGGAATCGAGTGGCGCTGTCGATCCTCCACCAAGCTCGACCGAGGAGCGATCCAATGCGACCGACCACGCGGGCCCTGGCTCTGGCCGAGAGCCGCTAGAGAGGATTGAACTCTCGACCTGCTGATTACAAATCAGCCGCTCTACCGACTGAGCTATAGCGGCATGCGGGAGCGATTGCGAGGGGCTTTGCTTGATCGAGGAGGCCTTCGGACTCAAGAGGCTAGCGGGGCTTTGGGATCCTGTTCCGTGTCCAGCACCTCCGCTGTTCTCCTCTCCCTTTCCGGCCGCACCCACCGGCACTTCTGGCTAATGTAGCGCAGGTGCGCTGTCGATCCCATGTCCGCTCCGGACGCCCACACCGAGCTCAAGCAGGTCGAGAAATATCGGTTCACAGTCACGTTCCTGGACGCCCCGTTCCAGGGCCTAACGGTCGACGAACCCCGGCCCCTGGGAGGCGATCAGGGACCCAATCCCGTCCAAACGCTCGCGATGGCGGTCGGTCACTGCATGAGTTCGACCTTGGTCAACACCTTCGAGCGTTCCCACGTTCGAGTGACCCCCCTCCGCACGACGGTGCGGGCCACCGTCGGGGTCAACGAGAAGGGCCGGAGTCGCGTCCGCCACCTCGGGGTCGAGATCAGGACCCAGCCGGTCGACGAGGCGGATCGAGGGCGGTTCGAGCGGTGCGTGGAGATCTTCCCGGACTACTGCACTGTCTCGGGCGCGATCCGTGAGGGGATCGCGATCGAGCATCAGGTCGTCCCAGGCTAAGGGAGTCGCCGGTCCGGCCCCGATCTCGGCCGCCCTCTTGCGGAGCGCGGACCTCTGATTAGGCCGATGCAGGGCCGGCTCCCATCATACGAAAAGCCATGACCGTCGCGCCATCCGTCGTCGGCCAACTCTGCGGTCATGGCCCCCAGTGGGCCCCTAGTCGGAACGGTCCGTGATGATGAACTCATTGCCATCGGGGTCGGCGAAAACCCCGAGCACGAATCTCACTCCGGGGAGCTCGACGATCCGTGGTTCATTCTCCACGGAGCCACCACGCCGCTTGATCTCCGCGCACGCCGCCACAGGGTCAGGATGTCGGAACATGACCCCGGACACAGTACCGGGTTCTCGTCCTCCTTCGCCCGGTCCTTGGACGTGCATCCGTAGGATGATCGATGTCCCCGGTAGGGCGAAGGTGGCCCGGGACGACCCTTCGTCGAAACTGAGCTGCCTGAGGCCGAGGACATCTCGGTAGAAGTTTCGCGAGCTCTGGATCTTCGACACGTGGACGGTAATGGCGTAGACGCCGGTGATCACTTCATCCATGACCCTCCCACGGCCGGGGCTCCGTTAAGCCCTCCGCTCTCGTGCCAAGACGTGCCGATCGACGAACGATCACACGCAGCGGGAAGCTCACGCAGAGGCCCGAGCGCCGCGGAAAGAGGGCAGGGTCGATAGGGACCGGGTACGGGTCTGCTCCGGTCATTGACCGACCTGGCCCAATCCCTCGATCGGCGGAAGTGAATCGCAGGCACAGACTTCAGTAACAGGACCTCCGGTTTGGAGTTTCATCAAAGTGTCAGGAAGCGATCCATGACACTTTCGAGGGCAACGGGGCGAGATCCGTGGTCGTGGTCGACCGTCAAGCCGTGGTCCGCCTCTGAAGCATCCGGAGAGCGAACGGATAGGACCAACGTCCGAGGAGACCAAGGGACCTGCGGAGCTGCTCCCGGTCAGTGACCGCTACTCGACCCCAGATTGTACCATCGGACCACCCCGACGCCGCTCGGCTTCCTGTGATGACACCTTGAATATCGGCACGTGAGCCGCGGAAGAACGGTATCCTCGCCGGAGCGCTTCGAGGTTCGCGACACTTGCGGAGATGAGCGACGCACGGCGGCGGCTACGCCGCATTGATTTAAGTTTGGGCCGAACACACAACTCGTCACAACTTGTCGGATCAAACCGACACCCTTACATGGACCAGCCGATGCGACGACCCATGCCTCGAAGGACAACGACCCCGGTGACCCGGGGCGCCCGAAAATGGATCTTGAAGGAACTTCAGGAAGCACCTGTCTCGGTCTCTCTCTCCACTGCGGAACTGACCAAGCGGATCACTCGATCGAAGGGGAAAGAGTACCACAAGAACTCGATCTACAACGCGTTGCGATCCTTGGTCCGCCGAGGGGAGCTCAGCGAGACACGACGCGGGCACGAGAAGGCCTACCAGCTCCGGAAGAGCGGTCGTTTCGGTCAAGGTCGCCCTCCACGGGCGATGACGCCTCCTGACATGTCCGAGAGGACGACGACCAACGCGATCCCCCTCCCGCAGGAGCAATCGGACGGCATAGGGATGCTCCCCCACAAGCTCGCTCTGGGAGAGATTCTCGTCCTGTCCGCCAAGGATGGGGAGGTCGTCACTGCCACAAATCTTCACGGCAGATTGGTACTGGAACGGCATCCATTACCTGAACGAGCTTAGGAAAGTTCGACCGCGCATCTCTTCCACGGCTCGACCCCTAGGAGTCCTGGACCGCCGGAGGAATCCCCGCCCCAGAGCTGGGGCCGGATCCGGGACCGAGATAAGGCCAGGGAGAACGCCACCTCGCGGAGGAGCCTCTCCGGGCTCGCCCTGACACTCCAAGTGCGACACTCAGGGTACTGGGGGCCGGATCGACGACGATCAGCATCGGCCCCTCGCCGATCCCGGGACATCAAATACGCTCCTGGGATAAACAGGGCGATGTCGAGCTTCCTTGGCGCCCCTCTGGCCATCGTGCTGATCATCTTCGGGATCATCGTTCTCGTTGCTGCCGCGATCATCCACTGGCTGTTGCTCATCCTTGGAGTGGTGCTCATCGCTGTCGGACTCTACTTCGTACTGACCGGGGGCCTCGGTGGTTTGTGATGGTCTCTCTGATCGGGCGGACCTCGACCCACCGCACGGCCCACCGTACCCACGGAAGGAGTTCGACGAGGAATCTGCTGCCGATCGTCTCAAGCGGTCCCGACCTCCACCGCGCTGTCCGACCTGATCTTCGCGACCAACCCCCTTCCTGACCCGCTCCGTCGATCCACTCAGGAGATCCGCGGCACATGGTCGCTGGTAGGTCGTATGTGCCTCCTAAGATGGGCGGTCCGCGCTCGAGCCCCCCAAGCGATGCGCGGGGCGGATTCGACCTCTCCAACAACAGAACGTTGGGGCTTTTGCAGAAGGCCGCATGTTCGGATCGTGCCGATAGATGCCCTCCGCGGCGAACGCTGGACCGGCACCGAGCGACAGATCCTATGATACCCGAACCATGAGACCTCTGACCTCCGTCGACCTTTTCTCGGGCGCTGGGGGCCTGACGGAAGGGTTCCATCAGGCCGGTTTCCAAGTGCTGGCCTCGCTGGATAATTGGAGGCCCGCCGCGGAGACCCACACGAAGAACTTCCCGAGGACGAAGATGTTCCACGCCGATATCCTCGAGTTCGACCCCGCTGAGCTCCCGGAGGTCGACGTTCTGGTCGGAAGTCCGCCCTGCACCCAGTTCTCCTATGCGAACCGGGGCGGCCACGGCGATCTCGTTGTGGGCATGCGGTTCGTCCTCCGGTTCCTCCGTTTCGTGCACGATCTCCAGCCTCGATACTGGGCCATGGAGAACGTGCCTCGCCTGGCCCAGTCACTACCTCACCGGATACGCTTGCGACGGCTCGGGCTCAACGAGGACGGATTCCTCGATATCCCCGTCCGCAGCGTGCTGAACTCGGCGGACTTTGGGGCTCCTCAGAAGCGGCTCCGTCTATTCTCAGGGAAGTTCCCGGTCCCCGAGCCCACACACCATTCCCCCCAGGGAGCGAACGGTTCCCGGCGCGGACCCGCCTGGATGACGATACAGGATGTGGTCGGCCTGCTCCCGGACCCGTTGGACCGAGACCGTGGAGGCAACGTCACCGACCCCAATTACCGGTTCGAGATCCCGATCGGCGATCTCTCGGACCACTTCATGGACACCCGACTATCCCCGGAGGAGATCCGGGTCAACCGTAGGTCCAAAACGGACCACTCTTGGTACGGACGAATGGCCTTTCCGGATCCGACCGATCGACCGGCGCGGACCGTGATGGCGACCCAGTCCGGCGTTTCGCGCGAGACGCTCGTCCTCGAATGGTCCAACGGCGGCAAGAGGGTCTATCGCCGCCCGACGATCCGAGAATGTGCCACTTTCCAAACGTTCCCGATCACGTACCAGTTCTGGGGGAGTACTGCCGAGACGCGGTACAAGCTCGTCGGGAACGCGGTCCCGCCGGTCCTGGCCGCAGGTGTGGCCCGGGGTATCGCCCGGGACGCCGGGCTACGTCCCCCCCGGGTCCCGCTCGTCAGACGGTCCAGTTTGGAACTACCGCCGGTTGTCGCGTTGTCACGGCACGGGCGCGCAACGCAAGAGCGCCGGTTCCCCCCGGGGAGAAGGTTCCGAGATCACCTTCCGGGCTCGCGAGGTCATGGTTTCCGCGTTGACCTCGACAATTCCGGGACCGCCACATCCACGAAGGGGACTCGGTCCCGTGGGCCGGGTGGTCACGAGGGACGCTGGACGGTCCGCCTCTACGCGGGATCGGGAAAGAAGGTGACCCGGGTCGTCCCTACATGGAAAGAGGCCGTGGACCAGCTCGCCGCGTGCGCCTCGACGACCGATCTGCGCGAGCGAGCCGAACGGCTCGCGTTGGATCTGGAGGAGCAGCTCGCTCCGTACCTGGCCGACGCCGCGACCCTACAGGCCGTGTGGGTCGGCCAGATCGCCCGCCCCGAGCTCGGGCCGACCGCGGTGCTATCCCGCCTGGCCCTGCTCGTCGATCGACATTTCCCACCGGCCCGGTTGGAAGGGGTGACGGGACCGGTCGCCCCGTCGTTCCCTTCGATCCGGCGCACTGAGATGCCCATCCGAACAGCGGCGTACCTGTTCGCGGCCCGATACGCGATGGTGGTCATCGATCGCCGACGCGCAGCGAAGATCCTCGAAGGAATTGCTGTGACCGGAGCGGCCTCGGTCCGATCGCGTCCCGGACCGAAAAAGGACTCGGGCACGTCCTCTGTGCCCTCGGCCTACGACGCGCTAGTGGACCGGCTATGAAGTAACTTCGGCCTTTGTAGTACGGAGCCAGACCGGGATCCGCGCCTGGTGCCGTCGGTTCTTCCGCACCGTGTCGCGGAACCGCTTCCCCCGTCGGATCCGCTCCTCGTTCCGATACGCCACCGCCGCGTCCAACGCCTCCCCTACCTCGACCGTCGTCGTGAAGTGAGTCCCCGGCAGCGCCAACTCCTCGATGTCCCGCGCGTGGGTCTCGACCGGGTTCATCCAACTCGCGTGAGTGGCGCTCGGCACCAGCACCACATTGTTCAGCCGGGCCCACCAACGGATCTCCTGCGTCCAGTGCGAACTGAGCCCGTCCTGGACGATGTACACCGGCTGGTCGAGCGGATACTTCGCCCGCTCCTCCTTCAGGAACTCCAGCCACCGCACCGCGTGCTTCGTCGGGGCGATCTGCCCCGACAGCTGCTGGTGGTAGACGTTCAGCATGAGGAAGTAGTACGTCGTTCCGAGTCCTTTGTGATACTCCGCGGGGATCCGCCCCGGCCGCTCGCGAGGGAACCACCCCGACCCACCCTGCGGGATCAGTTGTATCGGTCCGATCTCGTCCCCGCTCAGCACTACCGGAGGGTTGTGCGGCATCCGGGTGAGCTTCTCGATGTACGCCTTCTTCACCTCCCGCTCGGGGTCGTTACTCTCTTTCCACGTCCGCAGCGACTGGTGGCTCACCTCCGACTCCAACAGGATCACCCGCAGCCACTCCTCGCTGATCGAGTCGACCACCCCGCGCTTCATCGCCTCCTCGCGCAGACGGGAGAGCGACCACTGGGTGTAGGGAAGGCCCAGATCCTTCGGATGGCTCAGGGCGAGGTCGACCAGCGCCTTGCGCTGGTCTTCGGTGAAACGGGAGGGACGGCCCGGGCCCCACTTCGGCTCGAGCATCTTGAACCCGTGTAGGTTGAACTCCTTGATCAGCGTCCGAACGTAGTCCTCGCTCATCAGGGCGATGACCGCGATCTTCGGCGGGGTGAACCCCTGGGCCGAGGCGAGGATCACCTGCGCTCGCTTGACCTCGATGGCGCTCTGGTGGTGGCGCACGATGCGACGGAGCTTGTTCCCTTCCTCGTCATTGATTTCCCGAACCCGGATGACCATGTCTCCGGGTAGAGCGGAACCTAGCCTAGACTTTTCGGTCCGGTTTCCCGAAGAGCTTTCCTAGCCGGTCCACTAGC
>JBARHO010000057.1:0-7973 GCA_049799275.1 Thermoplasmata archaeon
GCCCTGTCGGGTGGCGGCGATGAGCGGGTCGAACTTGATGTAGGCGACGAGCAGAATGATGCCGAGGATGATGCCGAAGATGAAACCGAGGATCATCCAGATGAGGGTCTGGGACTTGGCCGCCTCGTACTGTCGGGCGTTGACCTTCGCCTCGATCGACTTCATCTGAGTGTACACGATGACGAGGAAAATGCCGGCGATCAGCAAGTATACGGCGGTCGCGATGAACCCGCCGAACGCGGCTCCACAGTACCCCGCGTACGCAGAGCAATAGCTGGCGGCGTAGGCCAGGAACGCCACGTACGCGATGCCGCCGAGAAAGAGCAGAATTCCGAAGATGATCGCGAGGATCCTCGCGATATGCAACATCGACTTGATCGTCTGGGCCTCGGGTGGTTCCGGATAGTATGCAGCGTTCACGTGTTCCGCCCTGCCATCGCTAGGGAGAGGCACCCAGCACTCGAGTAGATAAATCTGCCCGTTTCCCGGCCTGTTCGGCGCTCGGAGTTAGAGCTACGTATAACCGGTCCGGGTCGTCCGGACCCGGTGTCGGATCGGGCTCGGCCCCGAAGGTACTATCTCACGTATCGGCCCTGCCCGACCGCCACGCGAGCGCACTTCACCCCTACCTGGAGAGGTCTGTCCGAACCGTCTCTTCCGCCGGGGCGCTCGGACGCTTCGCGGTTCCCTCGATACCATGCGATCGATTATTGACCCGGCTCGAGGTGCCGCCCTCTGGTCGGACCATGAATTGGGATACCAGGGTCGTACACGAAGGGCAAGAGCCTGACCAAGTTACCGGGGCGGTCAATGTTCCGATCTACCTGTCATCCACCTACCAGGAGAACGCGCCCGGCAAGTCCAAAGCGGGCTACGTCTACTCCCGGACGGGCAATCCCACCCGAAAGGCCCTCGAGACCGCGCTGACCCGACTGGAGGGGGGCGCCGAGGGGCTCTCGTTCGCCTCGGGCCTCGCCGCGACGTCGGCGCTTCTCATGAGCTTCCCCGCCGGCTCGCGGATCGTGGCCGGGGACGATCTCTATGCCGGAGCGATCCGGTTGCTCACGGTCGCTCGGACCCATGGGGTGACCGTTGATTTCATTGATACGAGCCGGACGGAGAACATCCAGCGGGCGTTCGACGCCGGTCCCAAGGTGGACCTCCTCTACCTAGAGACGCCGACGAACCCGTTGTTGCGCATCACCGATCTCGCGGCGGCGATCCGGATCGCGAAGAAGGGGAGGGCCCTCGTGAGCGTCGACAACACCTTTGCCTCTCCGCTCCTCCAGCATCCTCTCGACCTCGGCGCGGACATCGCCCTGCACTCGACCACGAAGTACATCTCCGGCCACTCGGACATCATCGGCGGGGCCCTTGTCTTCCGGAAGCGGGAGCTCTGGGAGAAGATCAAATGGTTCCAGAACACCGGAGGAGGGGTCCCCTCCCCGTTCGATTGTTTCCTCCAGCTCCGAGGCATACGGACCTTGGCCCTTCGCATGCGCGCGCATTGTCACAATGCGCGGATCGTGGCGGACCTCCTAGAGGGTCATCCGAAGGTCGAGCGGGTCTTCTATCCCGGCCTTCGTTCGCATCCCGGCAACGCCATCGCGCGTCGGCAGATGACCGACTTCGGCGGGATGGTCTCGGCGGATCTCCGGGGCGGTCTCCCGACCGTCCGGCGTTTCACGCGCCGTCTCCGCGTCTTCACGTTGGCCGAGAGCCTTGGTGGGGTAGAATCGCTCGTGAACCACCCTGCCCGGATGACCCACGCCTCGCTCCCCGCGGCCGACCGCATCGCCCGAGGCATCACGGACGGACTGCTCCGGTTCTCGGTCGGGATCGAGGACCCCGTCGACCTCGTCGAGGACCTCCGCCGTGCCTTGAGCGGCTAGCGGCCCTCGCTCGCTCCCCACCTGTTTGGGGACGGCACCGACCCTCGGGCCCGAGGGATGCCCGGGGTCCCGTCCGGTCAGTGGGAAGGGCGGGCCCACAGGCTCGAGAGCTGGTCCGCGGTCATCAGCCAGCGCAGGCGGGCGGTGCCCCGGTCGACCCCCTCATCGAACGAAAGGTCCGCGGCCCCTGCGGTGCCGAGGTTCACGACCGACCGGGAGGTGCCGGTGGCCGAAAGACCGACGAGCTCGCTCAGCGTCGGTTCATGGCCCACCAGGACCCACGGTCGACCGGATTCCTGGAGCGCCCGGCATCGTTCGAGGACATTCTCGGGGTCCGTCCCGGGCGCGAGCTCCTTCCAGACCTCGACGGGCGCGCTCACCTGGAGCTCCTGCTGAACGATCTCGGCCGTCATCCGGGCACGGATGGCCGGGCTCGAGATGACACGGAAGGCGCGAGGAAGAAGTTGGAAGAGACCCTTGACCGAGAGCTGCGTGACCCCCTTCCCCTCCGGGGTGAGCGGACGGTCGAGGTCGTCCGGCCACCGTCGCGGGTCCCGTGTCCCGGCCGGACCATGTCGGAACAGAACGATCTCCACGGTCCCCTCCCTCGACACGGAAGCGCTACGAAGGGGAAATCCCTTGCGCGGAGACCCTAGAGGGGCTCCCGAGAGTGTCCCTCGACGAGCCGGGTCTCCTCTTCGACGTGGGGGACGATCGATCCGAGGAGTATCCTCCAATACTGGCCGAGCGCCTGGCGATTGCCTCCGTGATCGTTCTCGCGAACGATGCTGAGCAACCAATCGAGCTGACCGAGCGAGGACGTGAAGCGCTCGTGCTCCGAGCGTATCCGGCGGGAGGCGGCCCGGTCCCCACCGGCCGTCTCCAGCTCCCGCAGGATCCACTCCACGGACCTGGGATGGTGCTGGAGCAATCGCTGCCGCAACCGCTCGACCTCCTCCTGGAGGACCTGGAACGGAGGGTCGTGCAGCAGGACCAACCCGTCGGCGACCCCCGACTGTTCCGTCACCAGAGCGCGGAGGTCGGCGAGCCCTTGGATCGTGCACGCCAGATCCCCGTCCCGGTGAGTGGATCTCGGATGGACCCGCCGGAGGCGCTTGCTGGGCGGACCCGGAGCCTCGCCTATCATGGGGTTCGACCGGACCGGCCCGCCGCGGGCGGTGCCCAGGCGATGGCGGGCCTGGCCCGCCGTTCAAGGGACCGGGCGTACACACGATGTCCCATTGCCGCCCGTTCCAGCGCTGACAGATCGCTGGGACACGATGGGGCTCCGGGCCGCCCCGTTCCGGTTCAACGTCCCTGATCCGCGCCGAACCATTGGCGAAACCGCTTGGCGTTGACGAGCGTGGCGACGAGGATGACCGCGTCGCTCGCCCCGAGCCGCGTCTCGAAGGGAGGGTTCACGAAGGTCTGGTACTCCCCGGTCGCGTCCGGATGGGCGTACCCGATCAGCAGGCAGCCGGTCGCCCGCCGGACGATCGCGTCCGCCTCGGCAAAGGTCATCCCGACGATCGGCGAGCTCGGCCCGAGCACGTACTCCTGGATGTCCGAGCGGATGTCCGCCGCGGTCATGTCCTCGATCGCGTGGGCGACCTCCGGTTCGAAGGCGGCCGCCGCGCACAACCGACCGCCCATGTCCGAAGGGCTCGCGACGTAGGTGACCCCGGCCGCACGCAGGGTGTCCCGCAGCTCGACCCGCGACACCGCGACCACCACGCGGATGGTCGGGTCGAGCGCGCGGACGTTGAGCGCCGAGATCATGTTGGTCGCGTCGTCCGCGGTGCAGGCGATGACGCTGTGGGCATCCTTGAGGTTCACTCGCTCGAGGATCTCGCGCTCCGAGGGCGAGCCGTAGGTGACGAACAATCGATCCTCGGGAGCGAGGGAACGGACATTGGGCACCTCGTCGGGTTGGTCCGTGACCACGGCGACCTTCTGGTCCTGGACCAAGAGCTCGCGGACCGCCGCTCGTCCGACCCCGGAGTAGCCCAGCACCACGATGTGGCCCTTCATCGACGTGCCGTAGGTACCGAGCGCACGATGCTCCGCCTGTTCGTTCACGGTCCCCGCGATCACGGATATCAGGTAGCCTAGAAGAAAGATTTGGGTGGCGATGACGATCGTCGTGAGGATCTTGGCGTACTCCGTGGTGGGCACGATGTCCCCGTACCCCACGGTGCCGAGGGTAACGATGGACCAATAGAAGGAATTGAACAGGCTCACGTGCGGCTGCTCGAGCTCGAAGAATGCGACGGCCGCGGCTACGTAGACCGCCCCGAAGATCACGAAGAACTTCCACAGGCGACCGAGGAGATCGATCGCGAACCGTCGTCCGGGGCTCGGCACGGACGTGAACCACGAACGGGGTCAATCTAAGCGTTTCTTCTGGACCGGTCGAAAAGGTTCGTTGATACAGACCCACTGACGATCCGTGTGGGGACCGGGCCGCCTCGGCGTTGGACGGCCAGTGGGGTCGTCCGTTCGTACTCGCCGCCTGGGAAGGGAGCTCGACCGGATCACCGTCTCTTGGGCTGCGGGGCCTTCCGCCGAAGGAGCCAGCCCGCGTACGCAGGTAGTCCACCGTCGTACGTTGACGACCGGAACGTCGTGCGCTGGAAGAGGAAGCGCGGTTCGAATACCTGGGCCACTTCTGCAACCGACGGCCGATGCGTGGGTCCCATCTCCCCCGTGAACTCCCGGGCCACCCAGACCAGGAGGTAGCGGCCGTCGGGTCCCAGGATCCGGGCGATCTCGTCGCGGTAGTCGCCCCGACGGGAGATCGGGAGCGTGTGGAAGCATCCATGATCCAGCACAGCGTCAAAGTTCCCTTTCGGGAACGGAAGGGCCAGCGCATCCGCCTCTTGGACGTCGATCCTCAGATGGGCCTTATCGGCCCGTTCCCGGGCCGCGCGCAGCGCGCCGGGCGCCAGATCCACTCCGTAGGCCCGGTAGCCTTTGCCCGCGAGCCAGAGCACATTGGAGCCCGCGCCGCAGCCTACGTCGAGCACCTTGCCTCGCTTCGGGAAGAAACCCGCCTTGACCGCCTCGACGAGCGTCGGGCTCGGCTCCGGTTGGAACCACGGCAATCGGTCGTAACGCTCCTTCTCGTAGGTCGCTTTCCACTGGGCCCGTGCCCCCGCGGAGATCCCGTGGGACCGAGCTCGTTTCTTGGCAGCGGTCACGATCCCCGTAGCGCCCTCTCGGCCATTACCTCGAGGATGGGCCTTCACCATGCCTCAGGCGGCGAGACCCACCTAAGGCGCGAACATGGAGCATGTCCCGTTCCAGCGACGGGGACCCCCGTATCTCAGGAGATCCGGTCTATCCCCCGGGTCCTATCCGAACCGGCCCGTGACGTAGTTCTCGGTGAGCTTCTCCTTCGGTCCCTCGAAGAGCCGCTGCGTCTCGTCGGTCTCGACCACCTTCCCTAGGTAGAAGAACGACGTGATATCGGCGAGCCGATGGGCCTGCGAGAGATTGTGCGTCACGATGACGACGGTATAGCTCGTCTTCAGTTCCGTGATCAGGTGTTCGATCTTGGTGGTGGCGATGGGGTCCAGCGCCGCGCACGGCTCGTCCATGAGCAGGACCTCGGGCTGGGTGGCCAGGGCCCGGGCGATGCACAGACGCTGCTGCTGGCCCCCCGAGAGGCTCGTCCCCGGGGCGTCCAGGTTCTCCTGGACCTCGTCCCAGAGGCCGGCCTTGAGGAGAGCGTCCACGACGCCATCGTCGAGCTCGGCGCGCTTCCGTATCCCCAGGAGACGGAGCCCGGCGGCCACATTGTCGTAGATCGACATGTTCGGGAAGGGAGTGGGTTTCTGGAAGACCATCCCGACGCGACAGCGGACGATCATATCCTGTTCGCCGCGGATGTCGACCCCGTCCAGGAGGATCGACCCGTCGACGCGGCCGCCGGGGGTCTCGGTGTGCAGGCGATTGAGGCAGCGGAGGAACGTCGATTTCCCGCATCCCGAGGGGCCGATGATGGCCGTCACGGCGCCGGGAGGTATCGAAAGCGAGATCTCGTAGAGGACCTGGCGAGGTCCGTACCACGCGTTCAGGTTGGTGACCTGGATCTTGGGGCCCCCCGGGGCGATCATCCGCCCTCCGCGCTCGTGCCCCGGACCCGGAAGACGAGCCGTGCGGCCAGGCTGATCGCGAGCATGATGATCAATAGGACCAGCGTCGCTCCCCAGGCATCCTCGATCCAGTTCGGATAGCTTTGCAGTCCGAGGTTATAGATGGTGAGGGTCAAGGATCCGACCGGATAGCCGAGCCCCGTCGCATAGAAGTTGCTCCCCTCGGCGGTGAGGACCAGGGCGGCCGTCTCGCCCCCGGCCCGGGCCACTGCCAGGAGCACACCGGTCAGGATCGCCGTACGGGCGGAAGCGAGGACCACCCGCAGCGTCACCCGGTGCTTCGGGAACCCGAGGGCCAAGGCCGCCTCCCGGTAGCTCGCCGGTACGAGCTTGAGCGCCTCCTCAGTGGCCCGCGTGACGAGGGGGATCATCAGGACACCCAGCGCGACCGACCCCGAGAGCAGGCTGAACGTGCTGACGCGGTCGAACCGAAGGAAGAGGATGAACACGAACACCCCGAGCAGGATGGACGGGAAGCCGCTCATCACGTCCGCGAAGAAGCTGACGACCGTGCCGAGCCTCCGACCGCGCCCGTACTCGGAGAGGTAGATCCCGATCAGGATCCCCAGCGGGATGGCCAGGGCCGAGGCGAGCCCGAGCAGGAGGAGCGTGCCCTGGATGGCGGGACCGATCCCGCCGACGGAACACCCGGTCTGGGTCGCGGGGTTGCAGGGGATCGGCGTCGTGGCGGTATAGAACGTCGGCTGCACGATCGCCGCCCCACCCTTCCGGGCCGCGACCCAGATGATCGCGGCCAACGGGGCGATCGCAGCGACGAGGCACGCGCCGGTGAGCGCGAGGACCCCTTGGTGGATCCACAACCTTCGGGTCCGCCGCTTCGCCGCGCGCCGATAGATGGCGTCCCGGTCCGGGGCCGGGTCCGAGGGGCGGATCGGCAAGGCTCCGGGGGAGCGGGTGGCACGAAGCGCGATGGACCTTCGGACCCCGCGCGTCCGCGCGCGACGGGGGGTGGACCCGGCGTTCCGGAGCCTCCAGATCAGGAGCCGGGCCACGACATTGACCAAGAACGTGATGACGAACAGGATCAACCCGAGCTCGACCAGGGCGCTGGTCTCGATCGGGGCCTGCGCGGAGGAGAGGTTGTTCACGATCTGGCTCGCGATGGTCTGTCCCTGCGAGAAGAGCGAGGTGGGGACCTGGTAGCGGTTCCCGATCAGCATCGTCACGGCCATCGTCTCCCCGAGGGCCCGGCCCAGACCCAAGAGGATCCCGCCCAGGACGGCCGACCGCGCCGGACCGAGTACCGCGAGGCGCACCGTCTCCGAGCGCGTCGCGCCGAGGCTGAGCGCGGACTCCCGCTGGATGCGGGGAATCGCCTGGAACGCGGTCCGCGAGATCGCGGCGATGGTGGGCAGGATCATGATCGCCAAGATGACGCTCGCCGTGAGCACATCGACCCCGATCGGCGTACCCGAGAACAGGAGACCCCCACCGGTCGTTCGAGCCAGGGCGGGCTCGATGGTGGAGCGCATGATGGGGACCACGACGATGAGCCCGAAGAAACCGAAGATCACGGAAGGGATCGTGGCCGAGAGGTCGACGAGGATCGCGAGGGGGTTGCGGACCCCGACGGGGGCGAGATCGGAGAGGAAGATCGCGACCCCCAGTGCGACCGGCACGGCCATCAGGAGGGCCAGCCCGCTCGTCAGCAGCGTTCCCACGAGCGCGGGAAACGCCCCGTAGACGTTGTGGACCGGGTCCCAGATGCTGCCTCCGACGAACGAGAGGCCGAAGGTCCTCAGGGAAAGGGTGGCCTGTTCGGTGAGGGCGTACAGGATCGCGACGAGGAGCGCCAGCAGACCGATGGCCAGTAGCCCGGTCCCGATGTGGAAGGCCCGGCCGAACAGGCGGAAGAGCCGAACGCGTGCCACGAGGGACCGCATCCGCTCGGCGGCCGCCGGCG
>JBARHO010000058.1:0-2137 GCA_049799275.1 Thermoplasmata archaeon
CTACCCGGCCGTTCCACGGAACCGAGGCTGCAACATTTCCGCGCGGTCGATGGTCTCACGATCCCGTTCTGGGAGTACCTCCCCAAGGACCCGCCCCGCGGCACCCTCGTCTGGGTCCACGGCGGCCCCGAGGGACAATCGCGGCCGGGGTTCCTGCCGATCCTCGCCTTCCTGGCCGACGAGGGGTTCCGATTGCTCGTGCCCAACGTCCGCGGGAGCCTGGGCTATGGCCGGACGTACGTCCATCTCGACGACGTCCGTCTTCGGATGGACTCGGTCCGCGACCTCCAGGATCTGGTCGGATGGGATCGCGCGGCCCGACCCACGCGCCCCGACCGGTCGTACGGCATCATCGGGGGGAGCTATGGAGGGTTCATGGTCCTGGCCGCGCTGACGACCTATCCCGAGCTGTGGGCGGCGGGCGTCGACATCGTCGGGATCGCGAACTTCATCACCTTCCTCGAGCGGACCGGTGCCTGGCGGCGGAAGGTCCGGGAGGACGAGTATGGCAGTCTCGAACGCGACCGGGAGTTCCTGAGGTCCATCTCGCCCTTGTTCCAGGCGGACCGGATCGTGGCCCCTCTGCTCGTGATCCACGGCGCCAATGATCCTCGGGTACCGATCCACGAGGCCGAACAGATCGTCGCGGCGCTGCGGTTGCGACAGGTCCCGGTGGAGCTCCTCCGGTACGATAACGAGGGCCACGGGCTCGTTCGTCGCGAGAACCAGGTCGAGGCCTACTCTCGGGCCGCGGAGTTCTTCGACCGTCACGTGACCCGAGGACGCCCGGAGGATCCTCGGTGACCGTGGTCCGGACCGCCGTGCGCAACTGATCCCAGAGTCGTACGAGCTATCTCTGGGATCGGCGTCCCGTTCCGGACGCTGCTCGGGCTCCCGCTCAGCCTCCTCGACCCCCGAGGCCGATGGGACCTCAGGTGCCTGCTGCCTTCCGGTAGACGATAGGCTCTCCGGATCCGCGGACCAGCTCGAAGTATCGACGCTGGAGATCGAGGGTCACTGGACCGGGTCGTCCGGAGCCGATCGGGCGTTGGTCCACGGCCAGTACCGGGAGGACCTCGGCCGCGGTCCCCGTGAGGAAGACC
Source organism: Thermoplasmata archaeon (assembly GCA_049799275.1). Taxonomy (GTDB): domain Archaea; phylum Thermoplasmatota; class Thermoplasmata; order Lutacidiplasmatales; family UBA184; genus Lutacidiplasma. The sequence continues at coordinate 1,104 of JBARHO010000058.1, forward strand.
TCCTCGGCCTCCATCAGGAACTCCAGCGGGATGTCCCGGACCACGCAGGGTATCCGCCCCGCGGCCAGTTCAAGGATGGTCTCTCGGGTGATCCCCTCTAAGCACGTGCCTGTAGGAGGGGTGTAGAGCGTTCCGGAACGGACCACGAACACGTTCTCCCCGGTCGCCTCGGCGACATTGCCGTCCAGATCGAGGAGGATCGCCTCATCGGCGTGGTTCCGACTGGCCTCCTCCTTTGCCAGTACACTGTTGAGATAGTTGAGCGACTTGGCGTTCGGGTTCAGCGATCGCGGGCTGACCTTTCGGAGTCCCGGGATGATCGCGCGGATCCCGTCCTTCGCGCCGGGACCGTGCGGGCGGATCGTGGAGCAGATGATGATGAGGGTCGGATGCGTCGTCTTCCGCGGGTCGAGACCGAGATCCCCCTTGCCGCGCGTGATGACCGGGCGCAGATAGCCATCTCTCAGGTTGCTCCGAGCACAGGCCTCCAAGATCCTGGCCCGGACCTCGGCCCGATCGAACGGCGGGACCAGATCGATGAGCTCGGCCGAACGAAAGAGCCGATCGACATGCCGATCGAGCTTGAACACGCGGCCGTTGTAGAACCGGATCCCTTCGAAGACGCCGTCGCCGTACAGAAGACCGTGGTCGAAGACCGATATCCGCGCCTCCTCGGGCGCGAACCAGTTCCCGTCGACATAGACGATCCCCCGAGGCCCCGGGGCCACCGAGTCCACGCCGGTCCCGGAAAGATCGGTGCCCTTGGGGGTCGCGACAGATCTCCGAAGGTCTGCGTCCGCGGTCATGCTTCCGAACGTATGGATGGGGAACGCACTATTTCAGAACCTTGGCCAATAAAATATCCCTTCATCCAGACTTCGCGAACTATGTTGGCTAATTGTGCAAAACACTAGCTAGTTACTGGTTGAACGCTTACCTCGGCCGAACGGAAGTCGGGTATTCGTTCATTCTGTCGATAGAAACAATTCCCCGAAGGACGATCAGAACCTCGAGGACACGCCGAGGTCCAGCCC
>JBARHO010000059.1:0-17609 GCA_049799275.1 Thermoplasmata archaeon
TCCACGGGGATCTGGCTCGGTTCGATCGAGGGCCTGTTCAGATCCTCCGGAGGTGCGGCGTACGCGGCGGACATGCCATACCGGCCGGCCCATGCCCGCAAGAGCGGTCCGGACGGACCGGTCGTATGGACCACGAACGGCGAAGCCCCGGGGCGGGGCATCCGGGGGACAATGTCCCGGAAGAGCTCGGTGAGCGAGGCCGGTAGGATGATCTTGGTAAAGGCCACCGACGGGACCGAAGGCCTGAGCCTACTGTCGATCTCCGCGGCGTCGGCCCCCACCGGCAGATGGCTCGATAGAACGAACTGGCACCGCGCCCCGGTCGACATGAGGCTCGAGAGCAGGGCCGCGTCGGTCGATAGCTCGAGGTCCACCAGGTCGAAGCCGGCGGAAACGATCTCGTGGAGCGCCCGGGACCGTTCCGGTCCGGCGTCGGGACCGGCTCCCCCCTCCCGTTTCGATCGAAGGGTCGCGAGAACGGGAAGGGGCGCCGGCAGGATGCGGCCCGGTCGCGCCCGCTCCGGCGGAGGGAACCGATCGATCCGCACCTCGGCCACATCGGCACCGGCGTCGCGCGCCTCGTCGAATTGCGAACGGCACTCGGCGACCGATCGGGCGGGGAGGGTGACCACCACGGTCGGCCGGTCCGTCCTCATCGTTCGTCGATCGTCTCCTCCACGGCCTGACCCAGGTGTCGGGCCGGTGGCAGGGGGATCGCGAAGACACGGACCCCGGACTGCAGTTCGGTGGTGCTGACCGCCCCGGTCTCGGTGGTCAACCGCACCGTCTCGGCGTCCTGCAGGAAGACCGTGAAGGTCCGTCCCTCGTGGTCGACCTCGACCATGCGGATCGGCCGGCGTTCCGTTTTGACGCGGCCCACGCGCGCCGAGCGGAACGTTCCCAGGATCGGGTCGGCGATGAGGACCGCATCCCCGGGCCCGATCTCGGAGAGATAGCGGGTCGTTCCATCGGCCATCAAGGCGTACGAATGGGCCGCGCCCGCGTTCACGCGGAACGCTCGGGGACGAGTGAACTTGGAACCCACGGCCTCGCTCGCCACGTGCAGGAGCAGGGCGGCCGCGCTCCCCACGAGCATCCCCTCCGAGGACTTCAGGATCGACGTCGTGTCGATGATCACGCGATCGCCCAATCCGGCCGGCCGGTGGCCCGTCACCGGGACCAATTGCCACTGGGCTCCGGGCGGCTCGACGATCTCGAGGTGGGCCTCGAGCAGGTCCAGGACCCCAGCGTCAGGTACCTCCACGATGATCCGGTCCGCCCCGTGCTCGAGCGCGCCGAGGCCCGCGGGGATCTCGGAGACCTGGTCGGTCACCACCCAGACCTCGAACTGGCCATGGCCACGCGCGACCACGTTCTCGAGAGGGATGATGCGATCCCCGATCCATCGGATCGCGGCGACCCCGTGCCGGCGGGCCTCCTCGATCACGCGGTCGAGCTCCAGGGGAGTGCTCACGTCCGTGATGCTCGCCTCGTGGGCGCCGGCCCCTTCCCCCAGGGGGACGAGCCGGTTCTCCTCCCACCGAAGGTATCGCTCGGACGGGCGAGGCTCGAACCGATCGTCCTCCGTCAGCACGAAGCCCCGGAAGCCCCGGGCCCGGGCCCGCTCCCGGATCTCCTCCCGTCGTCCCGCATCCGGTCCGGTCGGTGCGATGAAGACCCGATCCCGGTTCATGAGTGGCCGTCCGCGCCGTGGAGGATCCGGGCCACCTCGCGGGCGAGCGGTTCCACCGGGTCCCTCTGGAAGAGGTTCCGCCCGATGCAGATCCCCGCCGCGTTGACCTCGACCGTCTCCCGCACGAGGCGCAAGAGCCCGGAGTCGTCGTCCGCCCGCGCCCCGCCGCCGAGCAGGACGGGCACGGGGGTCGTGGCGACCAGTTTGCGGTACTCCTCGACCGAGCCGGGGTAGCTCGTCTTCACGATGTCGGCCCCGGTGTCCGCCGTCGCGCGACAGGCGTGCCGGATCTCGTCCGCCGTGCCGCCGTTCGGCTTCTTCACATACGTCATGCAGACGAGCGGTAGCCCGAGGCCACGGCATTGGTCGACGACCAGGCCGAGGTCCGAGAGCATCGCCCCTTCCTCCGGGACCCCGAAGTTGACCTGGACCGACAACAGGTCCGCGCCGAGCGAGACCGCCTCGGCCGCGGTCCCAACGAGGACCTTGTGGTTCGATCCCGGGCCGAGGCTCGTGGAGGCGGAGATGTGGATCCCGAGCAGGGTCCGGGGCCCGAGGACCGGTGCCACCTCTCGGACCGCGCCCTTGGTCACGATGAGCAGGTCGACCCCGCCGGCCTGAAGGGCGCGCGCCACCGGCGCGACCGACTCGAGGCCGTCGATCGGCCCCATCGAGACCGAGTGGTCGAGCGGTACGGAGAAGAGCTTTCGCCCGGCGTCCGGGAAGATTCGCTTCAGTCGGATCTGCTTTCCGTACATCGTCCCTCTTTCCTGTGTTGCTCACAGAGAGGAAAGTGCCAGGAGAGCTCGGCGGGACCTCGGGCCGGTCCTACGGGGGCGCCCTCCCGGCGCCTCCCTCTCACCAGAGCCAGATCATGACGTCGGCCGGGACCGCGGCGATCGGAGCCCGTCGGACCGTCATCGGAGGCCCCATCCTGTAGGTCGTATTATTCCTTTTGGATTTGTAATTATGACCCCTCCCGCTTTCGCGTACCTCCAGACCCTTCGTTCCATGGGGAAGTTGGGGTCCACCCAGCTGCGCATTCGGTCCGGGTACCCGCTGCCCGCGCTCGCGCGACCCGACCGATACTTGGGTCACCGTTCACCGGGTTCGTCGGGTTGAAGAACCCTACCATCTTTGGCACTCTTGTGCGGGGAAAGAATACTACGCCAGTGCGGTCGGTAGTCGTACCCTACACGCCCGAAGAACCGCTCCTACGCGCGCTCCGGGACATCCGCTCCGGGGTGAACGAGCTCGTCCGGGACTGGCGAGCTCACCCCGAGGAAAGTCGTTTCGAGGCGACCCGTCGGTCTTATCGCGAGCTTCGTCCCCGCTTTCAGCACTTGGCCTCGCAGTGGTCCGTTGCGATCTGCAACGAAGGCTCTGCGACCCTGCGAGCCTGGGACAAGGCCCTACGTCGAGCTCGTCGCCACGATCCGAGGAGGTTCGAACGGATGCGAGGGCGTCTTCGGCATCGGCGGCGGCTCAAAGCCAGCCTCCCACGGGCGCTCTACCGTTTGCACGGCGTGACCCTGGACATTACGCTTCGACCGGGCCATCACATCCACGTCAATCTCTCCGGGGCACGCAACCCGCTCTTCCGGCGGTACCTCGAGGCGAGCCACGGGGAATTCGGTCTCGCGATCACCGACAGGAAGCTCGTGTTCGCTTTTCGAGTCGCTCACGACCAGCCCGTGATGGGGCGATCCGCGGGGATAGACATCAACATGCCCTCGGCCGACTGGGCGGCCTCGGACGGGCAGATCGATTCCGTCGACCTCTCGGCGATCCCCCGCATCCAGGGAGCGATGGCTCGCAAGCGGGAGAGGATCCAGAGGGCGATTTCCAGAGATCGGAAGGCGCAGTACCGAGTGTTGCGTCGCTATCGAGGCCGGGAACGGAATCGGGTGACGCCACTCCTCCACCGAGCAGCGAATGAGCTCCTCGAGAAGGTCGGAGATCGTAACCTCGTTCTCGAGGATCTCTCGAGCACGACGGAGGAGTGTATACGCAGTACACAGTGGAACGACGACGAACGACGTCGAAGGCTTTCCGCGTGGACGCACGGGCAGTTCACGCGGATCGTAGCATACAAGGCCCGGACCGCGGTCGTACGTGTGGACCCGAGGGGGACGTCGTCGACCTGTCCCCAATGCGGAGGTGCGCTGCACCACCCGTCGTGGCGACGTAGTGACTGCGAGATCTGCCAGGGCTCATGGCATCGGGACAGGGCGGCGGCGATCGTCATCCTGGACCGCGGTGTTGGGGTCCTACGGGGAGCGGCTCCTCCCCCGAGCGCGCGCAACGCGCTTCTCGAGGCCGCGGCGTGGCGTCCGGGGACGGATGATGAATCCGCACCGGGCCCCATGGCGGGGCCGATGAAGGAGGACGACGCGAAGGACTTTGGATCGGTATGAAAGTATCAAATCAAAGAGGAGTAATGTTTGGTCGCCCCGCCGTTCCCCGGAGCGTGCGCTTCCCAGACCCCGTCGACGAGGAGCTTGTGCAGCGCGAACCCCCGGAGCATCGCATCCCACATCTGCTTGCGGATCTCGGGGGTCGTGGCGAAGGCGGCGACCATCTCTCCCACGAACCGGCTGTGCTCCTCGTCCGCCGTCACGTGCAGCTTGTAGTACTCGAGATGGGCGTCGTCCACGTGGTAGTGCTTCTGGAACGCCGGTAGGAGCCGGGCGCAGAGCTCGACGTTCGGAGGTTCCGAGGAGCCGCCGGCGGATACGTAGAACGGGACCATCCGGTTGATGTAGAGGAAATCATCGATCGCGACCATGGTGCTCGGCAGGAGGGGCGTCCCGATCACGTCGGCCCGGCTGACGCCCAGCCCTTCGCAGAACCGCAACCACAGCTCCGGGTGCCCGGGCTCCTTGCCCTTCGGATCGCCGGCCTCTTCCACCAGCTGGTCCAGGATCATCTTGCGGAAGTGATCGAACTTGGATTCCCAAGAACAGTTCGAGAAGCGGAGCGCCATGGCGAGCGGCACGCACGAGAGCCACGGGTAGAACTGCTTCACCCACGCCACCACGACCTCCTTGGGGACCTCGCCCCGCTCGAGACGCTCGAAGAACGGGTGGGTCCGGAACGGGTGGTTGGCCATCTTGTAGCGCGTCAGCTCGTCCCGGAACCGCTCCCCTTCGAAACGCACCCACGGGTCCTCGGTCATGATCTCCTCGCCCGCGACCGAGCCGGTCATCCTATTTGGAAGTCGAGGTTCCCCCGTGAACCTCGTGGGTTAAGCGTGCCCTACCCGCTTCGAGCCGATGTCCGAGGGGGATCCCCAGGGTCTGACCCCCGAGTTCGGACCCCTTCAAGGGGTCCGCGTCCTGGACACCGCCCGGTTCGTGGCCGGTCCATGGGCCTCGACCTACCTCGGGGAGTTCGGGGCCGAGGTGATCCATCTCGAGGGTCCGCCCTTCGAGCGCCCGTACTCGGATCCGACGCGGACGTTGCCTCCGATGCTCCCGGAGGGGGCCCCCGAGAACGAGCAGATCTCCGAATCGTGGGTCCAGTACTCCCGGAACAAGCTCTCCGTGGGGGTCGACATCCGGAAGGCCGAGGGGCGGACCGTGTTCCTCGATCTCGTCCAGCGAGCGGACATCTGGATCGAGTCCTCGCGGCCGGGGACCTTCGACCGTCTCGATCTCTCGGACCGTGCGGTCCTGGAGGTCAACCGAGGGCTCACGATCGTCCACGTGTCGGGATTCGGCCGGACCGGCGAGCCGGCGCGGGTGCGCGCACCTTCGTTCGATCTGATCGGCCAAGCGTTCAGCGGCTACCTCTCGCTCCAAGGGAACCCCGATCCGGACCCGCCGATGCGGGCCGGGACCGCCCTCAATGACACCGTCACGGGCCTCGCAGCCGCGACCGCGGCCCTGATGGGATATATCCGCTCCCAACGGAGCGGGCAAGGACAGGCGGTCGATGTCGCCCAGTACGAGGTGTTCTTCATGTTGCTCGAGAACCTCGCCCTCGATTACTTCGCGCGGGGGGTGGTCCGGGGCCGCCACGGCACCGCGCACGCTCGCCTGCATCCCTACGACCTGTTCCGGGCCCGCGATGGGTGGATCGTGGTCGCGGCCCCGACCCAGGACTCCTGGCTTCGCCTCAAGGGCCTGTTGGGGGGAACGGATCCGCGGTGGGACGACGCCGGTTTTCGTCGAGCCCACCGGACCGAGGTGGACGCGCGGATCGGAGAGTGGTGCAATGCGAACACGGTCGCCGAGCTGGAGGCGATGGGCATCTCGGCCGACGTCGCGATCTCCCGCGTCCTCACCATCGCCGACATCGCGCAGGATCTTCACTATCGGGCCCGGGAGATGTTCGTCGAGTGGACGGACCCGGTCGCCGGCCGCGTAAAGGGGGCCGGAGTGGCCCCGAAGTTCGATCGGACCCCGGGCGGGGTCTGGAGAGGAGCCCCCTGGCTCGGCCAGGACAACGACCGGGTGCTCTCGGGCCTGCTCGGGTACTCGGGCGACCGGCTGGCCGAGCTCCGCCGGACCGCGGTGCTCGGCGAGGACCCGCCCGCCGGCCGGCCCGCGGGTAGTGTGCCGTACTTCCTTCGAGGTCCTACCTGATGCCGCCGATCCCCCCGCTCCCTCCATCGGCGATCGGCGGGAAGGTACGAGAGGTGGCCGACCGGCTCCACCTACGGCAGCGTTCGAGCGCGCTCGACCTGACGCCCGAGTTCCCATGGCCGGAGTTCCGCGAGCTCGCTTCGGCAGGCCTCATCGGACTGCGTACCCCGGTGGGTGCCGGGGGACAAGGTCTCGCGCTCACCGTGGCGGGCGAGGCCCTCTTCCACCTCGCGTATTGGGGGGGCACGACGTTCGCGAAGCTGTCGCTCCAGCCGGAGTTCTCGAGCGTACTGGCGGAGCATGGACGGCCCGAGGACGTCGCGCGGTACTTCCGGCCGATGGTGCGAGGCGAGCTCGTGGTCGGGAACCAGGTCACGGAACCGGGGGCCGGCTCCGATGCGGGCGCGATCCAGTTCGAGGCCCGGCGATCCGGGGAGGAGTACGTCCTCAACGGGACGAAGTCCGAGGTCGCCTTCGCCCAGGATGCCCAGGTCGCTCTGGTGTATGCCCGGGTCGCTCCCCGGAGCGCGTCCGATCGTGGCCTCACGGTCCTTCTCGTTCGTCAGGACCTCCCCGGCATCGAGCGTTCGTCGACCCCTGACCTCGGGGAGAGATGGATGCGCCGAGGGACGGTCCGTTACCGGGAGGTCCGGATCCCTGTCACGGCCCGGATCGGGGACGAGGGGCGCGCCTTCGATTATCTGAAACACGAGCTCACCCGAGAGCGGGCGCTCCTCGCCGCGATCTACCTCGGGGTCGCTCGCGCCTCCTGGGAGGAGACGGTCGAACGGGTGGACCAGCGGCAGGCGTTCGGCGGGTCCCTGGCCCGCCAAGAGGCCGTCTCGTTCCCCCTGGTCGAGGACTGGGCCCGGATGGAGTCCTGCTGGCTGTTCGTACACTCGGTCCTCGAGCGTCTGGATCGCGGCGAGCCCGCGGTCGCCGCTGCGGCCCTGGCGAAGTGGATGTCCGTCGAGGTCTCGCTCGAAGCCCTCGACCACGCCATCCAGTTCCACGGGGGAAGGGGGTACTCCAAAGAGCTCCCGCACGAGCAACGGTGGAGGGACGTCCGAAGCGGAGCGATCGCGCACGGCCCTTCGGAGATCATGCATCTGATCGCGGCCCGGGAGCTTTGGCCGGCCCCCGATCCCAAGCCCACGTAGGTGCGCCTCCGGTTTCTCGAAGCAGGTACCGTCCCTGAGCTGAGACACAAATCATTATACGTATATTGGCGTATGCCCCGCCAAGGAGCGTAGCATACCCCGAGATAGACCATGCATCGATCTCGAGATCCCCTCGACGGTGCCTGTCGCCAGCGGGACTGTGCGCACCCTCCCGCCTCCCACTTCGCCACCCCCGAGCTCGCGTCGGGTCGTAACGAGTCGGTCTATTGGTGTCGCGAATGCCGAAGGCACGAGACCGTCCGTCACTCGTTCTTCGATGCGATCCGTCAGCGCCGCGCACCCGGACGACGTTCTGGCACGGATTAGTCGATAGCGATCCGCCGTCGGTCGGCCGGCCGGGAACGCCGCGGGCCCCGAATACCGGATCTCACCCACTTTGGAGCGCGAGGGCACCCTAAGGGGAAAATAGTCCACCGGCTCCCGTACGCCACCGCAGGGAACGGCGGCGATCCAAATGGGAGCGAGTCCTCACGAGCCCCACCCGCACGCCACCCGCTTGTCGGATTTCATCCTGGGCAGCCAGGACGGCCTCGTGAACGTCCTCGGGATCATTCTCGGGCTCTCGGCCGCGACCACGAACACCCACCTGATCCTCGTGGCGACGCTCGCGGCCCTTGGGGCCGAGTCGATCTCGATGGGGGCGGTGGCGTACACCTCGACGGAGTCGAGGCGGAAGCTCTACCTGAGCGAGATCCAGCGCGAGTCGCGCGAGATGCGCGAGATCCCCGAGGCCGAGAAGAACGAGGTCCGGGAGATCCTCGAGAACTGGGGATACCAAGGTCCGGACCTCGAGGACATGCTCGATCGGATCATCCGGAACCCGAAGGCCATGCTGGAGATCATGATGGCCTTCGAGCTCAAGCTCTCGCCCGTCGCGGAGCAGGCCCCGCGGGAGAGCGCCCTCCTCGTGGGGGGAGCGACGGTGTTCGGATCCTTCGTGCCGCTCGTACCGTTCCTGATCGTCGGCGCGCTCCCGGGAACGCAGCTCATCGACTCCCTCCTCGCCTCGGTGGTCCTGAGCGGGGTAACGCTCTTCCTGATCGGGTACTACGAGGCCCGGACGACCACGGGCTCACTGGTCCGTAGCGGACTTCAGATGCTGGTCATCGGACTGGCGGCCGGGTTCGCGGGGTTCCTGATCGGGCATTTCCTGGGGGCCGCCGGGACGAGCTAGCGACCCGGCCGGGTCCCCGCCTCCCGCCTTGGAACCCGACCGGCCGACCTTCGATCGATCGGCCGAAGACGCCCTGACCCAGGGGCGATCGTCCTTTCCGCGGTCCATAGGCCCGGCTCGCCTTGGACCGGCGACGTGAGGGGGGCCCGCTAAAGGATCGCCCGGACCGCTTCCGCGATGCTGTCGGCAGAGATCCCGAACGCCTTGACCAGCTCGTCCGGTTTTCCGGAATGCGGCAGTCCGTTGACGGCCAAGAGGCGCGACCGCTGGGGGCTCGCGCCGGCCTGTGTCAGGGCGGACACGACCGCCTCGCCGAGGCCGCCCTCGGGCCAATGGTCCTCGACCGTCACGAGCCGCCCGCCCGTGGCGGAGATCTGCTGGGCCAGCGCCGCGCCGTCGAGGGGCTTCACGCAGTAGAGATCGAGCACGCGGATCGGGGTCTCGTCCGGTCCCAACCGATCGGCCGCCTTGAGCGCCTCGTGGACGGTGATCCCGGCTCCGATCACGGTGACCCGGTCCTTCGCACTCTGTCGAAGGACCTTGAAGCCCGGGATGGGGAACGTTTCGTCGTTCGAGTAGAGGAACGCGGTCTTGGGCCGGGAGGTCCGCAAGTAGTTGATACCGGGACGGCGGGCCATCGCTTCGGTGAGGCGCTCGCTCGATATGGGGTCCGACGGGTACAGGACCGCGGAGCCGTGGATCGCCCGGAACATCGCGAGGTCCTCGAGCGCCATCTGGGAAGGTCCGTCCTCGCCGATCGAGACCCCGCAGTGGGAACCGCAGAGATTGATGTTGGCCCGGCTGATCGCCGCCATGCGGACCTGATCGTACGCTCGGGACAGGAAGCAGGCGAACGAATCCAGGAACGGCACCTTCCCCCGGGCCGCGAGACCGACCCCCGCGCTCACGAGGTTCTGTTCCGCGATGTAGCCCTGGAAGAAGCGGTCGGGGTACGCGTCCCCGAACATCTCGGAGAACGTCGAGTTCTTGACGTCGCCCGAGATAGCGACGACGTGAGGGTTCACCGCGCCGAGCCGTTTCAGGGCGTACCCGTACGCCTCCCGGGTCGCGAAGGTCTTGGTCCGGTCGTAGTCGGGGGCCGCCGGGGCCGGGAAGTCCGGGGGCATCGGGAGCGAGGTCCGCGCGTAGGACCGTCCGGGATCCGCGGGGATCTCGATGCCCGGGCCGATCTCCTTCAGCGCCTCGGCGAGCTGATCCTTGGAGAAGGCCTTCCCATGCCACTTGTCCTTGCCCGCGGTGAAACTGACACCGTGGCCCTTGATCGTCCGCGCCAGGATCGCGTACGGCTGGCCGTGCGTGGACCTCGCCCGGTCGAGCGCCGACAGGACGGCGGGCACGTCGTGCCCGTCGATGACCTCGGCGGCCCATCCGTTCGCTTCGAACTTGCGGCGGTAGACCTCCATGTCGTGCTGGTACATTGTCGGCTCGCTCTGACCGAGGGCGTTCACGTCCGCGATGGCCGTCAGGTTGTCCAGGTGATAGTGGCCGGCGAACTCGGCCGCCTCCCACACCTGACCCTCGGCCATCTCTCCGTCCCCGAGCATGACGTACACGCGGCCGGGGCTGTGGTCCAGACGCGCACCGATGGCGAGCCCGGCGCCGACCGAGAGGCCCTGCCCGAGAGAGCCCGTCGCGGCGTCCACGCCCGGTATCCGGGGCGTCGGGTGACCCTCGAGCTCGCTCGAGAACTGCCGGAGGGTCATGGTGCGCGAGAGAGGGAACACCCCCGCCTCCGCTAACGCGGCGTAGAGGAGCGGAGCGGCATGCCCCTTGGAGAGAACGAAGCGATCGCCGTCCGGCGAATTGGGCTGCTTCGGGTCGAACTTCATGGCATAGAAGAACAATCCGGCCGCCAGTTCGGCCGCGGACATGCACGAGGTCGGATGGCCGGAGCCGGCCTGGGTCGTGGACATGATGGAGAGCACGCTCAAGCGACGGGCCTTCTCGCGAACAGCGTCGATCACGGTCGAGCTTGGTCCTTGAAGTCTGACAGCGCTCATGGGTTCTCTTCGGTAGGAGTGCGCCTATGAATCTTACCTGTTTCGGAAGGTCCGCGCAGACCGAGGGTTGCTCGCGGATCTCACCGGCAGGGTCGCCGGTCCAGCACCCCACGAGGGGTCGCGGAGCGCGGCGACGCGTCTAGGGCGCCCCGCTCCGGGCACGGTCGGCCGACCGTCCCGAGCCACGGCCGCTTTCGGACGTACCGGTCGTCCCTTCTAGTGCCCGCCGGGCCCTGTAGGAGCTGGCGAGGTCCGAGATCACGGACGCCCATAGGACGGCGCCGGTGCCCAATCCGACCGAGAACGGGATCTGTGCGAGGGGGAGGGAGTACATCGAGATCAGGATCCACAGTACGATGCCGCAGGACACGAGATACAGGGGAGGACTGCTGAACAACCGACCCAGCGGAAAGAAGTGAAGGGCCAACAGGACCGAGACCAAGGGCAGGATCCATATCGCCTCGGACAGCCGGGTAAGGACCAGGATCGAGAACACGATGAGCGCCGAGGTGATGAGCACGACGCGGAGCCACCCCGAGTTGACCTGCCGGACCGTGAAGAAGGTGGACGTGTCCGAGTACGTCACTTGGCTAGCGAGCGCGTTCCCCCTCCACCAGGAGAGGACGGACGCGCCGAGCAACGCAAGCCCGCAGACGGTGAACGGGATGACGGCCCCGGTCGCCAGCGGGCGGAACGGGCCGGCCAGGATCCCCCAGCCGATCCAGACCAGGCCCAGCATGGCCTTGGCCGACGAGATGATGGGGAGACGACTGGACAGGCGGGCGGCCGTCGAGATCTCCACAGGAACCCGAGGCGGTCTACTTCGGGACCGTTAAAGGCTTGGTCCTCGGTCCTGGTGGTCTCCGACCCGCCCTTGCTCTGAGGGCGGCCACCCAGACCCCCGGCGGCGGGGAGTGCCTTCCGCCGGGGTTATCGGTCCGCCCGACCCCCATCCGATGACCGCGGCCCCCGGGCTAGGGACATTTGAATGGGACCGGTCTCGGACCCGATGTTCTGTGCTCCGTGAACGAGAGGTCGGTAAGGGTGCTCGAGCGGAGATGGTCGCGCATGGTCAGGCGCTCGGTCCGGCCCAGCGTCCCAGGGTCCGGTTCGGTCCATGCCATGCGCCGTCCGGGTCCGGACCCGCAGCCGGGCACACCCCTGAGGAACGGTGACCGATGACAGACTACGCGATCACCGCGGATGGTCTTACTAAGGTGTACGGTCAACTGACCGCCGTCGATCACGTCAGTTTCAGGGTGGCCACCGGCGAGGTCTTCGGCCTCCTGGGACCGAACGGCGCGGGAAAGACGACGATCATCAAGCTCTTGACCGCTCTCAGCGACGTGACCTCGGGCGAAGCGACCGTCGCAGGGTTCGACGTGAAACGTCACCCGATGCAGGTCAAGTCCCGCATCGGTTGGGTGGCCGCGGAGGTGATCATGGACGACGATTTCACCGCGTGGGAGAACCTGTGGCTCCAGGCGAAGCTCCAGCGTCTTCGGGACTGGCGTGCGCGGGCCGAGGACCTTCTCCAGTACTTCGAGCTCTCCGATCGGAAGAAGGACAAGGTCTCGACGTTCTCGACGGGGATGCGCAAGAAGCTCGAGATCGCGCTGGCGCTCTTGCATCAACCTCAGGTGATCTTCATGGATGAGCCGACCATCGGTCTCGATCCCGGGACCCGACGCATGCTCTGGGAGCTCATCCGCGGGGTGAACAAGGAGTTCGGGATCTCGGTCCTGCTGACCAGCCACTACATGGAGGAGGCGGACGCGCTGTGCGACCGGATCTCGATCATCGACCATGGCAAGTTCGTGGCCTCGGGCACCGCGGGGGAGCTCAAGGCCCGGGTCCGGGCGGACTTCATCGAGATCGAGACGACGGAGGCCGTGGACGAGGGGGTCCTCGGCGCTGTGCCCGGCGTGACGGAGGTCCGCAGCCAGGGAAAGAGCTGGATCCTCCGCGTCAGCTCCGCCGAAGAGGTCCTCCCCCGACTGTTCACGACCCTCAAGGTCGACGGGATCCGGCGGATCAACGTGGAAAAGCCCAGCCTCGAAACGGTGTTCATCGACCTGACGGGCCACCGGCTCGACCAGGGTGGGGGGGACGTCCGGGACTACCGAAAGTTCTACGCCAGTCTCCGGAGGGCGAGAGGGTGAGCGGCGAGACCCGCTACGCCGCGGTCCCGAGAACGACGCCGGGTCCGGTCGCGGTCCCCCAAGGGAGCCAGTTCGTCGGTCTCTACGCGCGCGAGGTCCTGCGCACCTTCCGCAACCCGTGGGTCCTCGTCATCACGGTCGTCCAGCCGTTCATGTGGCTCGCCTTCTTTGGGAGCAGCTTCGCGAGCGTGCCCCTCTCCGAACTGGACCTGCTGTTGCACGCCCAGATCTCGAGCTACACGCAGTTCCTGCTACCGGGGATCCTGTCGACCTCCATGCTCTCGATCGGGATGTTCGGATCGATGAGCACGATCCAGGACAAGCGCTTCGGTTTCATGAAGCGTATCCTCATCACGCCGACGAGCAAGGCGACGGTCTTCCTCACGAAGGCGTTCGGTTCGGCCACGCGGGGGCTCGTCCAGATCCCGGTGATGATCGCGGCCGCTCTGGCCTTCGGCGTCCGGTTCAATGGCGATCCGCTCATGTGGGCGGGTTGGGTCCTCGGCCTCGTCCTCTTGGGATTCGGGTTCTCGTGCCTCTTCCTGGCGGTGACGGCCTCGAGCACCGATTGGCAGACCCCGGGCGTGATCTCCAACTTCATCACGATGCCCCTCATGTTCGCGAGCGGAGCGCTCTTCCCGGCAGCGAACTTCCCGGTCTGGATGCAGTACATCGCGGCGTTCAATCCGGTCTCCTACTCGGCCCTCTTTGGGCGAGGGATCGTCGTGTTCGGATCCGCGGATTGGACGTATCTCGGATATCTCGCGATCTTCGCCGGGATCATGGGGGTGGCCGGGACGCTCGTCGCCAGCCGCTATCTCAAGGCGGAATGATGCGCTTGAAGGACCCACACGGCCCGCTCCTGCGAGAGCGCCATCGGCCTTCGGACCCCCCAGCGAGGCTCAGCCAAGACTCACGGGCCGCCCGCCACTAAGCGACGGTACCGGGGGCCGATCTCGGGCCGTGGACCGGCTCGCGGGTGGGATCGCTCCGTCTCGGTCCGTCGCCTGCGAATCCTAGAAATACCTCGGTTCGTAAGGCGGACCGATGGCCTCCTCGACATGCGCGGCCTGCGGCGCGCCTCTCACCCCGGGGTCCCGTTTCTGCTCCTTTTGCGGGGCTACCGTCTCCAGTTCAGGGCCTCTCCCCTCTGGTCCTCCTGGCGCGGGAATGTACCCGGCCCCTCTGAACCTACCGCCTCCGCCCTATGTGGCCCCGCCCCCGCCTCCTCGACGACGGTCGAGGCTATTGATCGTGGTCGTGGTGATCGTGGTCCTGATCCTCGTCGTCGCCGGGATCGCGTTCATTTTCCTCTCGGCGCCGGCCGTGCAGGTCGGTGAGATCGACATCTGGGCGCCCGACAATGTCTGCGGGCTCAATGCCAATCCGATCGACTATCCCGGATTCAACACCTCTACAGGGGCGAGCCAGCCGATCGACTTCGATATGCCGAACTTCAACTCGACCTCGTGCACCGTAACGGCGGTCAGCACGAACACGACGGTGTTCACGCTCTCCGATATCCAGGTCCCCCTCTCGATCCCGGCCAACTCGACCGTATCGATGAACATCACGATCACCTCTCCCTCATCGTCGTTTTCCGGGGATCTCAACCTCGTGTTCCTCTGAGGGTTCCGGCATCCGGGGCGTTCCCGCCAGGGTCGACCGTCTTTTGCGCGGATGCCACCGTCGATCGCGCGGCGAGGATTCCACGGGACGAGCGCTCGACCCCGAGAGGCCTAGGCTCCGGCGCCATCGTTCCCCGGATCGGGCCTGAACGATCCTGCCACCCGGTCACCCCTCGCGGGCACCGTTCGTGGAGGGTCCGCTCGCTCACGCTGGCATGTGGGTGGTCACACCTAATAATTAGGATTACCTACATACCGCTCCCCCGGATAGAAAAGTTCGTGGAGACAGCTCAGAAATTACCACGTCGGCAAGTGGAAACGCTTCGGGCCGTTATGGGCCGGAGACCCCTGAACGACAGGTCTCGCCTCTGGGCTGGGTCTTTCCGCCCCTTCTGTTCCGCGTCATCTAACGACGGACGGGTTCGCGCCCTATCCCGGAACGGGTCAGCCGGTAGTGCGCTTCCTTGGGGACGTCGACCGCGCGTGTCCCCGGCCGGTCGAGGCCCCGGAGGGCATAGCAGCCTCGATCGCCTCCAAGAGGGCCTCGGGTTCGTACGAGCCGTTGTGTCGGACCTCGTTCACATAGAAGGTGGGGGTCCCATTGACCCCGCTCCGGACCCCGCTCATGAAGTCCTCGCGGACCCGCTGAGCGTGGACATGATCACGGAGCTCGGATGCGAACCTCTTCGTATCGAGTCCCAGCTCGTGGGCGTACCGAAGCAGGTCGGGTTCAGTGAGAGCGCTCTGGTGCTCGTACAGCAGGTCGTGCATCTCCCAGAACTTCCCTTGGGCCCCGCTCGCCTCGGCCGCTTCGGCCGCGAGCGCCGCGTAGGGGTGCACATTGGTCAGGGGAAAGTTGCGGAAGACGAAGCGCAGTCGGGCACCCAGTTGTTTCTGGATCCCTTTCACGATGCCGTAGGCCTCGCCGCAGTAGGGGCATTGAAAATCGCCGTACTGCACCAGAGTGACCGGCGCCTCGGCCGGACCCTGCGAGTGATCGCGCGGTCCGACGGACGGGGTGAGCCGAGGCGAATCGCTCTCCGAGGTCATTGGTCGGCCCTCCTTTTGCCGAGGCTCTCAAGCGCTGCCAGGATCCCATCGGCACCCGGGTTCAGACCGGTGGGGGAACGGAAGCTCCAATGGACGATCCCCTTCGGGTCCAACACGAATAGGGTGCGGGCGCTCTCCCCTTCCTTTTTCAAGTACGCCCCGTACATCTGGGAGACCTCTCCTTTCGGTTCGAAGTCCGCCAGCAACGGGAAGTGCAGGTTGCGGGCCTTGGCGAACGCAGCGTGGCACCAGACGCCATCGACCGAGATCCCGACGATCTCCGCGTCATACTTCTTGAACTCTGGGAGCAGTTCGTTGTAGACCGCCAGTTCATCGGAGCAGACCGGGCTCCAGTCGGCCGGGTAGAAGACGAGGACGACCGGATGCCCGCGGAGCTCGGTCAAGGTGAGCTTCTGGTCGGGCGTACAGGGTAGAGTGAAATTCGGTGCGTGAGACCCCGGCGGAAGCGGGGTGTGCGGTTCTCTGCTCGAGACCCGCTTCTGTTCGACTGACATCCATCGGCCACGGACCCGATCGTCTATTAATTCATCGAATGGGCCCGACCGCGACCTGGTCGCCGTTGTCGGCACGGGTCCCTTGGAGGACTCTGCTCGGAGCTCAGTTCGGCACCAGCCGTACGACCGGCGCCACTGTGGTTCCCGAGACCGTGAGGGTCTCGGTCTGGGACACATAGCCCTTCGCGCTGATCGTGAACGTGTACGTCCCGTTGGCGAGGTCGCAGGACGAATAGCCCGAGGACGAGGTGGGCGATCCGCACGTCACGTTCTTTCCGCTCACGGTCCGGTTCACCCACGCCCCCGCGAGGTTCGCTCCGGCCGAGGTCTCCACGTGGAACGTGAGCTTGTAGGTCGGCGGGGGCACGGTTTGGGTCGGCGTGAGCGTGATGGGGATGTTGAGGTTGTTCCCGGCCACTGTCCCGTTGGTGGAGTTCGTATTGAACCCGGTCAGGCTGGCCGTGAACCGGTAGGTCCCGTTGCCTAATGTGACCGAGGTCCCTCCAGTGGCGTTCGTCGAAGGCATGGTGCCTGAGGTCGTGCCGGAATAGGAGACCGACGCCCCGGACACGGCCGTCCCGTTCTTGGATCGGACCTCGACCGAGACCACATAGGTGGGCGGAGGGGCGACCTTCACGAGCCGGATGGTCGGCGCGGTCGTGGTCCCGGAGACCGTGATGTTCACGTTCTGGGTCACGAAGCCGTTCGCGCTGATCGTGAACGGATAGGTCCCGTTGGCGAGGCTGCACGAGGTGTTGCCCGACGCCGAGGTCGGCGGACCACACGCCACCAGCTTTCCCTTCTCGGTCAGGTTCGCCCACGCTCCAGCGATGGCCGACCCATTGGCCGCGTTGACCACGTGGAGGGTGACCGTATACGTCGGGGGCGGAGGGGGAGGGATCGGTGTGAGGGTGATCGCGACGTTGACGTTCTTCCCGGCCACGGTCACGTTCGTGGAGTTCGTGGTGTACCCGGTGAGGCTCGCGGTCAGCTCGTAGGTGCCGTTGGTCAGCTGGGCCATCGTCCCTCCGGAGGCGTTCGTCAGGGGCATCGTGCCCGAGGTCGGACCCGAGTACGAGACCGAGACTCCCGATAGGGCCGTCCCATTCTGCGATCGGACCTCCACCGAGACCGGGTAGCTACTGACGGTGACGGCCTTCACCAGCTTCACGCTCGGGGCGACCGTCGTTCCCGAGACCGTGAAGTTCACGGCCTGGGGCACGTAGCCGATCGCGCTGATCGTGAACGCGTACGTCCCGTTGGCCATGTTGCACGAGGTGTAGCCCGAGGAGGAGGTCGGAGCTCCACAGGTCACGGTCTTCCCGCTCTGCGTCGAGTTGACCCACGCTCCGCCGATCCCGGACCCCGTGACGGCGCTCACCACATGGAACGTGAGCTTGAAGGTGGGTGGCGGCCCGGTCTGGACCGGAGGGAGGGTGATCGTGGTCACGGCCGGGTTCTGGTTCGCCACGGTCACGTTCGCGTAGGCCGTGGTAAAGCCGGTCAGGCTCGCGGTCAGCTCGTACGTTCCGTCGGTCAGCTTCACCGATGTCCCTCCCGAGGCATTTGTCAACGGCATGGTGCCCGAGGTCGGAC
>JBARHO010000060.1:0-1647 GCA_049799275.1 Thermoplasmata archaeon
GTAGCGTTGGAGCTCGGGAGAGAGGGCGGCCGGTGGAGGGGGCGGTGCGACCGGCATGGGGGCCGGCCGGTTCGGAGGTGGCGGCGGGGGCATCCGCTCCCGCTCGGGCTCGCGTCGGTTGTCCCGGCGGTCGTCCCGACGATCGTCGCGTCGTTCATCCCGGCGCTCCCCGCCCCGGCGCTCGGAGGGTCCGCCCTCGGACCCTTCGCCGAGCTCGTCCATCGGGGTACGGGTCGAGCCCGAGGACTCGAACCCGGTCATCTCCAGGTACTGGTTGATCGGGATCTTGTTCCGCAGGCACTTCACCAGCTGCTTCTGGGTCAGCTCCTCGACCTCGCTACCGCGCGGAGCGCGCGCGACGAAGTCGATGTCCATCGTCTGGAGCATCTCGCGGAGGATCAGCTCCCCCGCTCGGTCCCCATCCGTGAACACGGTGACCGTCTTCCCACGGGAGAGGTCCTTCACGGTCTGGGGTACGCTCGTTCCTTCGACCGCGATCACGTTCTTGATGCCGCAGCGCAGGAGGTTCAGTACATCGGACCGACCCTCCACGACGATCAGCGCATCGGCCTGGTCGATGTTCGGACCCGCGGGAAGGTGCTCGGGACCGTAGGTCGTGATCTCCTCCACCTGGACGGCCTTTCGGACCGACTCCGTGAGGTCGATGCCCACGCCCTTGGCCTCCTCCTGCAGTTTCTGGAGGATCATCTTGGCGCGTTCGACGATCTTCTCGCGCTTGGCGATACGGATATCCTCGACGCTGACGATCTCGATCTTGGCCCGACAGGGGCCGATACGGTCGACGGTCTCCAGACCAGAGGCCAGGATGGCGGTCTCGACCTGGTCCAGCGAAGAGGGGATCAGGATCTCGCCCTCGCTCTTTCCCTTCCGGGAATCGATCTCGACCTCGATGCGTCCGATCCTACCGGACTTCTGAAGGTCCCTTAGGTCGAGCTCATCGCCGAGGAGCCCCTCGGTCTGTCCGAAGACGGCGCCGACGACATCGGGTTTATCGATGACTCCCTCGGCGCTGATGCGGGCACGGATCTGGTATTTTGCGGCATTTGGGTCGTTGCTCATGTGTGTGTTCCTCCGATTCGGTTGGAGCGATCACCCGAACCTCGGGCGACCGCGCTCCACGGAGAGAACGTCAGTCGGTGCTCTCGCCGTCGGTCACTGGTTCGCGGAAACTACGACAAAATGCGTTTTGGATCATGAGTCGTGAGTCCGTGAGACGTGTCGACACGAGGAGTCCCCTCCTTCCGTCTCCGGGAGTTCTTCCAATCCCATGAAAGCGAGGTCGGGTATTTAAGGAGGTGCCCGTGGCCTGGCGGATCGGTCGAAAGGGCCGCTCCCACGAACCTCGCCGGTACCGCCCCTGTGCGGGGCCGAGCGGTGACGGATCCCGGCCGCCGGTCCGGGCCGTCGCGAGCACCCTACGTTCGGTGCGCCGGTCGGGATCCCGAAACAGCCTCGATCAGATCGAGGCCCTATCAGAGATGTGGTCGAGGATCCGATCGATGTTCTCTTGGATAGGCCGGGTGCTGTCAATGGAGAGCACGGGTCCATCCCACGGTCGGTACTCGCGCGTGATCACATCCTCCCACGTGGGGACCGGCAAAGGTGGAGTCGGGGCCTTGCGAGAAT
>JBARHO010000061.1:0-7289 GCA_049799275.1 Thermoplasmata archaeon
CCGACAAAGTGCGTCGGAAGACGGAGGTTCACGGCGATCGCGAACGATACGAGGAGGAACGAGAGCATCAGGAGCGAGTCGAAGAAGAGCAGGTCGTAGGCAGCGAGAACGTTGGAGCCGCCAATATCGAGGCTCAAGGGCCAGGTGAACTCTCCCCAGAGGGCCAGAAGTCCGAGGACGGTACCGAGAGAGCCCATCAGGATCGCTCCCGCACGGAGATGGGACTGGGCCCGCACGCGGTCGTTCCGGCGGATCTCGAGCCAGACCATGAACCCCGTGTAGAACACGGTACAGGCGACCAAGATCAGCAGGTCGAGAACGAGGGAGAGGTCGTCCAAGAACGTCATCTACAGGCCTCTAGCACCGGGCCAAGTAGCGTGTCCATGTTGATAGAGGTACCAGCGAAAAGGAGGATCCACTTCGATCGAGCGGCCCGCAACTTCTAGGAGATCCGGCGAAAGCTCCCGTTGGTCGATTTCGCAGAGCCTTAGATGCGCGCTCGGTCGCGGGCCGTCGACCGTCTCGGAGACGGATCCTCTCGGGTGCGCGATCGGGCACCTCTAGAAAGCTTATCGCTCAGGAGATCCCCTGGAAGGTCCGGCCCATGAAGAACTCGCTCAAGAGCCGACTTCGTTCGTCCCGAGAACCGTCCTTCGGTACCTGGATCTCGTCCTCGTCCCTCGTTTGTCTCGACGCGCTCAGGGGAGCGGGATTCGACTGGTTCATGATCGACACCGAGCACGCGCCGGTGAACCCCGAGACCCTCGCGGCGATGGTCTCCCTGTTGGGGGAAGGGGGTCCCACGCCCCTCGTCCGCGTCGGGAACGTGGACCAGTACCTCGTCAAACAAGCGCTGGACTCGGGGTCCCATGGCATCCTGGTGCCACTCGTGAACACCGAGGCGCAAGCGAGGTCCGCCGTCGCGTTCGCCAAGTACCCCCCCGACGGAGTGCGGGGCGCCGCCGCCGCAGCGGCCTCGCGGTACGGGACCGAGCTCGCATCCTACTTGAGGACCGCCAATGCAGAGACCATGGTCGGCGTCCAGATCGAGACGACGGAGGCGTTGGAAAATCTCGACGCGATCGCGGGCGTGAACGGTGTCGATATTCTCTTTGTGGGGCCTCAGGACCTGACCTTGAGCTTGGGACTCCTGGACGACCGCAAGAATCCGAGAGTGCGGGAGGCCATGCGAACGGTGGTCGAGGCCTGCGAAAAACATGGGAAGGTTCCCGGGACATTGGTCATCAATCCCGACGAAAAGCGGACGGCGGTGGAACTGGGTTTCCGGTTCATCTCCCTGGCATCGGATGTTCGATTCCTCTTGGACGGAGCAAGATCCCATCGAGACGGTTGAGCTGGAGAGGGAGCGGCCGGACTTTCACGCGCGATCACTAATGACACTGGTGGAAGAAAATCTACTTAACTAGGTTCTTCCACCGCTCTGTGTGGGTCGGACGCGCGGCCGTCGCACCGCCTCAGCCGATGTGAAGCGCGCCGCCCTCCGCCTGCTCCGTCAAGGGACCCCGGTCGCAAAGGTCGCTCGGGCCTTCCGGGTCAGCCGCTACGCTCTCTGGAAGTGGCAGGTCGCCTATCGGCAGGGTGGGGAGCCGGCGCTCGCTCCGAAGCGGATCCCGGGGCGGCCTCCCCGCCTCTCCCAGCGCCAGTTGATGCGGTTGGTGTTCTGTCTATCGAAGGGACCCGAAGCCTACGGGTTTCGGGGCCAAGTGTGGACCCTCCCCCGCATCGCGAAGGTCATCGAGAAGGAGTTCGGGGTCCGCCACGACCCCTCGTGGGTCCGTCGCCTGCTCCTTCGCATCGGGTTCTCTCCCCAGAAGCCAGAGCTCCGAGCGATCGATCGCGATGATCGGGAGGTGGCTCGGTTCCGACATCGGGTCTGGCCCCAGTATCGCCGTCGCCTCCGCCAGCGGAGCACCACCCTCGTGATGTTGGACGAGAGCGGGAGGTCCGAGATGCCCACCGTGGTCGTCACGTGGGCGCCGAGGGGACAGACGCCTCGGCTCACCCACCTGTTCCGAGGCGCCCACGTCTCGATGATCGCGGGGATCACTCCTCGGGGCCAGCTCCACTACCAGGTCTACCACCGACGGGTCCGATCGCCCCAGGTCATTCGATTCTTGCGCCACCTACTGGGACACATTCGAGGTCGGATCCTGGTCTTCTGGGATGGAGGGTCGATCCACACCTCGAAGATCGTCCAGAGGTTCCTCGACGAACACCGTGGCCGCCTGACGACCCACTTCTTCCCGGCCTATGCCCCGGACGTGAACCCTCAGGAACAGGTCTGGCACCAGCTCAAGTACGTCGAGCTGAGGGATCTCTGTCCCACCAACGCCGCGGAGCTGATCACCGAGACCCGAGCCGGAATGGAGCGGATCCGACACCAGCCCGAGCTGTTCCCGGCCTTCTTCGAACACGCCGGACTATCGCTCTCATCGAGCGGGCGTTGATTTCACTCGACCAGTGTCATTAGGAGAGAATGTAGAAGCGTCGTGGGCACTTGCGACGTTGAAAGCTGAGCTGGGCAGCGATCGGTCAATTTTCTTATGGGGATCCACTCTAAAGGTCGCCGGATGACGGCCTCATTCTCCTCCAAGCTGATGCGGCCCGGGGCCGTCGGTGCGTGGACGTTCGCTCTCGTGCCCAGGGCCGCTGCTGCCAAAGCGGGATTTCGCGCGCGCCTGCGAGTGAAGGGAACGATCGACGGGGTCCCGTTCCGGAGCTCGCTCATCCCGCGTAGGGGCGGCGAGGTCTTCGTGATCGTCAACAAGGAAATGCGTGCTCGCATCGGCAAGAAGGAGGGGAAGACCGTGCGATTGGAGCTCGAGCTCGACCCCACTCCGGTCGCGGTCCACGTTCCCCCCGCACTCCGACAAGCCCTCGACCGCGATCCGAAGGCAAAGGCCTTCTTCAGCGCGTTCACGCCCTCGCAGCGCCTGGCGTACGTCAGATGGATCGCGGACGCAAAACAGGACGCCACCCGTGACCGCCGTGTTACCGCTGCCGTCAAGAAACTCGGTCGGGGGGAGAAATTCAACTGACGAGTCGTACCGTTGATAAGCCCGGAGCTGACCGACCCCGGCCGTCATTTGGTAGAACCACGTTGGACGTCCAACGCACCGAGGGTCCGGTCGATTCCCCTTCCCGGAACACCCTGTGGTGAGGGCGTGAATGCTTTCGGCGGGTAGCCTTTTGTAATCGTCGCTCGTTCTCGCCTACGCCTTGATCGACCACGTCAACGCGGTGGTCCTTCCGGTTCGTGACGTCAAGAAATGTACCGCGTTCTACCGCGACACGTTGGGGTTCAAGCTGAACCACGAGGACGACGAGAGCGCGTTCCTCTCGATCGATGGGAAGAAGGGCGGACTGGTGCTCGGACTCATCGCGATCGATAATGTGGCCCAGCTCATCTCGGAGGATCAGGTTCGACCGCGAGAGGAGACGATCCACCGAACTTACTACGCGGTCTTCGTAGAGAACGTGGATCAGGAGTACGAGGAGCTCAGGGCGAAGGGTGTTCGCTTCGTCAAGCCGCCGACGACGCACCCGTGGGGGCAGCGGATCGCTTACTTCGAGGATCCCGAAGGCAATCTCTGGGAGATCTCGCACTTTCTCAAGAAGTAGCGCGGGCGCCGATCCGGGGCGGTCCGGCCGAAAATCGGAGAGCGGCTCGCTCCTGCCTCGGACGATCGTATCCCTCCATTCTGATGACAAAGTAGAGGACGGAGGTAGTGGATCTACACTGCGACCGAACTTGTCGAGCTTTCCTTGATGTAGGGGAAGGGAGGGATCACGACCCTGGCGGATCCACGTCACCGGAGCCCGGTCCGAACGCGGACGGGCCGGTCGTCACTTGGATCGGGAGGTCTTGTCCGGGACCAAGGATCCGATGAACATCAGAATGGCCGCGACCGTCAGGACCACTCCTCCGATCTCTAGGTCGGTAGCTCCTCCGCAACTTGAAAGGGTCGGATTCGAACTGGGGCCGGCAACCGTGCACCCGATGTGAACGTAGGCGGCGAACAGCAGGAAGAGCCCCAGTATGAGGGCGACCAGGCCGAATGCGACGAGGTAGGATCTCACGAGACCCCTTTCTCATAGAGCACGGTGGTGGGGCGCAAACCTGCTGTACGAACCGGGTCACGCATATCGAACCGCACACTCGTCCCAGTCTATCACGTAGAGGAAACGCACCGGACCATTGCAGGAACATGTGCCGAGTCGTAACATCCTGAAAGAGCTCCGAGTCCTCCATCCATGTGCGATTTCGGCCAGCTTGGGGTGGTTCCGCTGCTTTAGGGTAGGGATCCAGTACCTTGTGCGAGAGGGGCCTCCTCACACGTTCGTTCTGGGCCGACGCTGAAGGTGGAATGGCTTGACGGCGGACGGTTCGGTCCTCACGAGGTCCGATGCGCTCTCTCCATCCGATACGTCGAGTAGACGTAGAGCATCCCTGTAAGATGGTCGACCTACCGCGAAAGCCGCCGGCGCCCGGAACGAGTTTTCGGGCGAAGTACGTTGGGATACGGCTCGCTCTTTGCCGCCCGGGGTGGTCCTCCCTCGCTTCCCGCGGTGGGAGCGGGTGGGAACGTCGCCGCGCCCGCGATCCTACTGCCCTTCACCACCGGAAGCCCGACGCAGCAGCTCCGCCGCCAGGAGTACCTCGGTGCCCGCGAGCCCTTCCGACAGGAACAACGTACGCTGGCCCGTCGAGGTGCGCCCAGCCATTCGGCCGGCCACGACCTCCGCGAGATCGAGAACCCGGTTCCACGCCGGTGATCCTTGCAGGAAATGAGGTTCCGAGTAGGCCGATAGCTGTGCGGGCGAATCGCTCGCGATCACTTCGGCCTGCTCGGCCACAGCGACGTCGATCTCGTGCTCGCTCTTCGACTTACTTCCCATCATCGTCACGTGGGTCCCCGGGCGGATCCACTTCGCTTCGACGACGGGTCGAGCGCTCACCGTGGAACAGATGACCACATCCGATGCCTCGGCCGCCTCCTGAGCGGAATTGCTCGCTTCGGCGGCCAGGCCGTACCTCTCCGCGGCCCGCTGCGCGAAGGCCACACGGTGTTCCGGTGTGGGGCTGAAGACCCGCAGGCTCTTCAGCGGAAGGACGGCCATGGCGGCCTCGAGTTGCGCCCTCGCCTGAAGTCCGGATCCGATGAACCCGATCCGCTCCGACGTGGGGTTCGCGAGGTACTTGAGCGCGGTACCGCCGATCGCCGAGGTACGCAGCACGCCCAAGCGTGTGCCGAAGACCTGGCCCTCGAGACCTCCGGTGCGGGCATCGAAGACCATGGTGACCTGAGTTCGGTCCGGATGCACGCCACCGTCCTCCTCGGAGCCGGGGAATGTGTTGTACAGACGGAAGCCGACCACCGAGGCCCCGACCTCGTCACCCCCGACGGTGAAGACGAGTCGTCCGGTGCGGAAGGGGACGTAAAATCGTGGGGGCGAGACGAGGCGTCCTTCGCTCTTCGCGTGGAACGCCTGCTCCATCACCCGGATCGCGTCGGGCATCGGGAGCAACCGATCCACGTCGGCATCGGTAAGGCTCTTCACGAGACGTCCAGGACCCCTAACGGGAGGCCGGCATTTCAGCGTTCTGTGGGCAGGAATCGGGATCGGCCCGCTGCCTCACGCCGGAAGCGATGGAAGGCAGTGACAGCTCTCGGAATCGATCCGGTAGGGACCCGAACGCATCACTTCGAGGAAACCATCGTCTCCTTTTCGCGGTGCTTCGGACCTATTGCGGACCAGGTCGGGGTGCCGGGCCAGGACCCTTCAACGCGGAGAGGCCACAAAGCCTCGGACCAAGTCGGCGATCTGATCGGCGGCTGTGTCGAGCGCGAAGTGACCGGCATCGAGAACATGGACGAGAGCGTTCGGCACGTCCCGGCGGTAACGATCCGGCTCTGAGAGCTCGAACGAGAGGTCATATCTGCCCCAGATCACCAATAGGCGGGGCTGCTTCTCCCGCATCCACGCCTGCCATTTGGGGTAGGCGCCCACGTTCGTACGGCAGTCGTAGAAAAGGTCGCTCTGAACGTCGGCCTGGCCGGGCTGGTTGAGGAAGGCAAATTCATCGGGCCCGAGATCGGGGTCATAGCGGTCGATGCGGGGATCGTTCCCTACGTGGCGGGTCCGCGAACAGAGATTGTGCTCCGAAAAGGCGTACCTCTCGCAACCAGAAGGCCGCGATCTCTCTGTGGCGTACAGATCGTGTGGGAGGTCCTCGTACGGGGCTCTCGGTAGCCTGCCGGCAAGTGTACTGGGATCGCTACGGGTCCAGTTGAGGCTTCCGGGCAATGACCACGTCCATCGCCTTCCGATGGGGAACGCCGCCCGAGTTGGAAATGAACTCCACCTGCGCCGAGCCCAAGATTTGCCAATCCCAGTAATAGCCCAACAACTCTCCCGAGCGGAATGGGGACGCCGACGGATTCATCGAGTAGGGTGGGATATAGGGTTTCGGTACGTCGGCGTTCATTGCGTTGATCCCTCCCGGCGCGGTGTTGGCTTTGAAGTGTTCAAATCGGGTCGCTCGAATTCGACGAGGGAGGTTATTCAGGGCGCCCGAGCAGAACACCACGTCCATTCGATGACCCAGTCGGTAGGTCCGAATGTCCCGGACCAGAAATCGAACCTTGACCCCTAGCCGAGACGCGCGTCGCTCCGCCTTTCTTACCCCAACACTCGAGATATCCACGCCCAAGACCCGGTAGCCTCGCCGGGCAAAGTAGATCGAGTCTCGGCCCTCGCCGGAACCCAGGTCGACCAACGTACGGGGCGGGCGCGGAAGGGAGCGTACGACGCGAACGACATCGCGTGCCAGCCCGGTTGGCTTGCTTCCCCAATATAAACCGGGCCGAGAGTACCGTTCATCGTATACCGGCTCGCTCAACGCTAGCGTTCCTCCCGACCAGCGGCGTGACCGCCTCGACCCGACGAAAGAGGCCGCGGTTGCATAAGAACCCGACGGGCTCGATCCGGTCGCGGCCGCGACCATCCCGAGGTACGTGACCTACAAGGTTTTCCTCGGCACGACGAACCTCGTGCGCGGCTTGAGGCCGACGCTTGGCAGTTCAACCGGACAGCCGCACGGAAGGCGAAGTGGAGTTACACCTAATTATTAGGAGTTAAACTATATCTTGGTGGCGCATAACACCGCATATGGAGACGCTCGAGAAGCTGACCCGTCGGCAGGTCGAGGCGCTGCAAAGCATCGGGCTCCTAGAGACCCCGGAGCGGGGCGCCCCCCAGAATCA
>JBARHO010000062.1:0-11036 GCA_049799275.1 Thermoplasmata archaeon
GACTGGCCTCACCCCCTGGAATTTCCCTACGGCCGAAAATGGGGTCGTTGGCTGGGGCGCGGGAAATCAGGGAGGACTCGCCACGGGCGAGTTTATCGAGATCAACATTACGTTCTTTAGTGAGAAAAGCATTCTTCAGCTAGGGCCGGGGTCCGATGCCCACTGTTCGTTGCCGTACGAGGCAGTGTTCCAAGCGCCTTTGCAGAACGGGGGTTTCGGGTACAACATCCCTCTGCCTAGCAATCTATCCGATCGAGGCGAAGCGGGCAATGCTACCCTGTGGCCGTCGAGCGCGGACCCGGTCGCAAGCCCGGCTCTATTCAACAATAGCTTCGAGATTGCGAACGCACCCGACGTGTCCACATGTGGAGGTCCGCGGCAGCAGATTCCCGTCGTGACCCAAGGGCTGCCCGTGAAGCTCCTCTTCACGGAAAACGAGCAGAATTTCTCTGTCCCGTACGTGCTCCCATTCACGGAGCAGTACACCTACACTTTCCCCGCCAACTTTGGGACCTGGCAGGTTGACAACCTCTCTGCCCCGGGCGGCCCAGGCGGCGGGTGGGCGTTCTCCTACTCGCCTTGCAGTTGAGATAATCCAACCTTCGAATCCGACCTCAGTGCCGAGACAAACCCTTCTCTGTGTGAGGAGGGACTCGAACCGGTCCCCCGCATCTTCCCCGGGCCCGTGCCGCGACCTCGGTGTACGCCTCCGCCTGTCGAAGGCGGACTCCCAAGAGGGTCTCGGGAGGAAGCTTGTGCCGGAATATCTCTGGTGGGGTCCCTTGGGCAAACTTAGTAGTCCTACGGCACACTTCCGCGACCGAATCGAAAGCCATGCCCGAAACCACAACCATCGAGTACGTTACCCTCGTACTCGCGGCCTTGGCGGCCCTCGGCGGTCTGGTCGTGTTCTGGAACGCGATCAGACGTTGGTGGAACCGCCCCAGGTTTTCCTTCACGTTCGACGATGGGGAGAAGAAGACCACGATACCTGCGGGCGTTCTGGGGGTCCTGCGTGTACGAATCGCGAGCCACGGGCGAGGACCTGCGACAGCGGAGCAGCTGACGGTCTATCTTCCCGACTCTTTTCAGGTCATGGCCATCAAGTCGGGCGACCTGATGTTTTCGACCACTCCTCAGCGCTCGGTTGCGGGGCCGAAGGCGAACACGGTTTCGTTCGTCATTGGAGGACCAGTCTGGTTCGTGCCGGGAGGAGACAACGCCCAGCTTGACTTGAGTGTTATCCCACCAGAGAGGGCCGGGGACCATACTATTGGGATAAATGTCTGGCCGAACCGAGAAGCAGTGATCTCCGGTACGCTTAAGGTTGTCGTCA
The DNA here is from genome assembly GCA_049799275.1 of Thermoplasmata archaeon. Classification (GTDB taxonomy): domain Archaea; phylum Thermoplasmatota; class Thermoplasmata; order Lutacidiplasmatales; family UBA184; genus Lutacidiplasma. The sequence continues at coordinate 1,337 of JBARHO010000062.1, forward strand.
GAGCGTAATGCGAGGCGGGCTTAAGACATGAATGAAGTGAGCGCCGCTCTGGCCCCGGTGTGTCACCAGATGGAAGCTCAACTCAAGTCGTATCTAAGCGGGTTCTTGGGCGGTTTCATTCGACCATACCTACCTCAGGTATGGTCCTTCACCACTGAAAGGGGAGCATCGACGGTCAAAGTGTCCGATGATGGGACGGCCCGAGTGACCGACGGCCTCGAAGAGGAGGTTGACGTTACCATCCAATGTGGACAGTCCCAGCTCATTGCCGCCCTCCAGTCGGCTGGCAAGAGTGAGACCTCGGGCGGTCCGCCGCCAAAAATTGGGATTTTGACGCCGAAGGGAAGGACCGCGTTCAATTTCTTGAAAGGTCGGTTTGGGCTATGATGGCTGCCCGTGGTTGAACCCGAAGTCTCCAGTGCCCGTTAAACCATCGAGCGCGACTTGGGCGCCCGCGCGCGTCCCGTCCCTCCTTTCTCCTCTCCCTCGGCACTACAACCCCTTCCAAGAGGCCCGTCAACGACCCACGTATCGTCCGGAGGCTCTGACCGATGACTCGGTCCTTTTTCGACCCGAAGACGCGTGGACGAGCCTCGTACGACGTTTGTCTGACGTTTGGGCGCCTCCGCCGGACAATCCCTTGGCAACGGCGCAAATCCGAACTGAAGGCAGGTAGGGTTCGATGGTGCGCGGCGACTGCTTCGCGCGGTAGGCCAGATTCCACGTGGCGAGGTGTTCCGACAGGAGATGAGCGAATAAAATCCCAAGACCACGAATAAATTCCCAGACGGGCCATCCGGACGATTAAAATCCCAAAGCCGCCCCGACCCCCCTATTTATATACAAGCGCTCTAAGGTACATCCGGGAGGGTGAGATGGAGGCACCGCGAGATCGGACCATGCTCCGGATCCAGGATCTCCTCGAGCATGCGGGCTTCTACGTCATCGACACCCACAAGATCCGTCCCACGACCTTCGATCTGATGGCCCGGAGGGACTCGGTCCTGCTCATCATCAAGGTCCTCAAGAACATCGATGCCCTCGATCCCGAGGAGGCGAAACGGCTCGGCGAGCTCGGGTCGATCTTCCCGGCCCGGCCTCTCGTCGTGGGCGAGAGCTCCGGAACGACCGCCCTCGAGCCCGGGGTCGTTTACAATCGCTACGGGGTCCCCGTCGTGGCCGAGGAGACGTTCCGAGAGGCCATCCAAGAGGGGGTGCCCCCCTTCCTGCTCTCCCGACCAGGAGGCGTCTTCGCCCGGATCGACGGCGAACGCCTCAAGGAGCTCCGAGAAGCGGGCCAATATTCCCTCGGCACGGTCGCCTCCGCGGCCGGGGTATCGCGCCGGACGATCCAGCTCTACGAGGAGGGGAACGGGGCCGAGATCACGGTGGTCGAACGGATCGAGGCCTTCTTCGGCGAACCCATCGTTCGGCCCATCGATCTGTTCGAGGAGTTCCAGCGGGAGATCTCCGGAGGGAACGCCCGTCGGGGTCCCACGGACAAGGGGTCGGATCCCGACCCGTCCAAGGATCCCGCCAAGGACGAGACCGAACGGCCTCATCCGCTCGTGCGCACCGGGGATCCGGTCCGCGATGGGGTCTTCCGGCAGCTCAACGGGATGGGCTGGGAGGTGGTCGTGACGATCCGTTGTCCCTTCGACGCGCTGACCCAGGGGGTCAGCCGCCAGGAGCGAGAGCTCCTGCTTACGACCGTAGGTAGCCTGCGGAGCGCTCGCCACCGGGCGGACATCCTCCAGAAGCTCGCGCGCGTGTCGGAGGGGCATGCGCTCTTCATCGTCCGAGAGGCCCTGTCGCGGACCTCCATCGACGGGCTTCCCGTCGTCAGCGTGAACGAGCTGCGCCGCCACCGGGACCGGGGCGAGCTCCTGGACCTCATCTCGGAGCGGGAGAACTAGTGATCCAGGGGAGCCCGCCCCGTCAGTCCTCGATCCAGGTGGTCGGGGTCGTGAAGGGACTGGTCCGTGACGCGGATCTCCTCCCCGGTATCCTGGACGCCTTTCGACCGAAGGCCATCGGTCTCGGCATCTCGGCCGAGGAGCTCGAGAGCCTGGGGACCCAGTTCACGGATGTACCGACCGAGCCGGCCGTACCCCTCCTGACGAGCGAGAACATCGAGGTGCGCGAGCTCGCCCGGTTCGGGGAGGTCCAGGTCCCCAACCCCGGCATGGTGCGCGCGATCTCTTGGGCCCGCCAGCACGGGGCCGCTTGCGAGGCCCTCGACCCCTCGGATGACGTGTACAGTGAGATGTTCACGGAACATATCGGCTACTTCGAGCTCGTGCGGCGGACCCTTCGGGAACGCCGGCTCCTCCGGTCCCCTCCCAAAGCGAGCTCGGCGGACGAGCTGGTCGTGGCGTGGGACGACCGATTGAAGGGGCGCCGGGGCTCGGCGCGCTTCGCGAGCGCGCGGGAGGCCGAGGAGGTCCGTCGGATCTCGCAGCTCGTGGCCCGATGGGGCCGAGCGGTCGCCGTGGTCGACCGAGAACGGTTCGAAGGCGTGATGGGCCAGCTGGCGGGCGCGGTCCCGGCGAAGTAAGCGATCCCGGTCTAGTCGTCCCGGGCGAGGATCTCTTCCAGGGCCTTTCGGGCCGCCTTGCGGAAATCCTCCAGGCTCCCCTCGTTCACCAGCATCCCGTCCGCCAGGGTGAACGCGTTCCCGATCCCCCACTTGAGCTCGCGCCGGTCGCGGTCGTAGAACTCCTGCAGGCCCGCCGCATCGTCGCCGCGAGCGCGTCGGCTCATGCGGTCGTACCGGTGTTCCGGTGAAGAATAGATCCCGAGGACGAACAGGTCGCCGAAGTTGTGGCGGAAGACCGTGACCTCGCTATCGGACCGACAGCCGTCGACGAGCATCCGCGTCTCGATCAAGCGGGGGACGGCGCGCTGGGCCCAGATCCCGAGCCCGTGCTTGTCCCGCTCCTCGCTCGCCACGCGCGCGACGTTCGCGTTGGTGAGCTGATGGCCGCGACGGCGGGTCTCCTCGCGGACCAGGTCGCCCATCTTGAGCGTGGCGAGGCCCATCTGGCGAGCGACCTCCACGAGCTCGTCCTTGCCCGAGCCGGGCATCCCGACGGTGACGATGAGTCTCATGCGGGGCCGGTCGGAGGCTCTGGGGCCACGTCCGCCTCCGGCGCCGTCGAGGGCCGGCCACCGAACTCCGCCTCGGTCGCGAGCTGGAGCCGGTCGGCGCGTCGGAGGTAGTTCTGGGCCTCCTGCAGCTCGATCTTCGATTGTTCGTCGTAGCGATCCGCCTTGATCTTGAGCTCCGCCGCCTTCTGGGCCTTCTGCGCCGCCCGATGCTCGAGCGTCCGGGAGCGGTGCTGGTAGTCCACGACCTTCTGCTGGAGCTTGCGGTTCCTCAGATGCAGGCTCGTGACGTCCGAGCCGACACTGACCCCGGGCGAGCGGTCGGTGGCGGACTTGATCTGACGGTCCAACTGCGCGATCTCCTGCTCGATCTCCGGGATCTGGGTCAGGACCTTCTGGGCCTTCTCCCGCAGCAGGGTCCCCTGGTGCCGGAGCTTCTCGATGCGGGTGCGAACGCGAGCGGCCCGGGTCTGGTTCCGCGTCGCGCCCCGCTGGTGCCGAGCGGCGAACTCCCGCAGCTTGGTGATGTCCGCGTACCCTTGGCCCCTCCACCGGGACTCGCGATGTTCCGCTCCTGCCCGGGTGCTGGGCCCCGAGGAGGTGTCCGTTGGTGTGGCCATGTTCTGAGGAGTGCGATGTATGCGGGCCCTATAAGGGCGTTTTTACGGAACGGTCGGTCCGGGGCCGGCGCTACTCCGCCGGTCCCGGTATCGGGAGACGAAGGGCGGAGACGACGCGCTCGATGGCCGCGTCGATCGTAAGGCGTTCCTGCGAACGAGTGTCCCGCTCCCTCAGGGTGACCGTCCCGTGGTTCGCAGAGGCCGGGTCGATGGTCTCCCCGTCGACCGTGATGCAGAACGGCGTCCCTACCTCGTCCATCCGCGCATAGCGCTTCCCGATGCTGCTCGCCGGGTCGTACTCCGCCCGGATCCCCCGGGCCGCGAACCGCCGCCAGATCGATCGAGCGACCCCTTCGTGCTCCTTCCGGATGAGCGGAAGGACGGCGACCGGGATGGGTGCGAGGTACCCGGGTATGCTCCAGAGGTTCCGGTCCTCCACCGAACGCAGGCCGAGGTCCGCGAGCGCCCACAGGTTCCGATCCACGCCGAAGGTGATCTCGAGGACGTGGGGGACCAGGCGCTTGCCGCCGTCTCGTGTGACCGAGAGGTCCTTCCCGGAGCCCTGGCTATGCCGGGTCAGGTCATAGTCCCCCCGATAATGGACGGCCCCGATCTCTCGGAACCCCCCCAACGAGGCGATGCGGACCTCCGCGTCGAACTGGATCCGATTGTAGAACGCCCGTTCCGGGTCCGACTTCTCGAAGAAGCGGACGTCCTTCGGAGGATATCCCAGCACGTCGACCAGGAACCGGAACAGTTGGGCGAGGTGGTAGACGTAGAACGGCGGGAGGCCGCCTGCCGCCACCAGGTCGGGAACGCGGACCCATTCGGGCTCCTCCGAACCGTTCTCCCGCTGGGGCACGCGCAGCATCGGCAGTTCCCGGTCGGCCATGGACGCGATCGGGACCGGGAAGTCGTCCGGATCGAAGAAGATCTGGAGCTCGGCCTGCGTGAAGGACCGGGTCCGGAAGAGGACCTGCCGAGGGGCGATCTCGTTGCGGAAGGCCTTGCCGATGACCGCGATGCCCAAGGGTAGCGCCCTTCGACCGACGTCCCACATCCGGGAGAAGGCGAGGTAGCTGCTCTGCGCGGTCTCGGGGCGGAGATACCCGCGTTCCTTCCCGGTGACCCCGAGATCGAGACCGAACATGAGATTGAACGGGCGCGGGATCGACAGGGCCGGTGTCCCGCAGGAGGGACAGCGGACATGGTGCTCGGCGATCAGCTCCCCGATCTGCGTCGGAGATAATCCGTCGATCCCGTCCGGCCGCACCTTCTCGAGGACGCTGTCGGCCCGGAAGGTGGCCTGACAATGGGAGCAGGTGACCTCGGGATCCGTGAAGTTCTCCAGATGGCCCGAGGCCCGGACCACCGACTCGGGCAGGATCTCGCCCGCGTCGAGGAGATAGTAGTCGTCCGAGAGCCCGAGGAACCAGCTGGACCAGGCATCCTCGACATGGCGCTTGAGCGACGCGCCGAGCGGGCCGTAGTCGTAGAGGCCCTGGGCGCCGCCATAGATCTCGGCCGTCGGCCAGAGGAAGCCCCGCCGTCGGAGGAGCGCGAAGAGTTCGTCGAGCTTCACCGGTCGCGGCCCCTAGGCGCCCGGCGTTCCGGCCCGAGACATAAGATGTTCGGTGCCCCGGACCACGACCTGGTAGTACGGGTCGTCGATCGGCAGGCGGAGGATGAGCGGAGCCCCCTCACCACCGGCCTCGATCCTCGCCATTCCTGGGGTCCCCAGCCACTCCCACGGGTTCACGAACGCGGCCCGGAAGAGGAACTCCGGGGGGACCGGCCGGCGCATCAGCCGGGCCGAATGGTACGCGAACTCGAGCTCCCTCCACATGGACGGCGACTGGAACATCGCATTGTCGGTCCCGAGGAGCACCCGCACGTTCGCCGATCGGAAGGCCTGGAAGTCGGGCCGGCGGCCGAAGAGAGCGTTGGAACGCGGACAGACCGCCGCGGTCGCCCCGGCCTCCGCGACGAGCTGAAGGTCGTCCGGGGTGGCCTCGGTCAGGTGGATGAGCAGGTCGGGCCGGGGCGAGAGGTACTCCTCGGGGGTCTCTCGATGGACCTCGCTCGCATGGAGCGCGTATCGCTTTCCTTGGTCGCGGCACCGCTCCGCGATCACCTGACGTGCCTCGACCGCGACCTCGGCGACCGAGCTCAACCCGATCCCGTCCGCGATCTCCAGGAGACGGTCGACCTCGGTCACCTGGACCGGCCGGTCCAGCGGTCGGCCCAGCGCGACCACCCGGATCGGGATCCCTTCGGCGGCCTGCCGCAGGAGCTCGACGCCCCGGCGGCCCTCCTCGCGAAAATCGATGACCGCGGAGATGCCGCCGCGGACCATCTGGCGGAGCGACCCCCGGATCGAGCTTCGCTTCCGGGACGATGCGGTCTCGCTCAGCAACCGGAACTTGAGGCCTTGCGGGCCCGCGACCAATCGTTCGACCGGTTCGTGCGGGGGTTCCTTCTCCCATACCCCGTCCGCGAGGTGAGTGTGCGAGTTCACCAGGGGCGGGACCACGATCCCTCGCCGACGGGGGACCCGACCGTGAGCGGACTCCGTGCCGATCTGGCCCGTCTCGACGACGTGCCCATGGTCGAACCGGACGTAGCCCCGACGGGGCCCGTCCGCGTCGAGGATCATGCCTTCGACGATCACGATCTCCCGCTCCGCGGCCGGGAGCGGTTGCCGTATCTTAAGGGCCCGCCGACCGGATATCGCCGGTCGCAGGGCAGATCGGCCCTCGGGGATCGCCCGGAAAAAAGGGGATCGGCCCGACCCCGGATAGGGTCGGGCCTCGGAAAGGTTCGTTCCCCGCCGGGCCTAGAGGGAGCGGGGAGGCTCCTGTGGGTGCTCGACGGGTGATGGTCCTTGGATCGGCGACGGGTTCGCGGGAAGTTGACCCGGGACCGTTTGACCCGGCGCGCCGCTCGCGACCCATTCGTTCGGGGACCGCCCCCGGGCCGCGCGCCGTCGGGCGAGGACCCGCCATTCGATGACCCCGACCGTCCCGACGATCACCACGGCCACGAGACCGATGACGAGGACCGGCACGAAGCTGCCAAGCCCGCTATGGGCGACCGACGAGGGGCTCGAGCCGTAACACCCGCTGACGTAGCACTGCGAGTCCTGCTGGGCCTGAGCGACGCTCTCGGGCTGGGCCTGGATGGGAGTGGCCGCCGTGCCCGCGCTCGAGGTGGAGCTCGAGATGTCGGTGATGCTCTCGCTTCCGCCGGCGAGGCTCGAGTCCATCGAGCCGTAGGCGGTCACCGCCGCAGCGATCCGGACGGACCGGTGCGCCGAGGTGAGGGCGAAGTCCACTTCGGAGGTCGCCGCGGTGGCGGTGCCCAAGGAGCCGGAGGCCCAGGCACGGGCCCCGCCGCCGAACGGATCGAACTGGTGCGGTAGGAAGAACACGCCATCCGCCAGGTCGAACGGTCCGAGGACCGTGAGCTGGATCCGCGGGACCGTGAGCCCGTTCTTGAGCGTCACGTTACCGATATCGGTCCCCATCAGCGTGACCGAGCCCGTGGTGTTGACCGCCCCGCTCGGATTGCCGGTACCGTTGATCGATGGGCCGCTCGCCAGGCTTCGGTTGTAGAGGTACGACAGCGACCAGGACCCGCCCGCGGTGAAGGCGGACGTGGAGGTCCAGGACGTGCCGGGGGTGACGTTCCAGGGAACGAGACCGAGGCCCGCGCTCCCGAAGTTGACGAAGGTGTGCGAGTGGCCGCTCGCGAACAGGACCGCCGAGCCCGTGCGGCTCACGCCGTTCAGGCTCCCTAGTACGACGAGCCTCTCGGTCAGGTTCGCCTGGCTCGATGAGGACGCGTTCAGGATCCCGACCGCGGAGGCGGAGAGCGCGCGTTCGGTGACCGTCGCGTTCGTCGTGAGGTTGGCGTAGGCGAGATCGATCTCGATCCCGCTGATATTGAGGGTACCCTGGATCTTGGGTTGGGCACAGGTGGGCGCGCAGTATCGCGCGGTGTAGTTCGCGACGAGCGTCCGTTGGGCGGTGAGCTCGATCGTGGTGTTCGTGGTATTGGTCGCGGTGAAGATCACTTGCCAGCCGAAGAAGGCGGATGAGGTGTAGACCCCGTTGTTCAGCTGGGTCGAAGCGTTCACCCACTCTTGCCCACCATAGGCCCACTGATCGGGCGCCCCGGCGGTCGATGGGGCCGATACGGTCGCAGTGGGTGCCGCGGATGCCGGCATTGCAAAGCTCAGGAGCAGTCCGGCGGTGAGCGCGGTCGCCAGGAGCCACGCGGTTCTGGTTCGCTGCATCTCGTTTCTCCCTCGGACGGGTCTCCCCCGTCCGCGACATGAACTCGCTCCGCAAGGGGATAAAGGGTGGCACGAGGACATCCCCCGGTCCTTGGACCCAATGACAAAGTGTAGCGATCCGCTGGCCGGGGGCTTCTCTGACGTTGGATCGCCGGCCTGGACCGGTCCCCGGCTCACCGGGTATATAGAATTGGGATAGTGGGCTGGAAGGGAGCCGCACCGGGAGCATTGCCCCTAACAGGTCAGCGCCCAACATCGCCACCAATGGGTTCCCCCACGGGGGATCTCGATGTGGATCAGAGTCCTGTGGGGGTCGCTGAGCAACGCCGCTGGGCGGTTCGCCGGGGTGGGAAGGCTCATGGTCGAGACCTGTGACGGCCGGGGAAAGAACCGGCTCGTCAAAGTGTATGGGTTGGCCGAAAGGAGCGAACCGCTGGCGAACGGCCCGATGAGACACGCTCCCCCGCCGTGACCACAGGTGAGCATCCTTGGCGGGACGGGCGGATCGTCTCCGGAGCACAAACCACCCAAATCGCTAAGCCCACTGGACCGTCGTGGGGCTCGTGGCCTCCAAGGACCGGATCGCTCCGACCGGCGAGCGACCGTGGCAGCTCCTCGTCGCGGGCCACACGAACATCGATCGATACCTATGGGTCGATGAGCTACCTCGGCCGGATCGAACGGTCCCGATACGCGTGCGATCGGAAGCGCTCGGGGGTACCGCGGCCAACATCGCGCGCGTCGCCGCGCGTTCTGGGGTACGGACCTCGCTCATGTCGAGGATCGGGGCGGACTTTCCCGCATCGTTCCGGGGCCTCTTGGAAAAAGAGAAGGTGGATCTCGAGTGCTTCGTGACGGTCCCCGGATCCGCGTCTCCGACCTGTTTCATTGTCGAGGATGGTCGTGGGTCCCAAATGACGTTCATCGATCAAGGTCCGATGGCCGACGAACGCCGGGTGCGCGTCCCGGATGGTCTGATCGCGCGGAGCGAGTGGGTCCATCTCACCACGGGCGACCCGTCCTTCCAACTTCGCGTGGCCGAGGCCGCGCACCGGCTGGGGACCCGGGTGGCCGCGGACCCAGCGCAGGAGATCCACTATCGCTGGAACCGGCGCGATCTGGCCCAGTTGCTCGATCGATCCGAGGTGTTCTTCGGCAACCGTTCGGAGGCCGAACGCGCGGCGCAGGCCCTCGGGGTCCCGTCCGTCCGACGCATGGTCGAGCGTGTCCCGCTCGTGGTCGTGACCCTCGGTGGCCAGGGCGCCATGGCGATCACCCGGCGTGGGATCGAGCGGGTGCCCTCGTTGAGCTCTCCTCGCGCGATCCGTGTGACCGGCGCCGGTGACGCCTTTCGAGGCGGGTTCTATGCCGGCTGGCTCCGGGGCCGACCGTTGAGGATCTGCCTCCAGCTGGGCGCTCGGACCGCCGCCCGATGGATCCGGTCCGCGCCCGAGCACGGCGGTACGAACCGCGATCCACGGCCTCGCCGGTCAGGTCCAAGACCCGTGCACCCGAAGGAGAGCTGATCCTCATGGACATGCGCCCCTTCGGTCGGCTCATCCCGGTCTCGGTCGCCCAGCAGCGATTGTTCCGGGCCGTTCGGCCCATCTCCCGGACCGAGCGGGTCCCGCTCGCCGCCTCGCTGGGCCGCGTCGCCAGCATCGCCATCGGCGCC
>JBARHO010000063.1:0-2718 GCA_049799275.1 Thermoplasmata archaeon
GGGCCACGCCGAGGGCCGGCCCGAAAGGATCCGACGGCGCGGGAACCTCCCCGGACCGGTCGATCTCCTGCGAGGGAGCCGGTCCGACTGGTGGAGGTTCGTCCAACCCGGCGGGGCCGACGTCGACCCGAAGGATCTCGCCCAGTTCGGGCCGAGCGGCCCGCTCGGTCCCATCGGCGACGCCCATGGTCGTAGGATCTGATACCACGGCGTCGAGCGGTGGACCATCCTGGGAGGAGGTCGGATGCCGGGCGGGCTCGGGCTCGCTCGCCACGGCCCACGCGGAGCGATGCGGGGCCGGGTCGCCCCGATGCCGGATGACCTCGCTCGCCAACCATGGACCGAATCCCGGGATCGGCGCCAGCCGTTCGTACGGCGCGCCCAACACCTCGTCCGCGGACCGGAGGCCGGCCTCCCAGGCGTATCCGATCTTGGCCGGGCCCACCCAGGGGACACCCAGGACCGCGTCGATGCCATCGACCATCGAACGGATCGCGGCCTCCTTGGACCTCCGCTCGCTTTCCGTGCGATCCGTCTCGGCGTCGTGACCTTCGTTCGGCACTGGAGGCATCTCGAACCGCCGCGGCCCGCGCTGGCGGACCCGGGACTTTTGGCGACGCTCGGCGAGCCGCAGGCTCGGGATCCAGTACGCCCACCGGGGACCCTCCGGCGAGCGACCGGTCCGGCGTTGGGAGGTCGGGAACCCCTCGCCCGAGGGGACGAGGCGCAGCCGGCCGACGCCGAGGACCTCGGCCAGGCGCAGCGCGTTCCGGTCGATCTCGTCCGCTAGCTTGGGGTCGGCCCACACCACGACCTCTTCCGGCGCCGGCTGTGCGTTCCGGGAACGGAGGGACCGCTCGATCCCTTGTACCAGTCGGTCCGCGCCGAGGCTCAAGAGCGGCCGTTGGCCGGCATCCGGGAGCGGAGGATCGCTCCATTCGATCACGATCTCTCCGGACCGCCACGGCGCGGCGGAGCTGCCCGCCGGGATCGCCTCGCGGAACTCGATCATGTTCGGACGGATCGGGATCGGTTGCCCGTCGAGCATGATCTCGAGGGAGCCGGAGGTGACCCCTTCCTGGAGCCGGTGGGCGGGGAGCTGGGCGAGCGTCCGAGCGATCCGTTGCTCCATTCCCGGGTAGGCGGCCCGGATCTCGGGCAGCAGGAACCGGGAGGAGAGCGTCCGGCCCGGCCACGGCCTCGATGGGGACCCGTACTGGATCGTCGGGGAGCGGGACATCCGAACGAGGACCGACCCTTCCTTCTCGAGCTCGTTCGCGATCTCATCGGTGTCCGACAGGACCGCGAACGTGCGGGGAACGGCCGAGAACGGGATATGCGCGGTCCGACGCGCACGATCGATCGCCCGGGCGATCGAGCTCCACTGCCGGTACTGTCGGTCCAGTTCCGGACGGATCAGCGATTGGAGGATCGGGTACCGGGGACGATCGAAGATGCTCGGGGCGCTCGGCCGTAGCCGCTGCGCGACCTCCTCGGAGACGAAGGGCGCCACGGGAGCGAACAGCTCGAGCCAGCGCTCGAGCACGTGCATCACGGTGCGGTAGAACGAGCGCTTCCCCTGGGTCCACTGGGGGTCGTCGCGACGTGTCCGGGTGAGCGCCAGGTACCCACCCCGGAACTCCCGCTCAAAGAACTGGACCAAGAGCTCCTGCGCGGCGGACCAGCGTCCTCCGTCGAGCCGCTTGATCGCCTCGGACCGGGCGACCTCGAAGACCGAGAGGAACGCAGCGTCCTCGGGCAGGAGCGCGCTCACGTCGACCGTCACAGGGTCGGGCTCGGGTCGGTACCCGGCCGCGGCCATCTCGTCGGTGAGCCGTCCGATGAGGTTCCAGAGCTTCCGTAGTCGCCGGTCCTCCTGGACGCGCGTCAGCTGAAGGGTCCACCCGTTCGCCGGTCGGTCCGACGTGCGCAGGACCGCCGCCCGATACGCATCGAAGGATTCCCCGATCCGGTGCTCCTCGGTGCCCCGCACCGAGGGGACCGTGGAGAGCACGCTCAGTCCCACGTTCTCGGGCTGTACCCCCGCGGCCTCCATGGCCACCAGGTGGTACACTACGGTCGGCACCTTCCGGCGCTCCGCCGTAAAGAGATGGACGGAATCGTTCGGGTCGAGCGGAGCGATCCGGATCCAGGTCTCGAGCGACTCCCGGAACCCCGGGAGGAGGCTACGACGGACCTCGGCGCGGTCATGATCGCAGGAGGGGGCGGAGGGCTCCGGCGAGCTGTCGAGCTCCTCGCATTCCTCGCACTCCCAGAGGCTCGGTTCCGAGGTACCTTCGCTCGGGCGGGCCTCGGAGACCGGCCAGGGCACGCTCTCGAGACCAACGGGTACGGGATCGTTCGGGAGCCGCCGAGAGAACTGGGCGACCGAGGCCTCGGCCATCCGGCCCGGCTCGAGGCACCAGGCCCGCGCCGGGGCCCAGATGATCTCGGACCCGCAGACCGCGCAGTGGGGGACGCCCCGTTGGACCCGTAGTTCTGCGAAGAGATGGTTGCCCTCGATCAGGTCGTGGACGATGACCGAATCAGCGACCTCGACCGGGAGGTCGGAGTACTTCGCCGATCCGTGGAAGATGCGGGCCGTCTCCGGGTCGAGCACGCTGGTCGCGGGGATCCCGAGCCCCGCCGCGATCGGCCCGTCGGACCCCCCGTGAGCGGGGACCAGGGCCACAAGACCGGTCCCGCTCTCGCCGATCT
>JBARHO010000064.1:0-4551 GCA_049799275.1 Thermoplasmata archaeon
GACCGGGCCTCCACGCGTGAGAACCCGGCGTCGCGCAGCAGCCGGATCATGCCTTCACGACCGGGCAAGAAACGGAGCGATTCGGGAAGGTAGCGATAGGGTCCGGCACTGTGGACCGCGGCCCCCAACCAGGGGACGACCCGATCGAAGTAGGCATGGAAGATCTGCCGGAACGCCGGGGACTGGGGTTCCGTGATCTCGAGCGTGAGCAGCGTGCCGGTCGGAGATAGGACCCGTCGGATCTCCCGGAACGCGTCGCCCAATCGGGGAAGGTTCCGCGCGACGAACGCGGACATCGCCACGTCGAACTGGCCGCTGCGGAACGGGAGGCGCAACGCGGTCGCCCGGCCGTAGGCCACCCGCCCATCGTAGCGCTTCGGGTCGGTCCGCTCGACCGCCCGCTGGAGCATCGCAGCGGTGAAGTCGGCCCCTACGACCTTCGCGTGGGGAAAATGGATCGCCGATAGGACGGTGAGGTCCCCGGTCCCGCAACCGACGTCGAGGACCCGGAGGGTCGGACGTCGCTCCCGGAACCGATCGAGGTCCCAGAGCGCCCGAGGTCGCCACAGGTAATCGTTGCCCAAGGAGGCGACATGGTCGAACCAATCGTAGCGCTCGGCGATGTACGTGAACATGGCGCGGACGTCCCGCTCGAAGGTCGGGCGCGCGCGGTCGGGGTAGGGGGAGCCGTCCGACGCGAGTCGGTCGGCCGTGGGCGGAGCTCGCGACGGCACGGGGTTGGGACGGGGAAGCTCCCCATAACGGTGAGGGATCAGGACGGAGCTTCGAGCTCTCGCGCGAGCAGATCGAACTCTTCCGAGAGGTCGCCGCGGAGCGTCAGCACGCCCGCTTCCTGGGCCTCGTGGAGGAGACGCTTCGCCTCCGCGCGCTCGCCCTTCGATCGCGCCAGGCCCGCGAGACGGAACTTCATCTCGGCCAGCTCGGCGCCCAGGTGGAGCTGCTCGGCCTTTTCGAGGGCCGCCCGGTACGCCTCCTCGGCCCCCTTGAGGTCGCCGGCCGCGAGGTCGATGATCCCCCGGATCATCGCGATCTGTTGCTGGGCGAGCTGATCGCCGAGCGGTGCGAGCATGCTCTGGGTCCGCTCCAGGGCCGCCCGGGCCGCGACGATGTCCCCACGCTCGCCCAGGAACTGGGCGAGGTTGAGCGTGCAGTAACCGATCCAGATGCGCGAATGGGAACGTTCGGCGGACTCGAGGGCGAGCCGGATGTCAGCGAGGGCCTGGTCCCGCTGGCCGGCATTATGCAGCAGGACGGCGCGGTTCATGAGGACCCGCGCCCGCGCAGAGTCGTCATGGCCGTCGAGGAAGAGCTTCGCGGCCTTCTCGTAGAAGTCGAGGGCTTCGGCCAAGCGGCCGGTGCCCTGCTGAAGGAACGTGTTCGCCAGGTCGATCATCGCGTGCCCCTGATCGGCGGTCGTCCCGTCCCGCATCGCGATCGCGAGCTCGGCCCGGTGGTGGTGCTCGGCCTGGGCCACGTCCCCGAGCCGCCACGAGGCGATGCCGAGGACCTGGTGGGCCGTCAAGAGCCCTTTCTGATGACCGAGCTTGGTCAGGATCTGGTACGCCTCCCCGGCGAGCTCGCGGGCCGGGGCGAACTCGCTCAGGTCGGAGCGGGTGCGGGCGAGACCGAGGAGCGCGATGGCGAGCTCGGCCTTGAGCGCCGGGCTGGACCGGGCCCGGGCCACGGTCTCCACGAGGACCTCTTGGGACCGCTTCAGGTCCCCGTTATCCTCCAGGAACCGGCCCATCTCGATCGAGAGCCGCAGCTCGAGCGCGATGTCCCGGGGCTCGATCCGTCGGATGGACTCGATGGCCCGTTCCAGGTGAATGATCGCGACATCGAAGGCGAACGCCTGGGCCGCGAGGTCCGCCGCGCGCTGATTGAACTCGAGGGCCCTCACATCGTCCCGGCCGAGGTAGAACTGCCGGGCGAGCTCGTAGACGTTCACGCCCCGCTCCGCGGCCCGGCCGAGCAGGCATTCCGCGGCCCGTCGGTGGAGGATCCGCCGACGGGTCTCGGTGAGCTGCGCGTAGACGTCGCTCCGGACGCGCTCGCTCACGAACTCGTAGACCTCGCCCGCTTTCTCCCGGAGGATACCGCCGTGAACGAGCTTGTCCAGGCTCTCACTGAGTCGCTCTTCGTCGAGCTCGGAGGCCAGGGCCAACGTCGGGAAATCGAACTCCTTCCCCAGGACCGCCCCGTACGCGAGGATCCGCCGCTCCCCTTCCCCGAGGTTCCGGATGCGCCCGAGCAGGATCTCGACGAAGTCCTGGCTGCGCGGCTCGGCGACCGAGCTGGTCGAGAGGCCGGTCGACGCCCGTACCAGGTGCTCGGTGAAGAGCGGGTTCCCGTCGGTCTGGGTGAACCATCGCATGATGGCATCGCGCCCCGGCTCCTTCCCGCGCAGGATCCATCGCACGTACTGGCCGAGCTCGGACTCGGTCATCGGCCGGATCTTGAGCCGGGTGATCGTCGAGGAGGAGAGGAACCGGTCGACGGCATCGATCGTGCGCGGGGGGCACTCATCGGTCGGGGCCGTCGTAACGAGGACCACGATCGGATGCTCCGAGAGGAGCGGCAGGAACTCCTCGAGGAAATCGAGGGAGGAATCGTCGGCGAACTGGAGGTCGTCGAGGGCGATCAGAAGGGGCTTCTCGCGGCTCAGTCCCAGGAAGAAGTCGGAGATCTGCACGAAGAGCGACGTCCGGCTCGAGTCCATCCGCTCCCACGTGTTCGAAAGATGCGCGACCAGCCGGTCCTCCGGGGTCCCCTCCGCCTCCTGGTTCGTCGGGAAGAACCCGCCCTCCCCCATACGGTTGCCCTCGAGGGGGGCAAAGAAGAGCGGGAGCACCGAGGACGATTCGATCTCCTCCTCCGTGGGAGGGGCGGCCGCCGGTTTCGAGGGGGCCCGGACCACGTCGTTGATCAGCGCGAAGGGGAGCGGAGGGTCGGCGGGGAGCGCGCGGCCCGAACGGACCTCGTACCCCAGGTCCTGGGCGCACTCAACGGCGGCGCGGAGGAGGGTGCTCTTGCCGATCCCGCCCGTGCCCACCAGGGCCAAGGCCCGGCCGGCCCCTTCCCGGGTCTCCTCGAGATGCCGGACGATCTCATCGTAGATCTCCGCGCGTCCGAACAGCGGGCTGCTCCGTGGAGCGCTCATCAGCGCCCGGCTTGCCACGCTAAAAAATGAGGCGGGGGCGAGGATAAAAAGTCGTGGGTGGTCCGCCGAGGGCCGGAGGCGCCCGGTCAGCCCGCGGTCGTCGGGGTCGGGGGTGGGAGCTCGGTCTCTCGGGAGAGGGTCTGCAATCGTTGGGCCCAGGTCGGTCTCAACGAGTCGACACCGGCCTTCTCCGCCTCTCGGAGGTGCTCTCGGGCGCTCAGGGTCTCCCCCCGGGACTGCAGGAGCTGGGCCAGGCGCACGTGGCATTCGGCGCTCTCGCCGTGGAAGCCGGAACGGTCCGCGCACTCGATGGCCTGTCGATACTCCTCCTCCGCGAGGGAGGGCTTGTGCCGCTCCTCCGCCAGGAAGGCCCGGTTCATCCGGAGCAGGACCTGGCCGTACGGGTCGTCGATCCGTTCCAACAAGCGGTCCGCCTGCTGGTTGTCGTGCTCGGCCTCGGGGAGATCCCCGATCGCCAACCGGATCGGGACCTCCTTGAGCCAGGCCCGAGCGGTCCAGCGAAGCTCCCGGACCCGCCCCGCGTAGTCCCGGGCCTTGGCCAGATGGTCGAGCGCCTCCTTCGGGCTCCGCTCGGCCACGATGTCGGCCATGCGGGTGTACCCCCGAGCGATGTCCGACCAGTCGGCGATCGTGCTCAGCTTGTCGACCCCCCGTTGGAGCCAGACGCGGGCCTCCTCCCGGGGGGCGGGGCCGAGCGAGGCGAAGGTCGCCGCCACATCCAGGTAGAGCCGTCCCGATAGGCTGGCGTCCGGGTCGTTCTGCAGGAGCTGGAGGGCCATCATCGTCTCCTCGAGGGCCTCCCGGAAGGCGCCGCGCCGCAGCGCCACCCGGCCCCGGATCCGGTGGACCGCGGCGATCCCTTGGAGGTCGCCGGTACGGTTGAACAGGTCATGGGCCTCGCGGATGGTCTCATCCGCCACCGAGATCTCCGCTTCCTCGAGGACCACATCGGCCCGGGCCAGCAAGAGCCGGCCGCGCAACTTGAGGTCCTTGTCGGACAAACGGGCGAGACCCTCTCGGTAGACCTCCTCGGCGGTCCGGAGCTCGCCGGCCGAGAAATAGAGGTTCCCGAGCTCGAGGGCGAGCTCGGCCGCCGCCTCCGTAGGCGGGCTCGGGAGCGCCGTGAGGTCGATCCGGGCCCGTTCGAGATGATGGAGGGCGGCCTCTGGGTTCTCGGCGGAGAGGGCGAGGCCGGCGGCCTCGTGATTGTACCGGAACGACTTCTCGGGGACCTTGCCGAGGAAGAAGTGACGGCCCAGTTCCGCGAGCGCCTCTTCCGGAGGACCGGGGTACATCTTCTCCATCGCCTCGGCGATCTTCCGATGGAGGACCCTCAAGCGGCTCGCGGT
>JBARHO010000065.1:0-1718 GCA_049799275.1 Thermoplasmata archaeon
GCCGCGGCCCCCGCCGGGCCCCGGCCCGTCGACATCCGACAGAAGGTCGATGCCGACCGCGGTACGCTGAAGCGTCTGCAGTTGCTCATCCCCGGCTACCGCGGCTACCGGATGGGCGAGGACATCCGCGCCGCGGATAGTCTCCTGCGACGCCAGGTGGCCGACAAGATCCACGGCGCGCTGGTCCAGCTCCAACAGGCCCGCAGCGATCTGGCTCAGGCGAACCAGTTCCAGATCCTCAACGACTTCACCCAGCTCACCGCGGATCTGCAGCAGCTCGAGGTCCACATCCGCAACGCGGAGCAGGGCTACTCCGGCATCAGCGCGGCGGTCCGCGTTCAGAACGCCGACCTCGACCGCCTCTACGAGTACGACTATGGGTTCGCCGAGGCTGCGGACCAACTGTCGGTCGGAGTGACGCAGCTACGGACCACCATCATGGCGTCGGCGCCGGGCACGATCGGCCCGGCTGTCTCGACGGTCCGGGGGCAGGTGGGCCAGCTCAATCAGGCCTTCCAGGCGCGGATGAAGGCCATCGAGGGCATCCAGGTCTAGTTCGTTCGGTTCGGAGGGATCCAATGGTCACCAACAAGCCCATCCCGGGCAAGGGCGGAAGTCTTCTCGGCGCCACGACGATCAATTGGGAGGACGCCTACAAGGGTCCGAACGTCATGTGGCGCGTTCCCCGGAACGTCCATTACGGCGACAACATCGTCGTCCGAGAGGACGAGATGGCGGTGTTCTACCGCGACGGGAAGGTCCTCTCGTACATCGATCGCCCCGACCGCTACAGCCTCACGACCCTCAACGCCGGGATCATCGGGAACGTCGTCCAGGCGCTCACCGGCGCACGACAGGAGGCCGAGGTCTACTATCTTCAGAAACGCATCTTCGATGGGAAGTTCGGCTCCAGCGAGCCGTACGTCTTCCGAGATCCCGATTTCGGTCTCGTCAACCTGCGGGTCTTCGGCAACTACCGTTGGAAGGTCGGAGGGGCGGACGTCTTCATCAATCAGTTCGTCGGGACGTTCGGCGCGGCCACGGAGGCCGACGTCGAGTCCCGGATGAGGGACCAGATGGTCCTCCTCGTCTACAACAGTCTCGGCAAGTTGAAGGACCAGGGCATGCGCGTGACGGACCTCGCGACGCAGCTCACGACGATCGAGCAGGCCGTGCTGGGGTTCGCCCCACAGCACTTCGGGCCGCTCGGGGTCGAGGTCCAACAGGTCCAGGGCCTTTCGATCAATCTGCCGGACGACGTGAGCAAGGCGGTCAACACGCGTGCCCAGATGTCCGTCCTGGGCGTGAACTACATGCAGTACCAGGCCGGCCAGGCGCTCACGACAGCCGCGGCCAACCCATCCGGGAGCGCCGGTACCATGGTGGGGGCCGGGGTCGGCCTCGGCGCCGGGCTCGGAATGGGATACGGGATGACCGGAGCGATGGCCGGCGGGATGGCCGGAGGAGGCATGGGCGGTGGAGGGGTGCCATGTCCGAAATGCGGGTCGCTCGTGCCCGCCGGCGTACGCTTCTGCCCTTCCTGTGGCGCCGCGATGGGCGGCGGCCCGCCACCGGCCGCAGGGACCCCGTGCCCCAGGTGCGGTCAGCCGGTGGCGCCGGGGGCCAAGTTCTGCCCCAATTGCGGGGCCACGATGGCGCCGCCCGCGGTGCGACACTGTCCCAAGTGCAACGCCGAGGTCGCGGGGGCCGCCAAGTTC
>JBARHO010000066.1:0-1629 GCA_049799275.1 Thermoplasmata archaeon
GGCGTGGATCAACTGGCGGGTGGACACGCCGAGTGGATACCTCGAGACCCTCCTCACGTTGCGCCGGAGAGAACGGGTCAAGGACCGGGGTGCCTCATTCCCGTCCCTTCAGGATATCTTTGTCCACATCCTCGACAATAACGTCTGGTGGTTCGAGAGCGTGCCCAAGGCCCGTCAGGATTCCCACCAAGGGGTGGAGGGCCGCCTTTCCGACGTCGAGATCCGGCGGGAGGCCCGTCGCGAGGATCGGACGAGAGCTCGCGAGGTCCTTGACGTCCGGTCGCCCGGACCGAACTTTCGTGGTCCGCGGTGTCCAAGGCAACGGGAAGCCGTACGAGATGAGAGCGAACCTACCGACGATGATCTGGCACTTGGTCGAAGAGGAGCTGCAGCACCGCGGGGAAATGAACGCCCTGTTCTGGCAACTGGATGTCGACGCACCGACCCGGGCCTGGTTCAGTAGTGCTCTCGCCGCGTGAGGACCTCGCTCTGGGCCGATCGACGGGGTGGGTCCGGCCGAGGAACCCGATCGCCCGGAGCGACCCATAGGTCGGAGAAGCACGGGATCGCTGGCTAGCGGGCACCGAACTCGCCGAGGGCGGTGCGGAACCGGTCCAAGTTCGGTTGGGACCAGCACATCGTGGACGCCCTTCCTGAGCGGCGTATCGAACGGCGCAGGTGACCGACCCCACTAGCTCGACCGTCGGGCCCGAGAACGGCCCGCGCTGGGCGCGAGGTCCCGTTCGAGGGCGGGAGCCATTCGCCGTCGCCACAGGTTGGAATCCCATCGCCGCTCCCGGTCGATCATCCGGGCCGACTCCGAAGCAGAAGGTCGTCGAGGACTGGTCACGAGCCGATGAGCGCGGAACTCGAGGTGGCAACTTCGGGGGTCGTCCGGAACGATGCGGTACCAATACTGCGAGTGCCGAAAGGGACCGTCGAGATGAGTGTTCGTCCACTCCAGATCCGAAGGACTGAGACGGACCAGTCGATGGATCCGGCGGGCCTGTCCGCCCGGGTAGGTAGTGTCGGTCAGCACGACGGCGTCCTCGCTCAACCAACGCACCGACCGTTCCCACCTCTCCGGGAACAACTTCCCGTCCCCTGGCTGGTAATCGGTGCACCAAGCGTACGCCGCTCTCGCCGGAGCACGCAACGGCTGCCGGAAGCGATACTGGAGCGAGTAGGTCGGCATTGTTCCGTTCGCGCGGTCCGTGACCCGGAATTGACGGGAGATTAAAGGGATGGCCGGGTCCGCGAAGACTATTCCATCGCCACATGGCGCTCGGCGGATCGGTACCGGCGTGGAGGCTCCCACAGTTCCATGCGATTGCGTTCGGGATCCTCGGCCCACCCGAAGCGTCCATACTTTGACTCTTCGACCTTCGGAGATACCACGACCCCTTCCGCTCGCCGTTGCACCAAGAGGCGGTCGAGGTCGCATACTCGATAGTTCACTAGTGCGGTCGGATGTCCCGGACCCGAGTCACGGTCCCGTTCTGCCATGATGTCCTAGACCGTGTTCCCCACGCGCTGGTCCGGCCCAGGGCTGACCCACCTGAACACGGCCACCTGATCCTTGACCGAGAGCCCGAGGTGGTCACGATACCAGTTCGCGAGCTTCCCGGG
>JBARHO010000067.1:0-9461 GCA_049799275.1 Thermoplasmata archaeon
ATTATGCCCTTGAGCTGAACCGTCTCATCCAGCTCGAGATGATCGGCGCCGTCGGATAGATAGACGGGCGCTCGGACCACGCGGCGAGGCCGCGTTCGATCGGGCGGGTAGCCCCTTACTCGGGGGCGGCGAGCGAGACCCGCCGGGTCGCCTTGTGGCGGCCCGTCCCCGCCGAATCATCCGGATCCGGCTCGTACGCCGGATGACGCTGCGGACCGTCCGTCAGGGCCGGGGGCCAGGCGATGATGGGGGAACGGCCCGGCTCCTCTTCCGCGGTCTGGACGCGATAGTAGGCGCCGGTGTCCCGAAGGAGGTCGTGGACCTGCTCGATGCGACCCCGGAACTCCTCGGCCGAGCTCCATTCGAACATGAGGTCGTGGCTCCCGACGATGAACGAGAGCCCCAACGTCTCGCGGATCCGCTCGGCCAGGTCGATGGGCGAGGGACCGTCGGAGGAGAAAGTGATATCGATATAAGTGCGCATAGATGCGTTCCCATACATATTCCTGTGAGGGTATTTAAGCGCTCGTCCAACATGTTCGGTCCCGGATCCGGTCCGGGTCGAACGGGGAGCGTGGGCCGGAAAGGACCTAGCGCAGCTTGAAGTCGAACCGCCAGTCGGTCGTCGTCTCGGTCCCCGCGAACGCGAGGTCGGGCAGCGACGGGAGGTCGTTCGGGTCCCACCAGAGCACCTGGTTCTCCCAGCGGTTCGCGAGGGCCGGGTAGAGGATCTCCCGGAGGTGAGCGATCGGGGCGCGGTCCAGGACATGCGAGAGAAAGCCCTCCCCGATCATCCGGATGGCGTCCGCGCGGCGCATCCCGCGGGACTCGAGATAGAAGACCTTCTCGGGGTCGACCGGGGCGACCGAGGTCGAATGGGTCGCTTTGACGTCCGGGCAGAGGATCTCGAGCACCGGGATCGTATCCGAACGGGTTCCCGGCGAGAGAAGCATGGCGTGTTCGGAGATGTAGCTCAACGTGCCGCGAGCTCCGGGCTCGATCCGCACCAATCCGCGGCTCATCCCGCGGGCCTCGTCGCGGAAGACCCCACGTGTGATGGACTGCCCGTGGGTGTTCGTTCCTACGTGGACGATGTTCACCGACGAATCGTAGGCCTGTTGCTCGGCCCCGAAGAACGACTGGAGATCGTCGGTCGCCGACCCTTCGCCCTCGAGCACGGTCTGGTTCCGCACCTTGGTCCGAAAGCCGCCGAACCCGTTCCAGATCCAACTGTGCTTGGCCTGGGCCCCCACGGTCGCATGCCGTTGATAGAGCCCGATCGCTCTCGGGTCGGGAGCGTGGAGCGATAGGAAGGCCGCCTCGCTCCGCGCCTTCAGGTCGATATCGACCGAAGAGGCGGAGAGCCGCTGCTCGGGGAAGACCTCGGGCGTACTGAACAGCTCCTCGGTCATGAGGAGGCGACTCTCCTCACCGACCGAGATGGATCGGCGGACCGAGAGCGCCTCGTGCGGCCGGGAAAGGACCGTGATGTCATGGACCTGGGCCGTCGCGGAACAGTGATCGGGGATGGTGAGCCGGTATCCCCGGTTGAGCAGGGCCAATCCGAGGGCGCTCAGACGGTCCGGTGGTTGTTCGGCCCCGCGGAGGAACGGGAGCGTCCCGGCCGGACCATCGGTCCACGCCTCATGGAGCGTCTCGATCCGCACCCCCGCTGTCCGTAGGGCCGTCGGGAGCTGTACCCGGGTGCCCGAGGCATCGTGAACGATCTGGATCCGTTCGGTCGAGGCCGGAGGGATGGCCACGGCCGGACCGGCGGCCAATGGGTCAAGACCGCGAAGGTCGACCCCGGCGAAATAGCCGTACTTGCGGTACAGCGGGTTGGGCTCGAGCGCCAGGATCCGGAACGCCTCGAACGCGTCAGATCGGAGCTCGGCGACCTGGGGCGGATCGCCCGCCGCCGCGCCGACCTCACCGACCAGCTCGGGTCGGAGCCATTCCTCGTATCGGGGGACGACCGCTGCCATCTGATTTACACACGCCCGTGTGTTTATAAATGGTGCGGGCGTGCGAGGGTAGTATGTCCGAAAAGTGTCATGATCCGATCATGCCTGGATCGGTCCATGCCGGGACCGCCGGCCCGGCAACGATCCGGTTCAGGTGCACCCGTACTCGTGATCGATGGGCCCGGGGACGTATCCATCAATACTCGCTTATAATGTCGCGGCCGATGTCAGCACCGCCGATCCGGAGGAGGTGAACCGATGGCCTACGACATGTACCAAGAGATGATCCTGCAGCACTATCGGAACCCGCTCAATTTCGGCGACATGCGGGACGCGGATCTCTCCGGTGAGGAGAGCAACCCGCTCTGCGGGGACCATATCCGGGTCTCGATCAAGCTCGACACGACGCACCGGACCATCGACGATGTGCGGTTCTCCGGCGACGGATGCGCGATCAGTATCGCGAGCACTTCGATGCTCACCCAGAAGCTCAAGGGGATGCGTTTGGACGCGGCCGGCAAGCTCACCCGGGACGACGTGATCAAGCTCGTGGGGATCCCGCTCTCGCCCGTACGGGTCAAGTGCGCGCTCACCGGGTTCGCCGCCTTCGGACGGGCGCTGCAGGGCTCGGTCAGCGCCGGGACCGGTATCCCGGAGGATGCGCAAGGGAGCGCCACGACGTCATGATCCTGGTGGACGAGAACGTCTGCGTCCTGTGCGGCCTGTGCACCGGTGTGTGCCCGCCGAACGCGCTCGATCTGACGCCCACGCGACTTGAGGTCCTTCCGCATTGTTCCGATTGCGGGTGGTGCGTCCCGTACTGCCCGGTCGGCGCGCTCACGGTTCCGGGCCGGGATCCCTCCCGGAGGGTCCGTCGTGGGTGAGGCGGGATCGACGGACGGGGTCCGCGCCCGGGGGTCCCCCCGGGTCCTGCTGGTCGACCCCTACATCGCCCGCGAGGACCCGATGGAGCGCAAGTTCGTCGAGCTCTACCCTTCCTTGGGACTGCTCACCCTCGCGGCGTTCCTTCGACAGGAGCACCTGCAGGTCGAGATCGCGGACCTGACGTTCGACCGGGACCTCGAGCAGGTCCGTCGACGCTTGCAACACTTCCGGCCCGACGTGATCGGGGTCCACACGAAGACGATGATGTTCCGGCGATCGAAGGAGATCGCCGCCTTGGCCCGGGCCCACGGGACCTTCTCGATCGCGGGGGGCCCCGATTCGGCGACGAGCCCCGAGCCGTACCTCGATGCCGGCTTCGACTCTGTGGTGTTCGGGGAGGGCGAGCTCACCTTGCTCGAGCTGGCCCGTGCGGTGCACGAGGGCCAGGACCCGATCGGCCTTCGTGGCGTCGTTCGACGAGGACCGAAAGGGGTCGTGCACGGCGCCTCGCGGCCGTTCATCCGCGACCTCGACCAGCTCCCGCTCCCGGCCTGGGACCTCGTGGACATGGAGGCCTACCTTTCCCGGTGGGAGAGCCGTACCGGCGAGCGGCGCTCGGCCATCCTGACCTCTCGCGGCTGCCCCTTCGACTGCTCCTGGTGCTCGAAGCCGGCGTTCGGACGGACCTACCGGCAGCAGTCGCCGGAGCGGGTACTGCTCGAGCTCCGGGCGCTCAAGGAGCGATATCACGTCGACTACGTTCGGTTCTGTGACGACGTCTTCGGCATCTCCCGACCCTGGTTGACGGAGCTGCTCGACCGCATGATCGAAGAGCGGCTCGATCTCCGGTTCGAGTGCTTGGCCCGGGTGGACCTGCTGAAGCCCGACCTCCTCGCGCCCATGTGTCGCGCCGGCCTGGAGCGGGTCTACGTGGGGGTGGAGTCGGGCAGCCAGAAGATGCTCGATCTCATGAACCGGGGCACGCGGCTGGCCCAGATCGAGCGCACGGCCGAGAGCCTTCGGGAGCACGGCATCCGGCAGTTCTGGTTCCTGATGCTGGGCTATCCCGGAGAGGATCTCGAGGATATCGAGGCCACTCTGGCGCTCTTCCGGCGCTTCAGCCCCGAGGAGTACTCGGTCTCGATCGCGGTCCCGGTCCCGGGCACTCGGTTCTTCGAGGCCGTCCGGGACCGGCTCCTTCGGAAGACGACGGTCACTCGGTCGAGCGGCGGAAGATCGTTACTGTACGAGGCGGCGTACCCAGAAGCGCTCTACCGGTGGCAGCAGGCCCGGTTCGAATGGGAGGCGGCGCTCCAAAAGGCCCGCGGACGGATCCCCGACGGCCTTCTCGAGCAGCTCAGCCATGCGGCGGACCGGTTCCACCACGAGATCGCGACCCCTCTGCTCCTGGGACGACGTCGCGTTAAGGACGCGGAGGCGGCGGAAGGGGCGGGCCATGCCGTGCCCCTGCCGATGGTACGGAACGAGGCGGGACCGCGGCGCCCGATCGGCTGAGCTCCCGATCCAAGGAACGGGACCGACCCTCCGGGATCCATCGACAATTGTCGATTAGGATGCGGGGACCCCCACGTCGGGTATTTGAACCGAACCGAAGGTCGAGCCGTTCCCTGTACTTTTTCTGTCCACGCGCCAAGACGGCTGGGTGAGCGGCGTAGGGGGACGAGCCACTGCGGAAGGGACCGGTCGCTTTCGGTCCCGAGCGGTGAACGCATCTCGAGCCACACCCGATCACTTTCGAGCGACGAACGATGGACTGGTGTTGAGCTCGATGGGGCTCGGGACCTACATTGGTCGCCCGGACGCCCCGACGGACCACGCGGTCGAGGAAGCGGTGGGCATCTGCCTCACCTCGGGACGGGTCAATGTGATCGATACCGCCATCAACTACCGGTTCCAGCGGGCGGAGCGATCGATCGGCCGGGCGCTACGGCGCGCGCTGGATGCCGGTTCCGTGGCCCGGGAGGAGGTGTTCGTTGCGACCAAGAACGGCTACTTCGCCCCCGATGCGGAGTCCGAGATCCCGACCTCGCAATGGGTGGAGGCGGAGCTCGTGCGTCCGGGGATCCTCGACCCCACGGACGTGGTCGAGGGCTGCCACTCGATGAGCGTGGCGTACCTCACGGACCAGTTCCGACGGAGCCGCGAGAATCTCGGCCTCGAGACCATAGACCTCCTGTACCTTCACAACGGGCCGGATGCGCAGCTACCGTCCGTCGGGCCCGAGGAGTTCGCCCGACGGCTCGCCGTGACCTTCGAGCTCTTCGAACGGTTCCGATCAGAAGGGCACCTCGGGGCCTACGGCCTCGCGACCTGGGACTCGCTCCGTACGAAGCGGTCGGACCCGGGGTACCTTGGTCTCGAGGCGGCCGTCCGGATCGCCGAACGGGCTGGCGGGGAGGACCACGGCTTCCGGTACATCCAGTTCCCCTTCAACATGGGTATGCCCGAAGCGGCTCTCTTCCGCAACCAGATCGTTCACGGCGAACGGTTGAGCCTGCTCGAGGCGGCCGACCGTCTCCGGGTGAACTGTTTCACCAGCGTACCGCTACTGCAAGGACAGCTGGCCCGGGCCGGCCCTTCCATCGACGGCCTCTCCGCGGCCCAGACCGCGATCCAGTTCGCGCGCTCGGCCCCCGGAACCTTAGGCCCGCTCATCGGTCAGAAGAGCCCGGAGCATCTCTCCGAGAACCTCGGCCTCTCCGTCCGGGCGCCGTGGGATCCGGAGAAGTTCGAGACCCTGCTCGAGTAGTGGGGACGAGCGTCCCGTCCCCGTCCAGGGTACGGATCCGCGGGACCCCGGTCATCGGCGAGGCGAGCGGGGTCGGGGCCGGTCCCGATCGCTCGCTCGGCCCCTCGGCCAAGGCGTTGAGTCGTGAACTGCCCTCCTCCTTGGTGACCCGGATCACGTGATCGGCGATCGAGGTGAGCTGGGTCTCGTGAGAGACCAGGATGACCTGCGGGAGCTTCGCTTCCTCCAGCAGCTCTCCTAATCGAGTGACCTGTTCCGGGGAGAATCCCTCGGTGGGCTCGTCCAGGATGACCGTGGTCAACTTGAGGTGTCCGAGGGAGCGGACGACCTCACCGAGCGCCAGACGGAACGCCAGTGCGAGGGCCGTCCGCTCGCCGCCGCTGAGCGCCTCGGGTGGGGTCCACGCGCCGTCGATCTCGACCGCCGGCGAGAAATCCGGATCCGACCGGGCCAAGAGCGCCGGGTCCTCGACCAGGAACGAGAAGTATCGTGTGAGCCGATGATCGAACTCGCCCCGAGCCTGGGCGAGGAGACGCCGCTCCAGCGTGAGCACCGAGTCCCGGAACGGCTGCTGGAGCCATAGGGCGAGCTTACGCAGATGGTCCGCGGCCCGCTGCAGCTCCGTCCGTTCGGCGATCCCGCGCTCCGCCTCGGTCCGACGGCGCCGAGCCTCGGCCGACAGCGTCACGGCCGTCGCTCGTTCGGCCGAGAGCCCCCGACTTCGTTCGCGCGCCGCAGTGAGTTGCCCCGCGAGGACCTCCAACGCGTCGCTCTCCGTCGTAGGATCGGCCAATCGACCCATGAGCCGGTCCCTGGCGCTAACAAGCTCTATCTGACGGGTTGAATCGGCCATTTCGCCGGTCGTCAGGGACGCGAGCACCTGACGGAGCAGGTCCAGTTGGGCACCCAGCCCGAGAGCCCGTTCGCGCAGCCGGAGGTGCTCGCGGTACGTGCCCTCGGCCTCTTCGAGCTGGACCTCGAGCGCCTGGAGCGCTCCCTCGAGCCTATCGAGCTCGGCGAGCTGGGGAAGGATCACGGTCCGACGGGCCAGGAGCTCTGCGGCGCGTTGGGCGTCCCGGGTCCTCTGCTCCCGGACCGAAGTGAGTCCCATCCGCGCTCGTTCCTCCGATTCCCGTAGGGTCTGGCGATGTCGCTCGACCTCCTCCCACCGACCCAGGGAGCGTTCGTACCGCTCCCGGCTCCGGCGCTCGGCCTCCGTCCCCTCGAGCTCCTTCTGAAGGGCCGAGGCCCGGGTCCGGGCCAACTCCGCAGCGCGGGTCAGCTCGGTCTGATGCGATTCGAAGGTACTGAGAACGACCGCCTGATGACAGCGAGGGCAGACCCCGCTCGACAGCAGCTGGTTCGTGTCGGCCAAGGATGCCTCGAGCTGGGCCGACTCCCGGAGGACGGAGGCGGCCAGACCCGAGAGCTCGGCCCAGTGACGTTCGATCTCGGGCACGGTGCGGGGCGTCGGCTCGGGAGGTCGGCGTTTGGGCCCTTCGGTATCGAGCGCTTCCAGCGAACGACGGAGCTCCTCCAGCTCGCCGTTCAGTTGGGTCTCTCGGCTCGCGGACTGCGCCTCGGCCTCCGCGTGGCTGCGGAGGTCCGACTCGAGCCCCGCCCCTTCGACCCGGAGCGACCGGAGCGCGGCGACCTGATCCCGCAAGTGGTCCCGCTTCGCTGTGAGCGCTCGCTGGCGCTCGGCCGCGAGGGCCATGTCGGCCTCCTGGGCGCCGGACCGGCGGATCTCCTCCTGGAGCGTTTCGGCCGTGCTTGTCCGCTCGGCGATCTCGCCCCTCCGACGCTGGATCCCGCGCTCGAGGTCCCCGAGCTCAGCGGTCAGGCGCGCGATCTCCTCGCGCAGCGATTGTTGCCGGACCCGGGTCGCCTCGGCCTCTCGGACACGGACCTCGAGCATGGTGAGCTGCTCGCCGACCTCCACCTCTTCCTGGGCGATCCGTTGGAGCGCGCCCTCGTTCACCACGAGCTCCTGGGCGCTGCGCTCGAGCTCGTGATCAAAGAAGCGAAGGCGCTCGGCCTCGGCCTCCTTCCTCTCCGCGCGCTGCTTCAGTTCTCGCGCGACCTCGATCGCATTGTCCGCGGCCGTCCGATATTGCTCGACGCCCAGGGCCTTGCGGACCGTCTCGAGCCGCTCCTCCGGATCCTGCTGGAGGACCTCGCGCATCCGTTCCTGCGGGACATACACCGCCCAGCGCCAGAAGTCGGAGCGGGCCCGTGGATTGGGATTGTCGGGGAACCCGAGCAGGTCGATCACACGCTGACGCAGCTCGGTCGCCGGGTACTGCATGGTCGCCCCGTCCCTCGTGAAGGAGCTCTCCACGAGCTCGAAGACATCCCGGCCCCGTCGACCCTTCCGGCGGAAATGACGGGTCAGGCCGTACCGGTGTTCGCCCTCCTCTAGGGTGAGCGCCACCTCGGCCGTGGAGGTATCGTGTCGGACGAGGTAGGTGGGGTCGACCTCGGCGAACCCGAACAAGGCCATCTCGATCGCGTAGAGCAGGGACGTCTTGCCGGCCCCCACGTCGCCGACGATCAGAGTGGTCCCCGACCGGAACGTGAGATCGACGTCGGTGTAGCT
Organism: Thermoplasmata archaeon; assembly: GCA_049799275.1. Lineage (GTDB taxonomy): Archaea > Thermoplasmatota > Thermoplasmata > Lutacidiplasmatales > UBA184 > Lutacidiplasma. The sequence goes on from JBARHO010000067.1 coordinate 8,219, forward strand.
CCGGATGTTCTTGAGCCGAAGGCGCCGGAGCTCCATGATCACCGGGTCCCGATCACGGGCGTCGAGCGCACCTTGAGGATCCGGAGCGCCGCGTCGATCCGTGCCGTCTCATAATCGGCCTTGGCCTCGCCTTCGGACCGGGGGACCCCCAGCTCGTGCAGGAGCTCTTCGACCCTTCGTCGGCCCTCGGGCCCCGCGAGCTCCTCCAGCTCCCCGTCCACGCTGGTGAGGAGCTGCTCGATGGCGACGGATTCGATCGAGGAGATCGGGGCCTCGGGATCGACCCCGTCGACCGGCGGGGAGGAGACGTCCCGGATATCCCAGTGGACGCTCTGGACCCCCATCCGCGTCATCCGCCCGGCAGAGTCGTGGAGGCCGAGGGTGCTGATCGAGCCTTCGAGGAGCGTCCCGCGGACCCGAGGGAACAAGAGGGCACCGGGCGCCGCTTGGACCTCGAGCGCCTGCGTGACCGCGGTGCGGGCCTCCTCCGCGGTCCGACCGGAAACATCGACGTCGAAGACGCGGACCGTATCCTTCGGGGCCGTCCGGACGAGCTCGTGGTGGGGCGCTCCGTCCGAGACCGTGACGATGACCAGTCCCTGGTTGGTCCGCTCGTGTAGGCCGTTCTCCAGGTCCGTGATGCTGGTGCCGAAGACGGCGCCGGGATTCACGAGCAATCCACCCTCCGGGCCCTCGCCGGTGTAGGTGAAGTGGATGTGACCTCCCGCGTAGTAGTCGCAGCCCCCGGGAAGGTCGTACCGAGAGACCCCCTGGATGTGCTCCCGGAGATGCGGAGGCAGGTACTCCTGGATCGCAGCGTGGAACTGGAAGATCTTGAACCCCGGCTCGGCGCGGAACGCCTCCGAGTCGACGGCCGTGAAGTAGGATCGATCGAGACCCTGCGAACGTCCCGAGATCCCGGCGATACGGCTCCCGGTGGGGGCATCGATCACGAACGGCAGGGACCACCGACGTCCCTCCTCCCGGACCGCCTCGGGCGCGGACCGCAGGAAGATCCCGGTCTCGGCCAGGACGTCGAGCCAGCTCGTCCGATGCGCGACGTAGTCGTGGGACCCATAGATCACATAGATACGGCGACCCTGGGCCACCAGCGCTCGGAGCCGTGCCGCGATGGGGGCGACCTCGGCCGGTTCCGGGACCGGCGTGTGGAACAGGTCCCCGGAGATCAGGAGGAACTGGCAATCCCGGGTCTCGACCATATCGAGGGCCCGCAGCACGCTGA
>JBARHO010000068.1:0-11137 GCA_049799275.1 Thermoplasmata archaeon
GTTCCTGGCCATCGTCGCGCTGATCCTGTTGTACCGCTACCAGCGCGAACAGCGGGCCCGCCAACGTCCCGTCAGCCCGTACGAGTATCCGGCCGGCGCCGGCGAGGTGGCTGCCGCCGGGCCGAGCGTAGAGGAACCGGCGGAGGCTCCTCGGGAGCCACCCGAGAGCCGTCCGCCGATGCCGGAGCCGCCCTCCTCGGACGTCTACGAACCCTGAGCCACCGGCGGGGGCCCGAACGGCCCCGTCCCGATCAGTGCGGGAGCGGCGGGTCGGGCGTGGCCCGGATGTACCGCTCCAGGAACGCCCGCAACCGGGGCAACTTGCGGCGGAGGATCTGTTCCAGGGCCGCGGCCGCGATCATGTCGCCCCGGTCGACGCTGCGGGTGGCGAGCAACGCCGCCAGGAAGAGCGCCACCCCGAAGAAGTAGAGCGGTACGACCCACCAGGTCGCGAGATGGAGGAACGAGGCGAGGAGATAGACCGGGGATCCCAGGATCAACGTCCAGACGAGCGGACGCGTGAAGTGGGCCTGGAACGGGGTGACCCGGTGGCTGATCCACAGCGTCGCGGTCCCGATCCCCGGGTAGATGATCCGGGCCACGGACCACGCGATGGAGGCCCCGAGGATCCCTGTGGAAGGGATCAGCGCGAGACTGAGGCCGATGTTCGCGATGGCGGACGCGGCCATCGAGATGAGGAGGATGCGCGAGGCGGCCATGCCGGCCAGCGTGGCGTTCACCGGCCCCACGGCGACGGAGACGAAGGATCCGATCGAGAGGATGACCAGCGAGATCGAGGCCCCGGTGTAGCTCTGATCGAAGATCGCGGTCAGGGAGAGCGCCGGGTCGAAGCAGAACAGGAGCAGGAGCGGGACCATGAACAGGATGATCCAGCGGGTGGACGTGGCATACGTCCTCCGCAGGGTCTCGAAGTCGCCGTCCCGCACCAGGCGGGCGGCCACGGGGAGATAGATATACGTCAGCGCCAGGTTGGCCGCCAAGAGCACTCGCGCGAGCGTCGTGGCGGCGGAGTACAGACCGACCGCCGTCGAGGGACGGAAGACCCCGAGCACGAGCGTGTCGAAGTAGCCCGTGATCACTGCGAGCGAGCTCACCCCCCAGAGGGCGAACGAGAGCGTCCAGAGCCCCGGTTTCGGCCGCTTCTTCGGAAGCCCGACGTGCGGAACGAGCTTGGGGAGCCGTCGCCAGGTGTAGACCGAGATGAGGACGAGCGCGAGACCCTGCCCGATCGCGTACGCCCAGAGGACCCCATCGAACCCGACGTGGAGGAAGAGCGCGACGAACAGGGCCACCACGAAGCCCCCCGGCGCCACCACCTGGTTGAACCACGCGTTGGGAGAGGCGTCCTCGAACCCTTGGAAGATCGCGGCGAGGATGTTCGCCATCACCGTGAACCCGACCGAGAGCGCGAAGAGCTGGAAGACGATCGTGAGCCCGCTATTGTGGAACCAGATCGCGAAGTCCGGCGCGAGGAGGTACATCGCGACGGTCCCGAGGACGGACGAGACGAGGCTGATCGTAAGGCCCCAGCGGATGATGGCCCACTGCTCGGCCGGATCCTTCTCGTACGAGATCGCCCGGGCGATGGCGTTGGCCAACCCGAGCATCGCGACGAGCGTGAGGAGGCCCGAGAGCGAGACCCCGAGGTTGAACTCGCCCCACGCGCCGACGGTGAACTCCCGCGCGACCGTGACGCGTCCGATCAGATTGAACAGGAACAGGAGCGCGGTACTGACCATGAGGGCGGTCGTGCCCTTCCCGACGGACTTGAGAGAGCGGTCGTACCGCTCCCCGGAAGAGCTCATCCGACCGCCTCAGTGACCGGGGCTAGCCCGGGGTCCGGGCCGGGAAGGGAAGGTGGTCGCGATCACGGTCCTCCGGGAGACCCTGACGGAGGTCCCCGACCACGACGATCGTGCCTAGGTCCCCCTTCGGCGGTCCCACAGGGGACCTCAGTTAAAGCTTTGGTAATCGAGGAGAAATCGAGGACGGGCCGCACGTCGGGCCAGGACCGGATTCTCGGCCCGGCGCCGGTTCTGCGATGGGCCCGATCGGATAATAGGGGCCCGGCCGATGGTCACACCTGAGGCGCGACGGACCGAGGTAAAACGGCTGGTATGACCGACCCCAGAGGGACAAAGCGAGCGTTTCGTGTTGCGTTATGCGCGGATCCGCGTCCATCCGGCATCCGGTGCGCGTGGAGTACCTACGCGTATCACGGCGTGTTGCTTAAAATGTCTCACTCTCTTGGAGCAAGGCTATTTATCCGCCCGGCGAGTGGCGCGCCTAATCTGCGTAACATCCCCTCGCCCTCGAGGTGAGAACGGACGAAATACGCGGGACGGGAACCACGAATGTGCGGTATTGCGGGCTATGTCGGTCGGAGGGCGGCAACGCCCATCCTGCTGGAGAGCCTGAAGCGCTTGGAGTACCGCGGATACGATTCGTGCGGCATCGCGATCGTCAACGATGACGACATCTTCGTCCGTCGGGTCGCGGGGCGGATCGAGCAGCTCGAAGCGATCATGAACCGGCAGACGGCCGCGGCCAGTCATTTCCCGACCGGGACGGTCGGTATCGGCCATACCCGCTGGGCCACCCACGGGCGGGTCGACGTGCAGAACGCCCACCCGCTCGCGTCGTGCGATGGATCGATCCTGGTGGTCCACAATGGGATCATCGAGAACGCGGACACGCTGCGCTCGGACCTCATGGCCCAGGGTCACACCTTCACCTCCGAGACCGATTCCGAGGTCGTCGCCCACTACGTCGAGGAGCAGGTCAAGACGGGCGAATCGATCGACCGGGCCGTCCTTTCCCTCCCGAAGGTACTGACCGGTAGCTTCGGTCTTCTGATCGCGCACAAGGGCAGCAACGAGCTCTACGTGACGCGCCGCGGCTCCCCGCTCGTCATCGGGGTCGGCGACCACGAGTTCTACCCCGCCTCGGACATCCCGAGCTTCCTGCCCATGACCTCCCGGGTCCTCTACCTCCGGGAGAACGAGGTCTTCGCGGTCAATCTCGATGGCGTCCACCTGCTCGAGCCCGGCACCGACCGCCGGACGATGCGGGTCGACCTCTCCCGCTCCCAGGCGGTCAATCTGCACGCGTCGAGCAGCTCCAAGGGCAACTTCGACCATTTCATGGTCAAGGAGATCGTGGAGCAGACGGAGACGCTCAGCCATCTGATCCGCCAAGAGCCGGAACACCTCCAGGCGGTCGTCGGGACGCTCCGGGATGCGGACCAGATCTACCTGGTCGGGGCCGGAACGAGCTACCACGCCTGTCTTTATGCCGAGTACATCCTGGCCCAATCCGCGGGCCGCTCGACCCGGGCCGTCGTCTCGAGCGAGTTCGAGCATCGGATGCGCCCGATCACCTCCAAGAGCGTCGTCGTGGCCCTCTCCCAATCGGGCGAGACCGCGGACACGGTCGCCGCCGTGGACCTCGCCGTCGAGGCGGGGGCCCAGGTCATCGCGGTCACCAACACCGAGGAGTCCTCGCTCGCCCACAAGGCGAACTTCGTCGTCCCGCTGGAGTCCGGGCTCGAGATCGCCGTGGCGGCGACCAAGTCCTACACCGCCCAGCTCGGGTGGGCCGTGCTGATGAACTACGGCCTTCAGGGCAAGCTCGAGTTCGGGGCCCGCGAGCTCTGGAGGGCCCGGGACAATCTGTTCAACCTCACGTCGGACTCGGCCCGGGAGCACGTGCGCTTCCAGGCCCAGAGCCTGGTCGACGCGAAGAGCGTCTTCCTCCTGGGCCGCGGGATCCATTACGTGACCGCCCTCGAGGCGGCCCTCAAGATCAAGGAGGTCGCGGGGATCCGCGCCGAGGCGTTCCCGGGCGGCGAGATGAAGCACGGCCCGCTCGCCCTGATCGAGGAGGGCACCCCGGTGCTCCTCTTCTACGACTCGGCCGGGCAGCATCAGGCCGAGACCGCCGCCTCGGAGCTCGTCTCCCGCGGCGCCCGGGCCTACACGATCGGCCCCAAGCCGCTCCGCGTGTCGGTCGAGCATATCCGCATCGACGACACCGGGATCTCGACCCCGATCTCCCAGATCGTGCCGATGCAGATCCTCTCGTACGAGCTGGCGCGCCTGCGCAACCTTGACCCTGATCACCCCCGCAACCTCGCCAAGGCCGTTACCGTCTCGTGAGGGGGGATCGGGATACGATGAATACCATGGTTGCGGCGTCGAGCCAGAAAGAAGGGGCCGTTCAGGTCCGTTCGGCGGTCGGGAGCGACCTGGAAGGCATCGCGCGATTGGGAGGCGAGGCCTTCTCGGGCCTGCGCCCGCCGGAGCGCGCCGACGCCTGGGTCCGGGCCTGTTGGTCGGCCCAGCCCCGTTTCCTCTACTATGTCGCGGAAGAGCAAGGCGCTCTTCTCGGCTACATCCTCTGGATGGAGAAAGGAGGCTTCCGTACGGAGGCCGTCTGGGAGCTCGAGCAGATCACGGTGGACCCTCGTCAGCGGCATCGCGGGATCGGCGCCCAGCTGATCCAGAGCTCGCTCGCGGACATCCGGGAGCGGCTGCGGTCCCGCGGGGCCCGATTGAAGCTCGTCGAGGTCACCACCGGTTCCGAGCAGGGCGCGGTCGATTTCTACCGTCGCACCCTCGGGGCCGAGGTCGCCGCTCAGATCCCGGACGTCTTCCGAGGGGAGGAGTACATTCTCATTGCCCGCGAGTAACGTGATCTCTCAGGACGACAGCGAGTCCTTCATCGGTCATTCGAACGAGGAGCTCGATCGCTCCGTCGACCCGGCGGACGTCACGGCGGTCCTCCTGTGCGCGGGCCGCGGGGTCCGGCTGCGCCCCCTGACCGACAATGTTCCGAAGGCCCTCGTCGAGGTCCACGGCCTCCCGCTCCTGGACTATCATCTACGGGCCCTCCAGCGCCTCGGGATCCCGCGGGTGATCCTGGTCGTCGGGTACCTGGGCGAACAGATCCGGCAGCATGTGGGCGACGGCGCGGCGTTCGGGCTCGCGGTCGAGTATGCCGAACAGGCCCATCCCCGCGGCACCGGCGACGGCCTCATGACCGCGCTCCCGCTCGTGGACACCCCGTTCGTGATGGTCGTCTACGCGGACGTCTACCTGGGCGACTCGCCCGGCTTCTGGCGCGAGCTCCTGCGGAACCGGCGCCCGAAGATCGTGGGGGCCGTCGTGCCGAACGCCGGGACGTTCGGACGACTGTTCACCACGAACGGGCACGGGACCGTCCACCTGGAGTCGATCCGCGAGAAGGACGGGATGGACGACGCGGGACTCGTCAATGCCGGGGTCTACTTCCTGACCGAGCCCGTGACCCGGGCCGTTCCGCTGCTCACCCCTTCGCCGCGCGGCGAGCTCGAGCTCACCGACGCGATCAGCCAGTACACCATGAAGGGCGGGATCGTCGAGGTCCCGACGACCGACTACTGGCAGGACATCGGGACGCTCCAAAGTCTTAAGCGTGCGAACGAGCAGATGGAATCGCAGCCGTCGGCCTGGGATCCCGGCCGCGGCGGGTAAGGGGGCCGGGCAAGATCCATGGTAACGCGCACACCCCCGTTCCTCTCCGTGGTCCTCCCCGTCTATAACGAAGAGGAGCGGCTCGAGCAGAACGTCCAGAAGATCTCCGACTACCTTACACGCACCTATCCCGACCACGAGATCATCGCGGTCGACGACGGCTCTTCCGATCGCAGTCCCACCATCCTCCAAGCGCTGGCGACGCGGATCCCTCGGTTCCGAGCGATCCAGTACAGCCCGAACGCGGGAAAGGGCATGGCGGTCCGGACCGGGATGGCGGCGGCCCAAGGGGAATGGATCGCGACCGTGGACTCGGACCTGGAGCACCCGATCGAGATGCTGCCCGACTTCTTCACGGTCCAGAAGGAGACCGGGGCCAAGATCGTCGTGGGGTCGAAGCGGCACCCCCGATCGGTGGTCATCTACCCGCGCCTTCGGAGGTTCCTGAGCCGGTCCTATGGGCTGCTGCTCGCTTCGGCGTTCTCCCTACCGGTCGTGGACACCCAGGTCGGTTTCAAGCTGTTCCACCGCGACACGTCCTCGAAGTTCGTTTCCCATCTATTGGTGAAGCGGTTCGCCTTCGACCTCGAGCTCCTCGTGGTCCAGCACCGGGTGGGCTTCCTGATCGCCGAGGCGCCCGTGACCCTGCGGTTCAACCGGCCCGGCGCGGGACGGATCCGGATCGGCACCGTGCTCAATATCGCCCGGGAGACGGCCGGGATCTGGTACCGGTTATACATCACCCGCTTCTACGACCAGACGTTCGGGATCCCCCCTCAGGCTTCCCAGGACGCCTCCCTCTTCCGCGTCCCGAACTAGGACCGGTCGAGCGAGCGGGCCCTCGCACCGCGCGGGGAACGGGCAACCGTTCATAAGACGGCGCGCGTGTCGCAGGGGTCATGCCCCGCCCGAAGAAGGTCCGATCGTCGGTCCCCCGCGCACCGCGTGGCCGTTCGTCGCGACGGTCGCCCGCACGTCGCCCCGCTGGCGGCTCCGATCCCCCACCCTCCGCCGACGTCAGCTTCTTCCGGGCGTACGATGTTCGTGGCCGGTACCCGAGCGAGCTGAGCCCCGCTGTGGGCCGCCGGATGGGTAGAACGATCGGGCTCCTCTTCCCCGGGCCTTTCCTCGTGGCCCGCGACACTCGAACACAGTCCAAGGGATTCCAGCAGGCCCTCGTGGCGGGTCTCAAGACCACCCAGCGTCCCGTGACCTCCCTCGGTATCCTCCCGACCCCGGCGATCTCCTTCGCGGCGGAACGGCACCATCGCTATGGGATGGAGGTGAGCCCATCCCACAATCCGATCGGCTATACCGGGCTCAAGATCTTTGGCCCTTCGGGCCGCGTGTTCACCCGTGAATGGAAGACCGTGCGGACCGCCTTCCTCAGCGAGAGGCCCCCTGCGCGCCGGGGGACTGGTCCTTCGGGAGCGAGGCGGCCGGGCCCGATCGATCAAGCGGGGCTCTCCAAGGAGTACCTCTCGTTCGTGACGGCGGGTCTCAGTTCCGAGATCCGTATGGTCGCGGACTGCCGGGGCGGTGCGACCGCCGACCTGGGACCTCGTGCCCTTCGGTCCTTGGGCGTCGATCTTCGGCTCCAGCGGGCCGAGTTCGCGTCGGAAGCCGGACGGTTCTCGCCCGAGCCCGAGCGGGGCCATCTGGAAGAGCTCAGCTCCGAGGTCACGAGCACGGGGGCCGACCTGGGGGTCACCTTCGACGGGGATGGGGACCGCGTCATGTTCGTCGATCGGGCCGGCCGGATGGTGGAACCCGAGGTCGTGGCCATGATCCTGTATGACCGGATCGGCTCCCGGGACCACCCGTTGGTCGCGAGCCTGGACTGCGCGAGCCGGCTCGAGGAGCTCGTACCGACGTTCCGGTGCGCGGTCGGCAGCCGGTTCGTGGTGACGGCGATGGCCCAGCAACGCTCCCCGGTCGGGGTCGAGGCCTCCTCCCACTACTACCTGCGGCGATTCGGTCCGAACTCGGACGGCATCCTCATCGCCTGCCAGCTCGCGCATATCCTGAGCTCGGAACGGGACATCCTGGAGCGTTACAGCGAGCGCCTCGGGCCGGTCGCACGGGGATCCGTCACCTGGGACTTTCCGGGTCAGACGGAGCTGGTCCAGGCCTTTGAGGCGGTCGAGGCCCTGGCCAAGCCGATGGCCCGCCAGGAGATCGACGGCTTCAGTATCTCGACCTCGGACGGCCGGTGCCTGTTCCGTCGCTCGAACACCCAGCCGACCCTCCGAGCGATGCTCGAGGCCAAGGACGCCGACGGGATGGAACGGCTCTCCCGGACGGTGCGCAAGCTGGTCGCTGAGGCGTCCCCACGGCCTTCCCGCGAATAGGGGGAAGCTCGGGGCCCCTTCTACCGGGATCGGTCGGCCAGGGCCGCCCGGCGCGCGTTCCCGACCCCCCTTTGGGTCGTCCGGGTCCGCTCGAGCGCGGCCGGGATCCCGGCAGGCCCTCGGGTAGAGTGTTCGAGAGGGGGAGGGCCACGTAAGGCCTCCGCTCCTCGATGTCTCAAGATCCGCTACAGATCGCGAAGGTCCGGGTCTGGGGCCTTCCGAAGGCGCATGCGGTCGAAGATCCCGCGTCGCGCGAGCCCGTGCGATCCGCGATACGTTCCGGCGAAGCATCGGTTCGCCCACCATCCCGCCCTTACGGGCCATGCGGAGAACGGGAAGTTCCCCTGGGGCCAATGAACCTTAATGCTAGAGAACCTCCATTTTGACGGAGGAATCTGCGTGGGATCGGCACCGACGGTAACGGTCCGCGGGAGACCCCATACTTCCCTTCCGGCCCACTGCCGAGCGGGACCAGGCCCCGGCCGTCGCCCCGGTATCTGCGATCGCCCTGGGCCCCGGAGAGCGCCCGCCGGTCGCTACTTAGGGTACCGCCGACCGGCGCCCAGGGCGCGCTTGGGCATTCGGCCCATCCGCCGCCGACGGAGCGCCTAGGCGTGCCCGCTGGCCCAGGCGCGTCCGAAAGGACGAGGTCCGCGCCCGTCCGGTTGCCCCCCCGACCGACGCCGATCGTCCGGGTCGTGCGTTGGGCGTTCGACCCCGCCCGGCTGCGACGTTTCGAGATCTCGCTGATCCTTTCGATCGCCCTGGTCCTGGGCGTCCTCGTGTTCACCGGAGGGGCCCTGCTCTACGCGATCGATTGGACCGGGATCTACACGCCCGGGGGTTTCTTCGTCAACCCGACGGTCAATGAGATCATCCCGGCAGCGGCCTCCGGGGTGTCCTTCGGGAACGTCTACGTCGGACAATATCTCTCGCTGTTCGTCGATACGTTCGTCTGCACCTATGCGGCCCAGCGGTTCACCCGGGAGCTCTTTCGCTCTTCGTTCACCGACGCTCAGCTCACGGGGGTACAGTTCCTGGCGGCCGCGCTCTTCCTGGTCAATCTCTACAACGTGACGTGGGGGTACTACACCTTCGAGTTCAATCTCTACCTGAGCAACGCCGGCTTCTTCCTCGTCATGACCCAGCTCGTTCGGCTCGTACGGGCGGGTCGCGCCGGACGTGCGTTCTCGATGTACGACTCGATCCTCCTAGGACTGGGGATCGGGCTCTCGGCCCCCGCCTCGTTCCCGAACGTCCTGCGCACCTTGGCGATCGAGGGGATCGGGTTCGTCCTCGTCTTCCTCGGGATCCTGGCGGGCTATCCCCACCCGGGGGGACGGCGGGCGATGAAGCGGACCGTCCTGCGGATCCTCGTGTTCGCGGCCCCGATCGCCTTCGCGCTTCTCGCGGCCCCGCTCTACATCTACCTTACCGAGTGGGCCTTCCAGCCGGCGGCCGTCTCGGCGGTGGTCTTCGTCAACTCGACCCCGACGGCGAACTCGTACAACACGCTCGCCAACGTCGTGCGCCTCTTGGGCAAAGGGCAGTTCGCGACCTACAGCTACTACTCGCTCTATTCGAGCAATGCGCTCATCGTGGTCGCCTCTTCCCTCTGGCCCCTCCTCGCCCTCCCGGGCGCCCTCGTGCTCTCCCGGCTCGCGCATTGGCGGGACCGCCTCTGGGTGCCGGCGATGATCCTCGCCATCATCCCCTGCCTCATCTGGGGCGAGGGCACCAACCCTCCGTTCGGCCTCTTCAACCAGTGGCTGTACGGCCAGCTGCCGTACGGCACCCAGCTGATGCCGGCGTTCTTCCCGCTCCAGACGATCGCGACCAAGCTCTACCCGGTCCTGATCGCCTTCGCGATCGGGACCATCTACGCCGAATGGCAGTTCCGACAGCGCTACTCCGAGGGCCTCACCGCCCTCCCGATACCCCCGGGGGCGGTCGATCCCGTCCACTCCCCGCCTCCGGCGACACGGAGCGCGCGCTTACGACGGTTCCGCCGGAACCCCGAGGCCATGCTGCCGTACGTGGTCACCGGCGCCCTGGTGGGCATGGTGCTGATCGCCGCCCTTCCGATCTACGACGGGGCCATCTACGATCTGCCCGGCCACCTCAACCAGCGTCCGTTCTGGATCCCGAACGCCTACTACGATGTCCGGTCCACCTTGCAGGGGGACCGGGCCAATGCCCTGATGTTGCCCACGGTCGGCGCCTACGTGGGCACGACGTGGGGGATGCGAGCGGCGACCCAGTTCTATGAACAGTTCAACTATCCCAGTCGGGTCGTGGTTCCGGGCTATTATGGACCGTACAAATACTTCATCAACACGACGAAGGAACAGTACTTCGCCGTGACCCATCCGCTGCTCCCGTCCGGCGTGGGTACGCCGATCGCCCAGAACGGCACCGGCCCCTGGATCGAGCTCCACCGCGCGGTCGAGCCGCGGTACGTCTACACGTTCGCCCAGAACCTCAACCTCAGCTCGTACGACTGGCTCAACCTGACCATCCCGGTCGGGGACCCCGGTCTCATCGCGCAACAGGTGCAGCAGCGAACGTTCTGGATCGGCATCATGAGCGGCCAATCCGGCCATTCTTCGGTGGGATGGTATGTCATCGGGCAGGATGCGAACTCCGCGCTCGTCTCGCTGAACGCCAGCCTCGACGTGAACCTCTTCGTCGGCAGTCCCAACACCGGCCCGGGGGTCAACTCCACCGAGTATCCGTCGAACGTCACCGGGGTCACGATCTGGTTCCGGACCACCTCCGCCATCCCGATCCTACCCCCGACCGAGTTCGGCCTCCCGGTGCTGACGGGCATCGTGGGATCCATCATCTCTCCGGATTGGGCCGGCCTGCTCGCGGTGTACCAGACCTCGTTCCTCCTGGTCGATTCGACGGTCGTGTATGGGGAGTATGAGACCCCGACCTACGTCACGACCGTGACCACGCTCCTCCAGTCGCAGCACCTCATCACCTCGGTCTATCAGTCCCCCGACCTCCAAATGTACCGCTTCACATGATGGGCGGGGGTCGGGTGTGCCATCGGACCCGATCGGGGCGGCCCGCGGACCCTGGGGCCCCCACGCGACCCTCCGGAGGGACCGAACGGCCGTCGCTTCGCTTCGGCCGGCCTTTCCTGGGCTGTCCGTCCCCGGACCGAGGTCCGGGCCGCGGTCGACCCGCGCTGGCCGTCGGGCCCCACCACAGGGCACCGCGCTGGGCGATCCAGTCGACCCTGAG
>JBARHO010000069.1:0-53953 GCA_049799275.1 Thermoplasmata archaeon
ATATTGGCGGCTCCAACGTTCTCGCTGCCTACGACCTGCTCTTCTTCGACTCGCTCCTGATGCTCTCGTTCCTCCTCGTATCGTTCGCGATCGCCGTGAACCTCCGTCTTCCGACGCACTTTGTCGGGATGCTGGGCGTTGTGATCGGGTTCGGCGTCATGTATTACGGGTACCGCGGCTACACGCTTTCTCTGACGGAGGAACCGTTCGAGACCCTGCTCCTGTTCCTCGCGTTCGGTGGGGTTGCCGTTTTGAGCTACCCCGTTACACTGTTCGTCGACTGGTTCGTCGTCGGCCCTTCCGTCCCGGGCGCTGACCCGCTCCCCAGCGGCCCGACTCCCAGGTATCCGAAAATGTGGATGGCACTCCTTGGCCTCTTCATGGTCGTGGTCATATTGGCCGGCATTGCCGCACTCCTTTACGGTTTCGATACGGCGTGGGCCCACCTCGCGAGCCCCCCCTGAACACGACCACTCCACGCCCGGATCGGACGATCACGGGGCCCGTACGCGGCCCAACGACCCATTGGAAGGGGTCTCCATCGGATCGAACGAGCGATCGCGCATCGGCACCGACCGATCCGGGTCTCTAGTTCGATACAAATACAAGTGAGGATGCCGGAGGAACGTGGCCTCCGGATACCGGTCGCTCCTGTGGTACCTCCTGGTCGGGACGAGAGGGGGACCCAATCGGATCCGGATCCTGGAGGAATTGCAGATATGCCCTCGTAATGCCCACCAGCTTGCCGAAGTTCTGGGAATGGACTATCGAACGATCCGACACCACGCCCAGCTGCTTGAGAAGAACGGATTGATCCACCGTCCGATCGGTCACGCGTACGCTTCCCCGTACGAGCTTTCCCCCGATCTGACCATCCACTTCGAGCTCATCCAACAGATCCGGACGATCGGACCCGCCCGGCGCTCCCGCGCCGCCAATGCTCGGGGTGATTCGACATGAGCTCACGACCGAAGAGGGGGCATTCGTGAGCAGTTGGTTCATGGATGCCAGCGTCGTGCTGGGCGTCACGAACATCGGGCTCACCGTGCTCCTGTTCACGCTCTACCGTCGCATCTATGCCGAGACGAAGGCCGCCTTCAGCCTCGCGCTCGTGGCATTCGCCGGTGCCTTCCTCGTGCAGAACCTGCTCGTCGTCTACTCCTACCTGGCCACCATGCCGCTGATCCCGGACCCGCTCACCCCCTATCTGTTCGCGATCGGTGCCTCGGAGGCGTTTGGCCTCGTAGCCATCGTCTGGACCGCTTCTCAGTAGACCGGCACCGGACGATCCGTTATCGCCGGGCCATCTTTCGAGGTCGGGGATCGCCTCAAGGAACCGAGGGCGATGCCGCCGGACCCTCTCAGCGACCCCGCGCGGCGTGGGCATTGGAACGAATTGGGGTGAGAGTGGTCACGGATCTTGAAAATGACCTATGTACCGCGGCACCGGTCCCTCGCCTCAATATGAAGGCCGTCGGAGTGACCCTCTTTGCGGCGGTGCTGGCCGTCGTCGTGTTCGCGCTCGCGGGCGCTAGCGCGACGCCGGTCGGCCCGCACGCGGGGTCGACAGGAGCCGTGTTCGTCATGTCGAACTCGCCCAGCGGGAACCAAGTTCTGGCATACGAACGTAGCCCGTCAGGTCAGCTCACCTGGATCGAAACGGTCCCCGCTCACGGGAACGGGACCGGGGCCAGCCTCGCGGACCAGGGGAGCCTCGTGGCGACCCACGATCACGAATGGCTTCTTGCGGTCGATGCGGGAAGCAACCAGATCTCCGTCTTTCGGGTCGATGTCTCGAGCTCCTCCCACCCCCTGACGTTCCGGGACGTCGTCAGCTCGGGCGGGATCGAACCCGTGAGCATCGCGATCCACCGACCGTTCGTCTACGTGCTCAACGCCGGGAGCACGATCAGTCAGGGCAACATCGCGGGCTTTCGGCTCCTAGCGGGCGGCCAACTCGTCCCCCTCCCGGGGTCGACCCAGCCGCTGAGCCAGACCGGTGCGACCGGACCCGCGCAGATCTCCTTCAACCCCTCGGGCACCGTACTGGTCGTGACCGAAAAGGCCACCAGCCTTCTCGATGCGTACACGGTGAACGCGCAGGGAGTGGCGTCGGGTCCGATCACACACCCCTCGAACGGGAACACGCCGTACGGGTTCGCCTTCGACCCGCAAGGCGTGCTCATCGTGAGCGAGGCGGGACCGGGAGCGCTCTCGTCCTACTCGGTCTCGAACATGGGCGGGATCGACGGCATCAGCCACTCGGTGACCGACCTTCAGACGGCGCCCTGCTGGGTCGTCGCGACCGGGAACGATCGGTTCGCTTATACGAGCAATGCAGATAGCGACTCGATCTCGAGCTATGTCATCGGGGGCTCCGGATCCCTCACGCTCCTCCAGTCGGTGGCAGCGGCCACGAACGCCGGACCGACCGATCTGGCGCTGACCAGTTACGGCGGCTTCCTCTACGTGTACGACTCGGGGGCCCACGACCTCCAGGGGTTCCATGTCAACGGGGACGGGACCCTGGCATGGGTCGTCACCGCGGGTTCGCTGCCGGCGGGGGCAGAGGGGCTGGTCGCGGTCTAGGTACTCTGTCCGTCTCCCCCGGAGGGGAATCCTCCGGGGGTCCAACTATTTCCTCGGCTACGCGCCGAACGCGGCCCCTCTTTCTCGAGTGTTGAATGCGTGGACCAAGGGGCCGCTCAGCCGTCCGATCGCGGTCTCACTTCGACTTCGGACCCTTTCCGTGGGCCTTGATCCGGTAGACCAGCACCGGGCACGATGCATGGTGGACGATGGCCTCCGATACACTTCCCAGGAAAAGGCGACCCGCGGCGGAGAGGCCCCGAGCGCCGACCACCACGAGATCCTGGGCATGCTGCTCGAGGTACTCGATGATCGCCTCGATCACGTAGCCTTCCAGGATCACGGTCGTCACCGATCCGATCCCGGTCCGGTCGATCTTCTCGACCCGAGCGCTCACGGTCGCGCGGTAGGCTTCCACGTCTTCGGCCGTAAGACGAGGGACGGGGATCGGTCCGGGAAAGGGAACCACTTGAATGGGGATGATCGAGAGAACGGTGAGCGCCGATCGGAACTGCTTGGCCAGCTCCACCGCGGCCGTGAGGGCATGCTCGCCTTGCTCCGAACCGTCGAACGCTACGAGGATCTTCTGGAACATGGGCTCGCTGCCATCCGGTGAATCGGTTCGGGTAGATAGAGGGGACGGCGAGCAGATCGGTGCGCAGCGCTCCGGGGATCGGACCGGTTGAGACCGTTCCCGTGTCTCGTGTTCGCGGCGCCCTTGGACCAGCGGGCGGGGGCTTGGGACACTAGGGGGATCTACCGGCCGTTCTCAAGCATCCAGCGTGGACCCCTCAGAGGGCACTCGGAGGTGGGACTCGCTTTCCAGGACATACCGGTACTCGCTGATCGAGAACCGATGTTGGTCCGGACCCTGCGATAGCCTACGGTCGAAGTCGAGCAGCTGCTTCGCAAGCCATTCGAAATCCGCGAAGATCAGTGGGTCGTTGCTCTCCCTTCTCCACTTGTCGAAAAGGTCCTCCGGGCCGCGCATGGAGAGATGATAGGCGTTGATCCATGTGCCAAAGGCGTTCCAGACCATCCGCTTCTCGAGGACGCCTGACCGAGTGAGGGCCCCGATCAGCTCGAAGAAGATACCCACCTCCCAATCGTCCGGCTCCTCTCCTCGTTGCTCCTTGAGGAGCCAAGTGCTGAGGTCCTTCCGGGCCTGGCGCATCCGCGGACTGTAGAACCGTTCGCGGAGGTCGAGCAGGGTCGTGGAGGAATGGAGGCGCTGGGCCTGTCGGAGCTGCCAGTACGCGAACCCCAGTGTTCCGATGACCAGGAGCCAGGTCCCGAGGATGGTCGCCCAGGTCGTGACGTCGAGGGTGGACATGGCGATGGAAAGTTGCCCGCGTGAAAGAACCTTCCCCTCAAAAAGGATAGAGGAGGACGGGCATCAGGTAGAGAGAAGAGCCCGAACCGCGTCCCGAACGCGTACCATGGGAGCCGGATCACATCCGACCGTGCCGGCCATCGAACGCGGCGAGGGGAGGCCCGTGGTGTTCCTGCACGGCTACCCCTTGAGCCATGAGATCTGGCTACCGCAGCTAGAGACCCTCTCTGCGCGTGATCGCGTCGTGCTGCTCGACCTCCCGGGCTATGGTCTCGCGCGGGACTGGCCGGTCCCCGATTCCCTCTCGGGGTTTGCCGAGAGCGTTCACCAGACGTTCGCCCGGCAGTTCACGTCCCCCGTCGTGGTGGTCGGGCATTCGTTCGGCGGGTACGTGGCGTTGGAATTGTTCCGGAACCACCCCGAACAGTTCCAGGCGATCGTGCTGACCAATACCCGCTCGGAACCGGATGGTGTTGAGGCGAGGGAGAAGCGGCTGGCGACGGCAAAAAGGCTCGAGGATCCCTCGCAGTTCCTCGATATCGAAGGGACCATCCGCGGCCTCTTTTCCCCGAGGACCGGGGAGGCGGCCGGGCCACTATTGGAGACGGCCCGCACCATCGTCCGGAACGTCCCATCGCGAACCATCATCGGCACTCTCAAGGCGATCGCCGGACGCTCCGATCTCACCCCAGTGCTCTCCACCATCCATGTCCCGGCCCTCGTGATCTGGGGAGAGGAGGACCGCCTGATCCCCCCTGCACAGAGCCGGTCGATGGTCGCCCGGATACCGGGAAGCTCGGGGGTCGGCATTCCCGAGGCCGGACATCTTCCGTCCCTGGAGGCTCCCGAGGCATTCGCACGCACGTTGAACGGATTTCTCGACCGTTTGCCGTCGGTCTGACCTCCGGCCCGCTCTTTCACGACCGCGGGCGTTCCATCACCGTTCGCGCGGAGCACGGTCGTGCCAACCCCACCCCCCCGGTACCGTCGCTCCGATACCTAGGTTCGGCGGATCTCAGAGGGGACGTGGATCCCGCTGCCGGTGGACCGGGCAGGAGTTCAGGCCCAGGGCCCTCCGCTTCCTCAGCTCTTCGTTCTTCGCCCGGCTGCTCCTTTCTCGTGCTGAAGGATCTTCTCCAGTTCTTTGACGTTCGTCCTGAGGTAGACCAGGTCGGAGTGGAACATGGCCACTCCCCTCCTCAATCGTGCGAACTCCTGTGAGAACCGTTCGGACCGCAAGGGGCGCTCGAGCGAGCCCAAATGTCGGAGCAGCGGTTCGATCCTCAGTTCGGACCAATCTGTTCTAGCACCCAGCCGCGCGAAGCCCTCTCTCAGGTCCTCCAGGTCCCTCCTCAGTGCGGGTAAACTCGCCTTGTAGACCCTATCGACCATTTCCTCACCTCGAGCCGTTGATCGACCGTCCCTGATCCGGCGTCATCGCTCTCCTACCCTTTCGTGGATCGATCACGATCGTTACCGCTGGATACGGGATCCGCGGATGGTCATCAGGGCTCCTACACCATCCCTCTCGTCTCCGGGATCCTGACCCGGCTATCCCGGAACGAAGGGGCCTCGAATTGGTTCGCTCCGCTCAGATCCGTCCTCCGTCGACGCCCGGGAGGTCTCGACCGAACGTTTCTTGACCCCGGTGGGATCGGGTCGACCGAAGGGGCGACCCAAGGATGACGGACGCTCGCCCACCGACGCCCCCGACGACCGACGATCAGCTCCGTCAGGCCACGGTGGGGGAACCGACGCGCCTGGACGGCCCGATCCGGCTCGCGGAATACGACCCGAGATGGCCCCAACTGTTCGCCCGCGAGGCCCAGCGGATCCGGACAACATTGGGCGACCGGGCGATCCGGATCGAACACGTCGGCTCGACGGCGGTTCCCGGGCTCGTGGCCAAGCCCATCATCGATATCATCCTCGTCGTCACGGATTCCAGTGACGAGCCATCGTATGCTCCCGCCCTCGAGGGGGCCGGCTACGTGCTCCGGATCCGGGAGCCCGGCTGGCACGAGCACCGTCTCTTCAAGGGACCCGTTACCGCCGTCAACCTTCACGTCTTTTCGTTCGGCTCGAGCGAGATCGAGTGGACGATCGCGCTGCGGGATCGACTGCGGTCGGATCCGGCCGATCGTGAACTGTACGCTCGGGCCAAGAGGGAGCTCGCGAGCCGGACCTGGAGGTACGTACAGAACTATGCCGATGCCAAGTCCGAGGTCATCGGGGAGATCCTATCGAGGGCAGGCGCTACGACCACGACGGGCTGAGGAGAAACTCGAGCATCACCAACAGATCTCAGAGCGACGACCCCCTGGCTTGGCCAAAAGACGGCCTGAGGTGAGCCCGACGCGCTCCGCAGGAAGGGTCCTGGCCCAATGCGATGTGCCTCCATCGGACCCGGGACCGGGCCAGCGAAGACCATCGACGGTTGGGACGGGGGGGGCGGGGCTCGCTCGGTCAGGGCCGCGCTCGTCACGGTTCGATACCGCAGCTACCCGGGGATCCGGTCGACCCTGGACAGGACCGTGAGCGCCCGGAGGGTGATCATCTTGCTCGGTCGGCCCACGCTCTCAAAGGCGAGGGGGGTCGGGCGATCCGCCGGATGCGCGGCGTACCAGCGGGCGGCCGGCGGGCCCACGTCGGGATGGACCGCGTCGAGGTTCCATCGGCCGTCCGCCCGCCGCTTCTTCCGCAGGAGCTCGAGCGCGAGATCGAGACTCGGGTCGTCCCCGTACCCGAGAGCCGTGAGCACGTCGAGGCCGACCAAGAGGTCGTAGTAGTAATGGACCGGCCAATGGAAGCGGTACCACGGCTCGTACCGCTCTCCCTGGCGGTGCAGCTCCCGATCCAGATAGAACTCGGCCGCTCGGTCGACACAGGCCTGCATGGACCGGGTCCACTTGGACCGAGGATACGCAGCGAATGCGCTGAGGCCTTCCCACGAGTCGAGGGTCCGCCCCGGAGCGGGTCGATCACCGAACGACCAGCAGGTCCACCCTCCCTTCGGGTTCGCGGTCCGGACCAACCAGTCGAACGCCTTGCGAACGCGGGGGTCGTCCCCGTACCCGAACCGGACCAGCGCCCGGGCCATGTTGCCGGTGTAGCAGTGGTGACCATTCCCGTTGGAGTTGCCGCCGACGCCGCCTCCCTTGAGCGGCGAGCGGGCCATCCAGAGCTCGCACGACGCGCGTACCGCGGGGATCGTGCGCGTCGCGCCCAGTTCCGCGAGCACGAGCAGGTTCCAGTTCGTCGCGGTGTACTTCGGCCAGTAGAGGTTCTTCTCGCGGGCCCACCACCCGGCGGGGTCGCGCCGGGAGAGGATCTCCGCGGCCCATCCAGCCGAAGGGATACGTGCCTTCGCGTCCCGGACATCGGGGTCGGCCCCGCTCTTCCCCAGGAGCTGGGTCAACGTGAGATACCGCACCGACGGCTGGTCCGGTTCGAGGAGCCAATCGAGGACCTTCTTGCGCGTCACGCTCCCTCGGTCGAGCCCGATGGCCCATATCAGTGCGCCATCTTGGCGACCACTACGGCCGGGATCGCGACCTAGGGTTCCTGCGGATCACGGTCCATGGCGACGATGTCTCACGAGCGCGATCGCGATCACCGCCCCTCCCAGGGCCGCTAGTCCCACGGCGCCCAGGACCAATCCGTCCGTCATCTGGATCTCTGGGCCATTGTAAACGGCCAGAGTGATGTTGACATCGACCACCATCGCGTCACCCGTGACCAAGAACGTGCCGGTGTCGGGATCCACCGAGGTGGGGGCCGACGTGTTCATGGTGTATGAGTACGACCCGTTCATGAGCGTGAAGTCCACCTGATCGTAGGTCGCGGAATTGCTCTCGGATCCCACCATCGTCCCTTGGGCCGTTCGGATCGCGACCATCCAGGTGATCCCCGGCGGCAGACCTGTTTCCAGGAAGTCGACCGGGAACACCTCGGCCCGCCAGATGATCACCTGCGTCCCGTTCGCGCCCGTCTCATTGATCGTCCCGAGCCCAGGGCTCGCCGAGTACCCGAGGATCTCACCGATCGAGAAAGGATAGGTCCCGTACGGCTCGAAAAAGAGGATCGTGGAGTTCGAGCTCGTCGCCGGATGCCCTCCCAAGGTGACTGACCATGAGAGCCCGGAGGGAAGCCCCTGAGCGAGGAAACGGATCTCGTAGTTCGGTTCGGACCACGAAATGATGGCCGTCACATTTGCGTTCGTAACGCTCTGGGTCCCGACGCTCGGCGTGGCCACGAACCCCGGTATCGGGGCCACCGCATAGGGGTACGACCCAGCGGGTTCGTAGAACGCGAGCGTCGAGGCATTCCCGGCCTCGGTGAACCCAGCCAAGGTCACCGACCATGAGCGACCGCTCGGCAGACCGTTCTCGACCAGCGAGACGCGGTAATGGGGCCCGAACTGGATGAGGGAGTACGACCCGGCCGCGATCGTGGAGGTATTGGAGGCGACCAGCGAGCCGCTCTCCTCCACCTCGAACTCATACTCGCCCGGTGCCACGGTGACATTGGCATGCCCACCGGAGAAGGACCCGTAGAGGGTGTCGTTGATGTACAGCTCCCCGGAACCGACGGGCATGCTGATGTTCACGATGCCGACCGATGATCGGTCCCAGAGTTCGGTCAGATGCCCCGCGCCGTTGATGAGCTCCGAGCTCAAGGAACCGTTGATGGCCGGATATAGCTCGGCGGCGGTAACGTTCTTAGAACCTTCCGCTGTGTTGCTCCCGAAGTCGTACGCGTCGATGACGCGCTGATAGTTGAACCCATTCCAGTAGCTCAGCTGGAGACTAAGGTTGGACCTGACGTCCGTTGTCTGGGATCCGCCCCCGGGCCCGCCGAGGATCAGCTCGGCGTCGTAGAAGGTGCCGTACGGGTTGTACGAAAGACCGTTGACCACGAATCCGTGATCAGTGAACCCGCGGGCCGACCCGAACTGGACCCGATCGTAGGTGACCCAGCCCTCGCCGTCATTGTACTCGAAAGCGACCTCAGGAGTGCCGTTCGAGTTGGTCGAGTTCACCCGGAAGTTCACTTGCGCCGGAAAGTGCAAGTTGAGATAGTTCCCTGGTAGATACAGGCCGGCCTCGTCGTAGTAGAACGTGGTGGCCCCGGACGGGCTGATGGTCCCGTTCCCGGACACGCTCGAAGGGGTCAGGTCCGATGGCCGACCGGACTCGTTCCATATGTTGTCAATGAAGTAGATCAACCGATTGCTGGTGTTCACGTCGGCCACATCCTGGATCCAGTACGTGTAGCTCACGGTCGGGGACGTAAGCAGGAGGTTCACGTTCAGCTGCAGGGTGAACTCGTGCGCATAGGGAAGGCTGGCGTTGTTGGTCAGCACGGATCCGATCGTGGCCGTTCCGAGAAAGTCGGTCGTGTTGTATTCCGTCCCAGCACCGCTGCGAACGATCCCGTAATCGGCGATGCCCATCGGCGCGGGCTCGTTCGTTTCGTAGGCGTACGGATTTACGGTCTGGGCGACGGGCCCGAATCCCACATTAGAACGCGGATTGGGACCAGCGGTAGCGGACCCCACCGCGTTGGATCCGGAGTGCACGCCGGGGTAGGGGGACGCGCCCAGGGCCAGCCCCGGGACAGCGACCGCGAATGCGATGAGAAGGACAAGGGGCCAGAGCCGGCAGGGCCCCTCAGCTCCTCTCGATAAGGGAGCCATTCTGATAGACTTTTGGAGGGGGTATGTATTAATACATATCGTATACAGAATTCCCCGGACGGCCAGAGGGTGGAAAGGCGAGGGGAACCGACCGCGACCGTCAAGGCGGCCGATCGATGTCCTAGCGGTCCATGGCCCGAACCACGCGGATCTTCTTCGTCGCAGATATCCACGGGTCCGCCCTGTGCTTTCGAAAGTTCGTGAACGCGGCCTCGGTCTATCGGGCCGACGTACTATTGGTGGGGGGGGACATATCGGCCAAGACACTTACCCCGCTCTTTCCCGAGGACGGAGGGTGGACAGTTTCGGTGGAAGGAGCGCGAAGGACCGCGCGGACCGATGAGGAGGTGGCCCTCCTGGAGGCCCGGCTACGGGACGAGGCGACCGTGCCGTTCCGCACGTCCATCGCCGAGTGGGACGAACTGCTCGCGGACCGCCGCAAGGCGGATGCCGTGTTCGAGCGGCTCGAGCTCGAGGAACTTCGTCGATGGCTCGAGTGGGCCCGGGAGCGGCTCGGCTCGAGCTCCACCCGACTCCTTCTGGGGTTGGGCAACGACGATCTCGATTCCATGGAGGACGTGATCGAGGCGGACGAACTGGCCGAGCTGACCGACCGGGAGATCCTCTGGATCGATGATCACCACGAGCTCCTGACCCTACCCTACAGCAACCCGACCCCCTGGAGCACGAACCGCGAACTGGGCGAAGCCGAGATCGAGCAACGACTGACCGTGCTCTCCCACCGCCTCCACGATCCGTCGTCCGCGATCTTCAACATCCATGTGCCTCCCCATGGTACGCCGATCGATCTGGCGCCACGACTGACGGCCGACCTCACCAAGGTCATGACCCCCGGTGGTGAGCCCGATATGATCCACGTCGGCAGCACGTCCGTTCGCGCCATGCTCCAACGATCTCAGCCCCTCCTGAGCCTGCACGGGCACATTCACGAGTCGAAGGGTTTCCTCCGGTTGGGACGGACCGACGTGATCAATCCCGGAAGCGCGTACACCGAAGGCACGCTCCTTGGGGCGGTGATCGACCTCGCCCCGGACAAGGTCCGGTCGTACGCGCTCACGGCCGGGTAGGCGCCCCGGGCAAGCGTACCGGAGCGTCCGAGACGGCCGGAGAGTCGACGTCCTGCCACCATTGGGCCGAAAGGAACGCGAACCGGCGCTTCGGCTCCAGCGCGCCCACCCGTTCCTGCAACTGCCGGATCCTCTCTCGGATCCGATCCTGCAGCGGGACCGGGAGAGCGGCCAACAGTGGCGAACGGTCGACCATCGAAAGATTAAGGCTGACGGTCCTCCAGAACCCCCAGTCGGCCGAAAGGATCTCGGCGATCCGCGAGAGGGAGATCGATCCAGTGGTCTCCCCGAACGGGAGGTCAAGCAGGAGAGCGAGGATATCCTGCACATCCTTCCTCTCAGGCCCGATCACGACCTCGTGGCGGCCGAATGGGGCCAGGACGCGATCCTGGACCTTCGGGGCGTCCGCCGCCGGGATGCGCTGGATGAACTGGAGCTTGGCCAAGAGGAGCAGGGCCGGCGAGAGCGTCCACGTCGCGCGGGGGGCGTTCTCGATGTCCGATCGCAGATCCATGCGGTGGCAGAACCGGAACTCGTCCGCCACCAGGTCGATGGTCCCGAGATCGATCTGACGGTCCTCCTCGGCCGCGAGATCGTGGAACCGGAAGCGTCGACCTTCTCCGAGGGAATTGAAGACCCGGTCGCCGGGGGTCTCGAAGATCTTGAGCGCGCTTCCCTCCCGATCTCCGACCTCGTTCAGGAATTGGCGAACCAACTTGAGCTGCCGATGAAGGCAGGCGAGGTCCAGGTCATGGAGGGATCGCCGAAGTCCGAGGGAGGCCTCATTGCTCGCCGGACAGAGGAGTCGGGTCGCCACCCCGCCGAAGAACGCGATCGGGAGCGCAGGATCCAGCGATCGCGCGGCGTAGACCAGGCCGACCGCTTTGGCGACCGTCGCGTCGGACAGATCGATGTGAGGCGGTAGCGACAGCTGCCGGCGCATCTCCTCCGGCGCTACTCGGAAGCGGATGGGAAGATCGATGTCGACCTTCTCCCGAGAGATCGGATCGATGACGAGCTGGACGCGTCCGGCCATTCACCCGCCCGACAACGACGGGCCTCAAAATGGGGCCGGGCGATCGAACCTCAGTCCGGAGGAAGCTCCTTGTTGATCAGGTCCATCGGGATGCCGCGGGCCCTCTGGATCGCGTAGGCGATCCAGTACCCGATGATCCCGATGACGAACACGATCGGGAGGAACAAGAGGTAGTACACGTTGTACGCGCCGGGAGGCTCGACGAACTGGGCCGTCGAGGCCGCGTAGCTCACGAACCAGGAGCCGATCCAACTCGCGACCCCCACGATCGTGAGGATCGGTACGGGCCCGACCCGGGCCTGCACGATCCGAGGGGCCTTGCGGAACAGCTGGGGGCGGAGGAAGGGGAAGAGCGCGCCGCCCAGACAGACCAGACCGACCGCCAGCCAGAAGCCGAAGTTCGAGTAGGAGAGGTACGAGAAGAGCGAGGTGTAGGTGGCCACGTACAAGGAGATCCAGGAAGCGATCGCGAGCACGATCACGGCGACATAGGGCACGCCGTTCCGGCTGACCCGGGTGAGGAACGCCGGGAGCACTCGATCGAACGACCAAGCGAAGAGATTGCGGGTCGGGATGATGAAGTAGATCAGCGAGAAACCGAAGAACGTCAGTACCAGCCCGAACGATAGGAAGGCGGCCAGCCACGGGTTGTGGACGATGTAGGCCGCCAGGAACAAGGGGGACGGCAGCGCGGGGGCCGAGAAGGTGCCCGACACGTACGACTGGCTGGCCCCGATGAGGAACAGCCGTCCGAACGTGTAGTACGTCGCCGCATAGAGGGCCCCGATGATACCGGCAAAGATGAGCGGGGCGGCGAAGATCGCGAGCCCCTGCGTGCGGATCGGGTTGCCGCGGATCTCGCCCCCATAGTAGGAACTGTTCGCGTAGCCGACGAAGCTCAACATCGTATACACGATCCCCAGGAAGGTCCCGCCCAGGGTGATCGCGCTCGTCGACGAGGCGCTGTTCGCGAGCGTTTGGTAGGCCCCAGAGCCGTTCGCGTTGTTCCAGTCGGTCGCGAACGTCGCCTGCGGCGTCGTCAGCATCACGACCATCATGATGATGTAGATGAGAGCGGACACGGCGAAGATCCCGATCGAGATCCGGAAGATCCACCGGGTCGGAAGGAAGCTCACCAGGATCACGACGAGCAGGACCGCGAAGGCCACGAGATACACGTACGTGACCGGGTGACCCATCAGGCTGAAGGCCGAGCCCGTCAGCAGCGTGTTCGACCAGGTCAGCGCCTGAGCGCTACCCCCGGCGACGGTGAAGCTCGCCAGCATCGTGGGGATGCCGAAGACGGCGGTGTAGTATGCAAAATAGCCCGCCCAAGTGACAAAGACCACGGTGAACAGCAGGTTGGTCCCGAGGCCGATGCTGGGATGGAAGATCCGTCCGAGAAAGACGTAGTCCCCACCGGACCGGGGCATGGCGCTCGCGAGCATCCAGTAGACGTAGCCGACCCCGAGATTGATGAGGACCCCGATGCCCACCGTCGTGATCAGGTTCGCGTTCGGGTAGCCGGCGGAGGCAAAGACGACCCAGAAGAAGTTGACGATGATGCCCATGCCGACCAGGTTCGCGAGCAGGGCGGCGCGGGGGCCGACCGTTCGGACCAGGCCGGAGGTCTGGCGCACATAGAGGTCGCGACGTACCGTGACCTCGGCGGGCATGTTCACCGTCAGACCCGGCTCCTCGATGTTCCCGGTCGAGCTCATGGTCCCTCTCCCACCGACCCCAAGCCGCGCCCCGCGCAGCGTGTGAAGGTGAGTCACGGGATACCCCCATAAGAACGTTGGCGACTGTGAGTTTTACAACGCTCGGTCGCGTCCCCGGCGTCGACCCCGTGAGCGTTCCGGCAGAGGGAAATACGTCCCTCCGCTCGGTCGTGGCATGCCGCTCTGGGAAGAGAAGGGAGCCGCTTGGCACGAGGTCCTGCCGGGTGTTCGCCGCCGGATCCTCGTGCAGGGAGAGGGGCTCACGTTCGTGATGTATCGGATCGAGCCGGGACGGATCTTCCCCCTCCATACGCATCCGCACGTTCAGGCCGGGGTCTTCTTGGAGGGCGGCGGCGAGTTCCGGGTCGGCGATGAGACCTGGACGATGAAGCAGGGTTCGAGCTATCTCGTGGCGTCGAACGTCCCGCATGAACTGCGGACGGATCCTATGCGCCCGAGCGTGATCCTCGACGTGTTCCGGCCCGAGCGGGCGGACTTCCAGAACGAGGTCGTGCCGCCCGATCGTCCGTAGTCGCTCCGCCTCCCGGCGACTCCCAGGCGAACACGCGGGCCATCGCACCGCTCGCCCCCTCGATCTTGAGCGGGGCCGCCACGAGCGTGTAGCGCTTCTGCTCTTCGAGCTGATCGAGGTGATCCAGCGCTTCGAGGAGCCAGATCCCTTTCCGAAGGAGCACCTTGTGCGCTTCGAAGCGCGCGTTGGAGAACGGGTCGATGCCGAGCGTATCCGTGCCCACCCCTTTCACGCCCTGCTTCGCGATCCACTCCGCGGCCTCGGGCTCCAATCCCGGGAACGAATAGAGGTACTCTTTCGTGGGAGCCCGCCGATGGCTCCACCCGGTCTCGAGCAGCACGATCTCGGGACGGAGGCCCTTCGGCCAGTGCGATTCGACGAGGGAGCGG
Organism: Thermoplasmata archaeon; assembly: GCA_049799275.1. Taxonomy (GTDB): domain Archaea; phylum Thermoplasmatota; class Thermoplasmata; order Lutacidiplasmatales; family UBA184; genus Lutacidiplasma. The sequence continues at coordinate 14,387 of JBARHO010000069.1, forward strand.
GGGATGAGATCGCCCGAGAGGTCCTTCCGAAGGTCGAGAACCGCGGCCGAACCGACCAGGTCCTCGGGGGGGATCCGATCGATGGTGGTGCCGTCCTCGAGGAAATGGTAGGGCGCATCCACGTGGGTCCCGGTATGCGTCAGGCAGTTGACGCGCTCGATCGAATACCCGTCCCGGGCCACGATCCCGACCGGTTCGAACGTCGGCAGCGGAGAGCTGGCCCAGACCGACATGTGCGTCCGAAGCGTCGCGGTGAGATCGTGCACTCGGCTCGGGACGGTCATGCGGGCCGCGAGGAGCGCGCGAGTACAAAAAGGCCGGGGCGCCGGTGCCGCCGTCCCGGGCCCGCTCCTAGAGCGGGCTCATCATGTAGTGGCTCAGCCGGCGGACCCCTTCCTCCAGCGCGTCCACCGGGCTGCTGTACGAGATCCGGAAGTGACCTTCCCCCCGGCTCCCGAAGGCGATCCCGGGGACCAGGGCCAGCCGCTCGCGGTCCAACAGGTCCCGGCAGAACCGGATCGAGTCGACCGGGCGGTCGTACCGAGGGAACACGTAGAAGGCCCCGTCGGGCCGAACGATCGATAGCCCCGGGACCTCCGACAGGAGCTCGAGGAGGCGGTCCCTCCGCGCCCGAAAGATCTCCCGGAACCGGGTCACGTCCGCCTCGGCGTGCTCGAGCCCCCAAAGGGCGGCCCTCTCGATGAAGGGAGGGAGGCACGTCAGCGTATGCTCCATCACCTTCACCAGCCTTCGCCGGATCTCGGGCGGGGCGATCACGAACCCGATCCGCCATCCGGTCATGGCGAACATCTTCGAGAAGCTCCCGATGGTCAGGACGGGCACCCCGTCCCCGGCCTCGGCCGCGGGGGCCACGTGATGGCCCTCGTAGATCAGGGACTCGTAGGTCTCGTCGCTCAGGATCGTGAGATGGTGGTCCCGGGCGACCTGGATCGCAGCGGTGACCTCGGCCCGGGTCATCAGCCTCCCGGTCGGGTTCCCGGGGGATACGAGGACCAGGATCCGGCTCCGAGGACCGATCGCTTGGGAGAGCGCCTCCACGTCGAACGAGAAGTCATCGCGAAGCGGGAAGTACGTCGGGCGGGCGCCGACCAGTCGGATGGGTTGGTCGAAAAGGTAGGTCGGGTCGGGCAGGAGGACCTCGTCCCCCGCGCCGACGGTGCAGAGCAGGCTCGCATAGATCGCGAACTTGGCCGGGAGAACGACCACGTCCTGCGCGGTGGCGGGGATCCGGTGACGGGTCCGCGCCCGTTGCGCGATCGCTTCGCGCAGGTCCGGCATCCCCTGGGCCGAGACGTAGTGCGTGAGGCCCGCCTTCATCGCCTCCACGGCCGCCTGCTGGATCCCGGCGGGGGTCTCGAAATCCGGTTCCCCGATATGGAGGCCCAGGATCTCTTGGCCCTCTCGGCGCATCTCAAAGATCCGGTCGATGAGCGAGAGGATGGGCGACTCCCCGATCGTGTCGACGAGCACGGCCCACCCAGGGGGTCGTCCGATTAAGTTCCTCGGGCCGCCGAACGGCGGGACCCGCGTACCGCGCTACGGGCCCGGGTCCGGTCGGGCCGGCCAGTGCTCAGGCAGGATGCGGGCCCGGGTCGTCGCGAGCCTTTGCTGGTCCCCGAAGTAGGCGAGCTGTCGCCGGCCGGGTCGGACGGCCCGGACCATCCATCGGCGGCCCGTATCGACCCTCCACAGCACGAGGAACTCGGGCTCAGCGAGCGGAAGGGCGAGCCGTCGACGCCCCTGGACCGCGTCGGAGAGAGCCGCGACGGTCAGTGTCCCCTGATCGAGCGCCCGCAACGCGGCGATGATCCTGCGGACCATGCCCCACACGAACGAGGGAGCGCGCAGATCGACGATCAGCCACGACCGGGACCGGCGGACCGTCACTTCGTCGATCGTTCGCCAGACCGGGCCGCGCGAGGATAGGTCGCGTCCGAACGAGCGAACATCGATACGTCCAGCGAGGACCTGAGCTCCTTCCTGCCATCGGGTGAGATCGTGGTCCTCCTGGGGTTCGAAATAGCGATACCAACGGCGCCGAGCGTGACGCGGGTGGGATCCGAACGGGGCGGGAGCGGCGGCGGTGAAGTAGATCTCCGGCGCGATCCCGTTGAGCGCCCGGAGCAGCGCCGGGCCGGGAAGAGGGCTCGTCAACGCGAGGACGTTCGCCCGAGCGCTCACCCCGCGATCCGTACGGCTGGCGACCTCGAGATGAGCGCCGTCGATATCCGGCACGATCGCGCTGCGAACTAGTTCTCGGCGGATATCGCCCTCCACCGTTCGCTGTCCGGGCTGACGGGCCCATCCGGCGAAAGGATGACCGTCGTAACCGAACTGGACGAACCAACGGGTGCCGGCCGCTGGGGCCCTCACGCTCAAGGAGGGGGCGATCCGGCCGCATCCGGCGCGCTCGCGGCCGCCTTCGTCGACCGGTCCAGGAGCCGCTGGAACGACTCGAAGTGCTTCACGAACGGGTCCGCTCGACTGCGTTCGGCGAGCTCCCCCAGGGCGATCTCGAGCTGGGCCTTGGCCTTCACGTCCCCCGATCGGGCGCGGACCGCGTAGACACAGAGGAGCTGGTAGCTCGGGAGCACGATCGCATCCACCCGTGGGCGGCTCATGTCACCCTTGCGCGGGCGGTAGACCTTCTCCAACGGGACCGCCTCCGCGAGCGCCCGACGGTGGGAGAACCCGAGGAACCGCTCCTGGCCCAGCACTCGGGTGACCTCACGGACCGAGCCGTTCAACGCGTTGGTCAGGCGGTCGGTCTCGTGCCAGCACCACAGCCCGAAGCCGTAGTCACCCTCGAGATAGGCCTCCCATGCCTTCGCGTACAGCTGCCGCTCCTTCTCCTCGGTCGAGAGCTCCGGTAGGATCTCCCCCCTCCAATCGGAGATCATCACGTCCACCCGCATGGTGGCGGAGAACGCCCGCTTTTCAGGCACTTTCGGTGGCTCGGCCATCGAGGCTCCGAACCCTTCCGGCACTTATGGGTGCGTGACGACCTCGGCCTTCTCGTAGACGGCCGCTCCGGCCCGCCAGGTCGCGTCGATGGATGGGGATCCGAGGCGGATGGCCTGGACCAGGTCCGTTGCGGAGTGTACGACAAAGTCAGCGGGTGCGTCGACCTCGATCGTGCCGAGGCCGGAAGCGCCCAGCACCTCCCCGGCATTTCGAGTATAGAGCTGGAGCGCGACCTCCGGGGCGAGGGTCTCCACCCCGGCCCCTCCCTCGAGCCGGATGCGATCGGGGCCCCGGTCGATCGCGACCTGGAGCCCGGCCCACGGGTCCAACGTCTCCACGGGGGAATCGCTCGAGCCCGCCAGACGATAGCCCCGCTGGATCAGTGTACCGAACGCGTAGGTCCAACGCGCCCGGAAAGGGCCGAGCCGCTCCGCGATCCATCCGTCGCTCGCGACGAACCCGGGTTGTACGACCAGATCCGGACGCACCGTGTCCAGGAGCGGGAACAGGTCAGGGGGCGTCAGCGAGGCGTGCTCGATCCGCGGACGGTGGTCGGGCGGGTCGTCCCGCAGGGCCTTCAATGCCGTTGAGAGCGCCCGGTCCCCGATCGCGTGGATCGCGATCGGGAGCCCCTCGCCCGCGGCCCACCTCAGGGACGCCTGCAGTGCCGGACCGTCGAGCACCGGGACCCCGCTCTCCCCGGGATCGTCGGTGTAGGGAACGGAGAGCCACGCCGTACGGGCCCCGAACGACCCGTCCATGAAGAGCTTCACGCCGGCGAGCCCGACCGAGTCCGACCACGGCAGGCGGCGCAGCTCCGCCAAGCGCGGCCGCTGGCCCACGGACAGATAGAAACGGAGCCGGACCGGAAGGGACCGGGCCTGGGCCGACCCTGTGGCCCAACGGACCTCGGGCGCCGAGGCGCTCATCGACGCGAGCGTCGTGAGGCCCAAGCGCGAGGCCATCAGGAGGGTCGGCCCGAGCGCATGGGGTCGCTCGAAGAAGCTCTTCTGAACGAGCTCCTCGACCGGTTCGAGAGCCGTGTCGAAGAGGACCCCGGTGGGGTCCCCCGCCGGGTCGCGGCCGATCCTCCCACCCGGAGGGTCGGGCGTCCCTTTCGTAATGCGGAGCATCTCGAGGGCCGCCGAGTTGACGACCGCCACGTGATGACATACCCGGAACAGGACGATGGCGCGGCCCGGCTCGATCCGGTCCAGATCGGTCCGGTCCGGGTACCGGTGCTCTAACAGGAGCTCGTGGTCCCATCCTCGACCGATGATCGGACCGAGGGCTCGCGACCGCCCCGCGGCCGCCGTCCGGTCGAGCAGCTCCGAGAGCGATCGCACCCCGCGAAGGTCCACCCCTTCCTGTTGGAGCACCGTGTGGAAGAGGTGCATGTGCGCGTCGATCAGGCCGGGAACGACGAGCCTCCCGGCGAGATCATGACGAACGGTCCCCTGGGGGGCTTGACGAGCGACCTGCGTAGAGGTCCCGACGGCGATGACCCGGCCCTCCTCGACCAGGAAGGCCTCCGCGTAGCGGCGGCCCGTGAACACCCTGCCATCGACCCAAAGGTCGGTCGGAGCCATGGGAGAGGCCCGAGGCCCGCCGCGACCTAAATGCTCCGACCGGGGGGAGAGGGGACCTGGTGGCTCACACGTCGAGGTACCGGTAGAACTCGTAGGGATGCGGCCTCAGGTTGAGCTGCAGCTGCTCGTCCCGCTTGATCTCGTAGTAGATGTCCAGGACCGAGGACCCGAAGACCGACTTGAGGAACTCGTCGTCCGACTGAAGGCACTCCAGCGACTCGGAGAGCGAGCCAGGCAGCTCCCGGATCTGGAGCTCCCGCCGGCGCGCGGGGGAGAGCTTGTAGATGTCCGTGTCCACAGGCGGGGGAGGCTCGATCTTCCTTCGGATGCCGTCGAGGCCCGCGAGGGAGAGGGCCGCCTCGGTGAGGTAGATGTTCGCGGCCGAATCGGGGGTCCGGTACTCGACCCGCTTCGAGGCCATCTGGCCTCGGTGGTAGTACGGGATGCGGACGTTCGCCGACCGGTTCGACCGGCTCCAGGCGATGAACACGGGCGCCTCATAGCCGGGGACGAGGCGACGGTACGAGTTCGTCGTCGGGTTGGTGATGGCGCAGAGGGCGCGCGCATGATCCAGAAGGCCGCCGACGTAGTACCGGCAGGTCTGGCTGACCTCGGCGTACGGGTCGTTCGCGTCGTAGAACGCGTTCTGTTCCGACGACCACAGGGACTGGTTCATGTGCATCCCGATCCCGTTGTCGCCGAAGACCGGCTTCGGCATGAAGGTCGCGATCTGGCCGTGCTGCGCGGCGACGTTCTTGATCACGTACCGGATGTCCTGTACGTGGTCCGCGGCCGCGATGAGATCGTCGAACCGCATGTTGATCTCCATCTGACCCGCCGTGGCGACCTCGTGGTGGTGGGCGTCCATCTGGATGTGGAAGTTGTCGGAGAGCACGTTGCAGATCTCGCTGCGCAGCCCTTCCATCCGATCGTACGGGGCCGCGCGGTGGTACCCCTCCTTGAACCGGATGGCGCCGTGGCCGTCATGGGCCTGCCACGGGGACTCGGCGCTGTTCAGGAGATAGCCCGCGCCCCCCCAGGCGTCCCGGACGGCGTTCGCGGAGGGGAGGAGCTGGACGTTATCGAAGACGAAGAACTCGATCTCGGGGCCCCAGTAGGTGCGGTCGTATCCGGCATTGGTGAGGACCTCGACGGTCCGGCGCGCGATCCCTCGCGGATCATGGGAGTACGGTTCTCGGGAGGCGCCGACCAGGATGTCCGCGATGAACCGGACGCTCCCCCCTTGCGCGGACGCCCACGGGATCGTGGCCATCGTGGAGGGGTCGGGCACCAGGATCATGTCCGACTCGTAGATCTCGCGGAACCCTTTGACCGAGGAGCCGTCGAGCTTCGGGATCCCCGTGGCGAACGACTCCGTCGTCAGGGTCTCGGCGGGGAGGTGGAGATGGTTGAAGCCGCCCAACAGGTCCGTGTAGAAGAGTTCGACCCAGCGGACCTTGAGGCTCCGCACCTGTTCCACCGCCTGCGCCGCCTCCGATCTTCGCTCGTCCGTGGCCTGCCAACCGGTCCGCTGACCCACCGCTGCCATCGTTCCTCCATGGACCGAGCGCCTTCGGATACATCAACCCTTAGACCACGGAACTGACCGTTCGACCATATTTGTCTGCAAACTCATTAAGTATGTCCATTCCATTGTAGGCCCATGCCTAGGACGTCCAGCCTCGACGCCCTCGATCGGGCGATATTGGAGGAGCTCAACATCGACGCTCGTCGGAGCCACCGGGAGATCGCGCACCGGTGCGAGGTGTCCCCGACCACCGTCAGTGCGCGGATCGCCCGTCTGGAGCGGGACGGCATCATCCGCGGCTATGTCCCGTTGCTCGACGACGAGCTGTTGGGATGGGATCTGGTGGCGACGATCGGGATCCGCATCTCCAAAGGAAAACTGCGAGAGGTCGAGGAGCGTCTCGCACGGGACGCCCGCGCGTACGCGATCTACGATGTCACCGGCGACTTCGATGCCCTGCTCATCGGTCGGTTCCGCGATCGACGGGACCTGGACCGCTTCGTGAAGCAGGTCCTCCAGGACCCCCACGTGGAACGGACGAACACCCAGGTCGTCCTGAACCGGGTGAAAGAGGACCGCCGCGTTCCGCTCACCCTACGCCCGGTGGACCGGGCGCAAGGCAACGACTAAAATAACCGGGTCCGTAGGTCGGCCGGGGAGCCTTCATGGATTGGGGAATGCAGAACCGTCTGTCCCGGATCCTCTCGCCGCGATCGGGGCGGACCGTCATGCTCGCGGTCGATCATGGATATTTCATGGGTCCGACGCGCCACCTCGAGGACGCTCGGGCCACGATCACCCCGCTCATCCCGCACGCCGATGCCCTTGCGCTCACGCGGGGCATCCTCCGGAACTGCGTCGCACCAGAGGCCCAGGTGCCTATCGTCCTTCGGGTCTCGGGAGGGGTCACGGTCCTCAAGGAGGATCTCAGCGACGAGGCCGTCACCACCTCGATCGACGAGGCGCTGCGGCTCAACGTCAGTGCGGTCGCCATGAGCGTGTTCGTCGGCGCTCCCCACGAGCACCAGAGCCTGGTCGCCCTGGGCGAGCTCGTGAACGGAGCGGAGCGGGCGGGCATGCCCGTGATGGCGATCACCGCCGTGGGAAAGGAGCTCGACAAGCGGGATGCGCGGTACCTGGGCCTGGCCTGCCGGGTCTCCGCGGAGCTGGGCGCCCACATGGTGAAGACCTACTATTGTGAGGGATTCGAGAAGGTCGTCGAGGCCTGCCCGGTCCCGATCGTGGTGGCGGGCGGCCCCAAGCTGGACGATGACCGGGCGGCGCTCACCCTGGCCTTCGATGCGATGGCCGCCGGGGCCAAGGGGATCGACATGGGGCGGAACATCTGGCAGTCCGATCACCCGGTCGCGATGCTGAAGGCCCTTCGGGCGATCGTGCACGACGGGGCGGACGTGCGGGAGGCCCTGACCATCGTGTCCGAGACCAAGCCCCGTAGCGCCCGCGCCACGCGCGTGGTGCCGGCCTGATCACGGGCTCACCAGGGACCGTGGCTCGAAGCCGGGTCGGGCCGAGGACGTTCGACCATGGATCTTGAGGACCGTGTTGTCCTCGTTACCGGCGGATCCCGTGGGATCGGTCGCGCGATCGCCCTGGCCTGCGCCCGGGAGGGCGCGCATGTGGTGGTCGGGTATCGGCGGGATAGGACCGCCGCGTCCCGGACCTGCGCGGAGATCGAAGCGCTCGGCCGGCAGGCGCTCCACGTGGCCGCGGACGTCGCGGACCCGGATGCGGTCCGGCAGATGGTCGGTCAGGCGGGGGAATGGAGGTCGGCCCTGGACCATGTCGTCACCTCGGCCGGCACCTACGGGGGGGAGGCGACCGAGGGGACCGATCCCTCTTCGTGGAACGATATCGTGGACCCCGACCTCCGCGGCACGTTCTTTACGGTACGCGAGTCCATCGGTTGGCTGAAGCGCTCTCGCACCCCGTCGATCGTTCTCATCTCGTCGATCCTCGGATCCAAGGCGAGCGCGGGGGCGGTCCCCTACCAGGCCGCCAAGGCCGGCATCGAACAGATGGCCCGAGGCCTGGCGGTCGAGCTCGCACCCCATATCCGGGTCAGCGCCGTCGCACCGGGTTTCATCCGCACGGACATGAACCGGGGCGGACACACCGATCCGATCTTTGCCCAACGGGTCGCTTCCGCGACCCCACTTCGGCGATGGGGAGAGCCCGAGGACGTCGCCGATGTGGTCGGTTGGCTGCTCAGCGACCGGGCCAGCTGGGTCACGGGCGCCGTGCTCGGGGTGGACGGAGGGATGGGACTGGAATGACCTCCGGCGAGGGCGGCGCCCCGGTCGCGTGGATCACCGGAAGCTCTCGGGGGATCGGCCGCGGGATCGCCCTCGAGCTGGCCCGGGAAGGGCTCGACGTCGCCGTCCACGCCTTCCGGTCCGCGGCCCAAGGGGAGGAGACCGTTCGACAGGTCGAGCGACTTGGTCGTCACGCCCGGCTGGTGGTCGGGGACGCCGGGGACCGGTCCGCGGTCCGAAGAATGACCGAGGAGGTCCTCGCGTTCCAAGGGCGACTGGATGTGGTCGTCGCCAACGGTGGGATCGCCGGCCCCTATGGGAAGGAGGAGGAGACGGAACCGAGCTGGTCCGAGACCTTGCGGACGAATGCGCTCTCGATGCTCTGGCTGGCCCGGGAGACCCGGGATGCGCTCGCCGCACGACGGGGGTCACTGACCGCGGTCGCATCCATCGCTGGTCTCCGTACGAACCCGGAGGGTATTCCCTACGGAAGTTCGAAGGCGGTCGTCCTGTGGATGGTACGTTCCTTGGCCCTCCAGCTCGCCCCCGAGATCCGGGTCAACGCCGTGGCCCCGGGCTGGGTCGAGACCGACATGAGCTCGGAGGTGTGGGGTGACCCGGGATCAAGGGCGGAGGTCGAGCGCGGGACCCCGCTCGGCCGATGGGGACGTCCGGAGGATGTCGGTCGGGCCGTTGCCTTCTTGGCATCGGATCGAGCTCGCTTCGTGACCGGCCAGTCGTTGGTCGTCGACGGCGGAGCGAGCTTGATCTGGAGCCTGGCCCACGAGTAGCGGCCTCTCCGGCCGGGGATCCGGTACGGACCCTCCGATGGATCGGTCCGAGGGCCAGGACGACCGGGGAGGATCCCGGCCCGTGGATCGAGGGTCCGCCCGGCCCAGTTCTATCGATGGGGCGGGGACACCCGTCCCAGCGAGCTCATTCCGTGAACTTCCGCATCTCGGCATTGAACGGCCCAGCCCCGAACGGGCGCCCGGTGAGCTCCCGCAGACGGGTCCACCAATCGAACGACGTACCGTCGCGGAACCAGTGGCGAACGAGCCAAGGTCCGACGCGGGCGTTCGGCCAGAGCTCACCACCGACCTCCTCCCGGAGCGCCGCGTTGAGCGCGGGGCGGAGCAGTTCGGCGTAGACGTAGCTCGGCGAATAGAGCGGTGCCTCCACCACGAAGGAGTTCGCGAACGGGGGTCCACGGTACCGGTCGTATCCGAAGAGCCGGCGCGCGAAGCGGACGCCCGATTCCACCGGGTCCCGGTCCGGATGCAGGTAGAGCGTCAGTTCCTGCTGGACCCAGCCGGCCAACCAGGCCAGGGTCTGGAGCGGAGCGCGTCGTTCGTTCTCGATCGCGGCTTCGCGATGCTCTGAAGGCAGTCCGGGCCGTTCGCGGAGCCAACGCTCGGACGAAGCGATCTGCTCGAAGAACCGGCCTTCGCCTTCCGCGAGCCCCGCAAATCCGGGGATGCCCTCGTGCCACCGGAGCAGGTGGGAGGTCGGTTGCCGGATCGATCGGGACGACAAGGCGTGACCGACCTCGTGGAAGAGGACGCGGTACTGGGACCAACCGCCGGCGGGCTGGATGACGACGCGGACGTCCTTCGGCGGGTCCGGCGCGAGGCAGAGACCTCCCACCGCGAGATCGTGCCGATCGACGCGGAAGTGGAAAGCGCTGGGCGGGAACCCCCATCTTCGGATCCCGGCGACGATGGCGGGGAACATCGTTCCTCCGGGGAACGCGGTATCGGGGAGCCGGCGTTCCTGCTCCTCGGCGAACCGAAGGTCCCAGGGGTACCATCCCCGTTCATGGGTCCGGTCCTCGAACTGTTCTCTCCTTCGGCGCATCTCCCGCGGGACGAACCGAAGGGCGTCCTCCATCAGCACTTCGAGCCGGGGGACCGTGAACCCCTCCATGGAGAGCCGGTACTCCGGGAAGGACCGATACCCGAGCTCGCGCGCGCGGTCGTTCCGGGCCGCCACCAGGGAGACCAGGTCCGCTTCGATCGGTCGGTACAAGGGTTCCTCGGCATAGAAGGCCCGTTCCCGCTCCCTCCGGTCCTCGGAGGTCCGTAGTGCCGCCCGTACGATGGCCCGACCGGTCCGACGGCCGTGCCACCGGGGCCGGTATCCAGCGATCGCTCGCTGGAGACGGGCTCGACGTTGGACGATCTCCGCCGTTTGCTCGATCTGGGATTCCAGGACCGCTCGAGCGGCCAGCTCGAGGCGCCGCTGCAGAGGACCAGGTGGGCACCCCTCCCGGAGCTGACGGATCCGCTCCAGCGTTCCGGGAAAGGAAAGGAGCCGGTGCCGGCGGGTCTGATCGGTCGCCGAGCCTCGCATCGACCGGCCGGTGACGAGTTTCCACTCCGCCAGGAGGATGTGGCGATCGAGCGGCGCGAGCCTTCGCTCGAGGTCGTCGATGAACCGACGAGCCTCGGTACGGCTCGCCCGACCCGTGGTCACGACCGTCCCCGAGACCGAACGACCGTTTATCCCTACAGGATCCGAGCACTGACCTGGGACGGGGACCCGGTCATCCGTTCCGGGACCCGGGAGCTTCTGCTCCGCCTCGCCCTTTCTCGGCATCTCCAGAACCGCACGTTCGGGGTCGAGAATCCGAATGTTGATATCGGATTGCGAGTACAATGCGAACGCGCGGGGATCGCCCAGCTTGGTCAAAGGCGCCAGATTCAGGGTCTGGTCTCGTAGGAGTTCGTGGGTTCAAATCCCTCTCCCCGCATTTCCAATACTTGAACCCATGCAGGGTTCGAATCCCAGACCCGCACCGGGGGCGGGCGATCCCTCGGCCGCTCGTCTCAAGCCCCCGTGTCTCGGCGCATTGTCCGATGGCCCGCGGTCTCCATGTCGCCGCGAAACCTATTAGGCCTATTGGAGTAATAGCAGTGCAATGGCCGCCGTGAATGAGCGCATGACATCCATCACCCTTCCGCACAACGTGCGCAATCGATTGCGCGACTACCAAGTCGGAGGGAAGAGTGCGGCTCAAGCCATTGAGGACTTGATGGATGAGATTCCCCCCGATTACTTTCGCCGTGACGTCCAACGCGCGTTGCTCCTTCCTCGGGAGTCGTTGGAGAGCTTCCGTAGGAGACATCGACTCTCGCAGTCACGCTGAATGTTCACCCTGGAATTCGCCGACCCAATTGCTGGTCAGAGCTTTGAGCGGCTCCCCCGTCGAGTGCAGAGTAGGTTCAATGAGGCGTTCGAGCACCTCGCGCAGCATCCGCGGTCCGCTTCCCCCGAACTGGATGTTCACCAGCTTTCGGGATACCAGAATGTCTGGACCTTGCGAATGCCCCCTTGGCGAGGGATCTACGCCATCGACGGAGATGACGTCGTCCTGATCGTCTTCGGACATCGGACGAGTGTGTACCCACTGCTGCACAGCCTTCTGCCTCCCGAGGGCCGGTACTTCACTCGGCCACCAAAGCGGGGGAGAGCGGTCAGAACACGCAGAACCCCGGAGCGTAAGCCATGACAGGTACCCCCGGACGGGCGACTCTCGGAAGTGAACGAACCCCCCGACCCAATCATGGCCTAAATCGCCGCGGAATCCCCAAACACGGACCGTAAGGGTGATTTCGATCAGGTAGGATCGCGAACGCCCCTCCCCGATTCCGGACTCATGGCGGGTGGTATCGGTGTCCGTTCGTCTACGACCCTCGCTGCCGGAGCGAGCAAGTAGCTTCCGTAACCAATCAGCCAGATGAGCAGTGGGTACACGATGGCCCGTTCCCAACCCCCGCCGCCTAAAGTGGCCTGCACCAGCGGGGTGGAATATGCGCCGAACTCGATCCCCACGCTTGCGAGGCTCCTGACCCCGAGCGCGAGGGCGAAGTAGCGGAACGCCGATTCGATCCGTCGGTAGGACAGGATGGCCGCGAGCGGTCCGGGTACGAAGGCGAGCACGGCACCGACCGAGTGGACCACCACGTTGACGTTTTCCGGCGAGAGCACCGCGAGGAGCAGCCCCGCGCCGGGCAGAATGTTGAGGATCATTTCCCCGCGACTCCCCGTGCCCCGATAGAGGTAGTAGGCCCCGGCGATCCACGCGAGACCCGCAAGGAACAGTAGCGGCTCTCCCGCCCAGGCTGTGCGGGTGCCGAGCGCAAGTAGGTCGCTGATGGTGTTGCGGTGAACGCTGTAGCTGGAAGCGAGGGACTCCAGGACCGTGACCACGAGGAGGAATGTGACTCCCGCGAGGGTCAACAAGATCCCGGAGCGGTGGAGGTCTGGGGCGTCCGGTGGCGCCTGCATTACTGCACCCCGGCCCGGCGTTCGCTCGAGCCGCCTTCCTGGAGGTCCTGTAGCCGGGCGCGCATCTCCTCTCGTGAGATTTCGCCGCGGGCGTAGCGGGCACGGACGATCCCTTCGGGGGGCGCCCGCCAGACTCTATCGGGCCATGCCCGCTGGCCCCGACCGCGCCAAGGCCGCAGAACAAAGAATACCAGCACCCAGACCAGTCCAAGACCGAGGGGGATGAGGAACCCGTACGGAGAGGCCGGGCCCGAGTACACTGGAGCGGCGATGATCCCAGCCCATGAGAGGTAGGTGAACACCGCCGCGAGCGCAAGGAGGGTTCCGATGACGGCGATGGGAATAATCCAGAACCGAGACGGCATCCGGCACTCGATCGGTCCAGTGTCGACCCCGGTGAGACCGGACATCGCGGTCATCCCCACCCCGCCATCCGTCCACCGTCGACGAGGAGCGTCACGCCGGTCACAAAGCGTGCCGCGTCCGAGCCGAGCCACACCACGGCCTCCGCGACCTCCGCCCCCATGCCGAGACGCCGCATCGGAACTGCCTGTCGGGCCTGCTCCTGGTAGGTCTCCGGAAGCCCGCGCATTCGATGGGTCTCGATAGGCCCTGGGGCGACCGCGTTCACACGCACATTCCGCTGCGCGTAATCGATTGCCGCAGCCTTGCTAAGGCCGATCACCGCATGTTTGGCGGCCGTGTACGGACCCCCGCCGCGGAACGCCGAGATCCCGGCGGTCGATGACATATTGACAATCGCCCCGCCGCCGGTGGCAAGCAGGAGCGGTATCTCCTGCTGCATGGCACGGAAGGTTCCCCGAACGGTCACGCGGAAGACGAGGTCGAAGGTGGCAGGGGGCACGTCTGCGAGATCGGTGGGCGGGGCGCCCTCCCCGGAGTTGTTGAACGCGACGTCGAGCCGACCGAAACGGGTCCGAATCTCCGTTCCGAGTCGGTCGATCGATGCATCGTCCGTGAGGTCCAGCGGCACCACCAGCGCCTCTTGGCCGAGTTCCTGAATCTCCTGGGCGACGGTAGTGAGCCCCTCGACATCCCGGGAGGCGAGCACGACCGAGGCGCCTCGGCGGGCGAAGAGCCGGGCCGTGTCAGCACCAATTCCTTTGCTCGCGCCTACGACTAGGGCGACCTTCGACTTGAACTGCCTCTCTTCGCCCGGTCCGGAAGACGGCGATGCATCGGTCATCAATATTAGATATACTGTAAACCTAAATAAGGCTAATGCCTTGATTCAAGTCACCCGACGTCTGCGGGAACGCGAATGAGCCCTCGAAGGTACGACCTCGGACGAAGACGCGGTGCCTCGGAAGCGACCCGGACCCGGATTCTCGAAGCGGCACGCGAGCTGCTTGGCGGGAAGAGCGGTCCGGAAGAGTACTCCATGGATGCGGTCGCAGCTCAAGCGGGAGTCTCGCGCATGACCGTCTATAACCAGTTCCGCTCCGAGGTCGGCCTACTGGTTGCACTCGCAGACCTGCTCGCAGCTCGGGGGGGTATGGCTCGGATGCCCGAGGTGTTCCTCGAGAGACGGCCGGCCGAGGCGATACGGAAGTTCGTCGCCGTGTTCGTAGGTTTCTGGGCCTCCGATAGGGTGTTGTTGCGGCGCCTGCGCGCGCTCGGTGTGCTGCGCCCCGGACTCTACAGGTCCCTGCGTGAGCGGGACTCGTGGAGGCGTGAGGGAGCAAAGACACTCATCCACCGGATTCGATCGGCAACGCGTCTCCAGATGGACGAGGACGCCACGGTCGATCTCTTGACGAGCTTGACGAGCTTCGAGACGTTCGACTCGATCTCCGCCGACGACAAGAGCCCCGATGAGGTCGCCCTCTTCCTAACGAGCGCGATTCTCCTCTTCTTCGGACTGCGCGGGGACCGGCGCTCTTCCAACCCGGTCCGTCAGCTCCCGAAGGCGGTCGCTCCATCCCACTCGCCCAGAGCAGGCCCCCGGCGGCAGGCCGGACCATGATCCGAGTCGAAGTTCAGCGGGAGCTGACGGCCGCTGCGGACGGCGTCTGGATGATTGTCGCGGCCACGGATGATGAGCCCCGGTACTGGCCGGGGCTATCGGAGCTGCGCACGGTGCGACGCGAGGGGCTCGTTAGCGAACGAGAAGTTTCCGTGCGGCGCGGTCCGCTCGGGAAGATGAGGAGCCGCCAGCGGATCGAACTGCGGCCGGAGCGGACGACCGTACTACTGACGATGACCGGAGGGCCGATGCACGGAACGCGGTCCATTGTCATCTCCTCCCTCGGGCCAACGCGAACGAGCATTGACGTCGTTTGGGAGGTCCGCATCGAGGGGATGCCGAGATTTGCCGAACGGTTCGTTGAAACGAGCCTCCGAGGTACCACACGAATAGCGCTCGACCGGATCGGAGAACTGGCCTTGAAACGCCTTCCCTCGATGGCTCCGCGGAATCTTGTCCCCTCATGAGCCGACGAGCCAATCGTCTGCGGATCCCTTCGGGACTGCGGGGGCGACCGCCGCGGCGGAGTCGCCGAGCGCATCACTGTCCAGATCTAACCTGAGGGCTTCGGACACACTCCTAGAGTTCCAGGTCAGACCTTGGACGGTGGAGAGCACTTTCCATAATATTTGAACCGCCGGGCGGTTCAAATCCCTCTCCCCGCACGGGACCCATGCTACCGAAGATCTTGCGCGTACTCGAAACCACGGGCGGATCAGATCCCAACTTCCACCCGAACTCGCGTCCCCGTATCGAACGGCCCGCGTCGAACCTATTCGACCTTGTACCAGATGGGGCGGGGCGTCCGTCCCTGGCCGGGTACACGCGCGCCTACTGCACTTGGCCCATGGCGACGTGGATCGTCGCCTCGTCCCGGTCGTGACGCTGACCGGCCCTGGTCGATGAACGGGTCTATATCACCGGGCCGGGTTCCTACACCCGGACCCGATGCGCCCACCGGAAACGCGATACGCGAAGAGCGGCGATCTCCGCATCGCCTATCAAGTGCTCGGCGAGGGCCCGGTTGACGTTGTTCTAGCTCCCGGAACGATCGGGGTTACTGAGCTATATTGGGATGAGCCGGCGTTCGCGGGGTTCCTCACGGAGCTCGCTTCGTTCTCTCGCCTCATGATCTTCGACGTACGAGGGACCGGTCTTTCGGACCGACCTCCTTCGGTCGCGACGCTCGAAGAGCGAGTGGACGACATTCGCGCGGTCATGGACGCGGTCGGGTCGCACCGGGCGGTCCTGATGGGGCTCTCCGAAGGGGCGACGATGAGCGTTCTGCATGCCGCGGCCCATCCGGACCGGACCGCGGGGCTCATCCTCTGCGGCGGCCTCGCGAAATCGGTCCGTTCCGCCGATTACCCGTGGGGGTGGATCCCCGACCAGGTGGAGCGAGAGCTCGAGACCGCGGCCGATCGCTGGGGAACCCGCAGGACTGTCGCGCGTTCGCGAACGTGCTCGGCCCGAGCCGGGCCAATGATGAGCGGTTCGTAGAATGGGTCGGTCGGCTCGAGCGCTTCACGGCGCCTCCGGGGTGGGGAGCTCAACTTCAGAGGATGCTCACAGAGGTCGACATCCGATCGATCTTGCCTTCGATCCATGTCCCCAGTCTCGTGCTCCACTCTCAGGGCGATCAAGTAGCGGAGGTCGGACAAGGGAGGTACCTGGCCGAGCACATCCCCGGGGCACGCATGATCGAGCTACCGGGCGCGGACCATCTGTTCTGGTTCAACCCGACGGATTGTGCGACGGGGCTTCGCGAGGTGCGGAGGTTCCTGCGGGAGCTCGAGGGACCGACGGACCTGGACCGGGTGCTGGCGACCGTGGTGTTCACCGATATTGTCGATTCCACTCGGCGCGCGGCGGCACTGGGAGATCGCGCCTGGAGCCTGCTTCTCGACCGACACGTCGCCATGGCCCGAGCTTCGCTGGTCCGATTTCAGGGAAAGGAGGTCAAGCTCACGGGGGATGGAATGCTCGCGACATTCGATGGTCCCACGCGGGCGGTTCGATTCGCCGAGGCATTACGGGCCGATAGCCAGAAGTTGGGCCTACTTATTCGAGCGGGGCTGCACACCGGCGAATGCGCCTTCAAAGAGAGTGACGTGCTGGGCATCGCCGTGCATCTGGCGGCGCGGATAGCGGAAAAGGCCGGGGACGGTGACATTCTGGTCTCGAGCACGGTGCGTGATCTTTCCGTGGGGTCGGATCTGCGTTTTCGCGATCGTGGGATGCGAAGCTTCAAGGGCGTCCCTGGCCGCTGGCGGCTCTACTCACTGGAGACGGATCTGGTGGTTCACTCAGGCAGGGACCCTTCTTTGTCCCCGCCTCTCGACCGTGGGGCGACGCGTTCGACCCCATAGGTCACGCGTGCGAAAAAAGGGTCCTCCCCGGTCGGAGGTCTCGAGAGCGGGCAAATCCGCCCGTAGTCGGGAAAGGAGGACTCGAGCCCCCGCGGGAAGGCCCGCGAGCTCGAGCTCCGGCTCGGATGTCTCCGGGGCCGCTTCCACCGGTCCGCTCGTTCCGGCGAGAGGTCTCTTCGCGCGCCAGCGATCGCTCGCTTGGATTCCGACGGAGCGGGAGTGACGATTCCGATCCCCGCTTCCTGCGTAGCCAGCACGGGGAACGGAAGGCCCCGCGGCCTAGCCCTTTCCCTTGCCCGATGCGAGCATCTCCTTGTCGATGAACTCCCGGAAGCTGGGGTCGAACCACTGCCCCAGATCCAGTTCGACCCAGTCCCGTCCGACCGTGCCCTGTGCAAAGTCATTTCGGATCCACTGCCGCCATCCGATCCATTCGTTGTCGCTGATGATCTTTCGCTCGCGCATGTGATACGCGTGAGCGCTGACCAGGGCCACCATGTACGCGATCACGTGCTCCGGCTGTGAACCGGACATCGGCCCCGCCACCACGCTGATCAGGTCGGGCTTCTCGAGCAGTAGCTCGCTGATCCGGTACCTCTTTTCGTCCAGATCGTTCAGGACCCTGGACCCGACATCCACGGTCATGGCCCGAACTTGTCGCTTCGCAAAGTAGAGTGTCAGGATCAGGCTCCCGATGATGCCCGCCGTTTGCGCCAGGGTCAGCCAATCGGAGAATCCAAGGGTCCCCATGTGCGAGAGAGGAGCCGGTGGTTCAAGAAGGGTGGCCAGCTTTCTCTTGGTGCGCTCGGAACGCTAGGCTCTCGTGACCCCACCTAGGACACGACCGACCGCTTTTTCCCGCTTGGTTCGAGCCCACAGTACTTCTCGACCTAGGCTGGCCGCTCGTCGCGCCCACTCCGTTTCCTGATCCTGCGTCGCCGATGCTCTGCCCACGGTAGGGCTCATTCCGGAGCGCGAGGGCCAAGATCGGTAGAAGAGCTGGGAGGAACGAGCTGGTCATCAGATCGTCGAGAGCGCGATCCGCTCGGCGCAAGCAGGCCCATGTCTCGCTGAAGTTCGATGAATCGGGGATCCGCCCTCAGGAAATCGAACATCGGATCGATATTGATCTTGGCCAGAGTGCTGGCCTTGAGCTCAAAGGCCCTCCGGAGCCAAGCCATCGTCGCCGTCTTGTCCTGGAGGCCGACGAAGGCGATGGCGACATTGAACGGCGAGATGTATCGACCGGAAGAACCGTGCTCGAGCTCGGAGATGAGCTGTCGCGCTTCGTCCGTCCTCCCGACGATCCCGTACGCGTACGCGAGGTACGCCTTGGCCAGCAGCCCGCCGTGTGAGAGGGCGAGCGCCTTTTCCATCGCCTCCACGCCCTTCTCGTACATGGTCTTCTGGAGGTAGGTCTTGCCGAGCTTGATGAAGGCCGGTACGAATCCCGGGTCGATCTCGAGGAGCTTGTGGCACTCCTCGATGGCCGAATCCGTATCGTTCGCGCTCCGATAGATCTCCGCCGCACAGTCGTGCACGCCCACGGAGTACGGGTCCAGTTCCTCGGCCCTCCTGATCTCGGCCACGGCCTGGGGCAGGCGACCTCGGAGGGCCAGATGGACGGCGTACGAGTTGCACAGCACCGACCAATTGGGATTGAGCTCGATCGCGCGCTTGAATCCCTTCTCCGCGGCCTCCCAGTCCCACAGATAGTTCTGCAACAGCTGGGCCCCGGTCGCATGGGCCTCGGGAAGTTGATCGTCGAGCGCCAAGGCCTTCGCCACGAGCGGTTGGATCTGGTGATACGCCTGCGTCGCATCGGCACAGCCCTCATCGCAGAGACCGATGTGGCAATCCGCGAGACCGACGTAGGCGAGCGCATAGTTCGGGTCGACCCGGATGGCCTCCTCAAAGAGCTGGATCGCGGTCCGCAGCTCCGCCTCGGTGCCCTTGTGCCAGTGATATCGCCCCTTGAGGACCAGATCGTGCGCATCCCTATTGGTGGTCGGACGCTTTTCGATCTTCTCCTTTTCCTCGGGAAGGAGGGTGACCTTGAGCGCCTCCAGGACCCGCTGGGCGATATCGCTCTGGATCGCGAACACGTCCAAGAGGTCCCGGTCGTAGGTCTGCGACCAAAGGTGATCATCGCTCTCCGTATCGATGAGCTGGACGGAGATCCGGACCCGGTTACCGGCCTTGCGAACGCTCCCTTCCAGGATCGATCCGACGTTCAATTCCCTCCCGATCTCCGGGACGCTCTTGACGGTATCCTTGTACTTGAGCGCCGAGGTCCTCGAGATGACCCGAAGGCCGCTCACCATGCAGATGCTGGAGATCAGTTCCTCGGTGAGCCCCTCCGAGAAGTACTCATCGGACCCGCCGGACAGATTGGCCATGGGAAGGATGGCCACTCGGCGCTTGTCGCGGCCCCGGCCGGTAGGGACCTTGGGGAGCGACGACCCGGCGGACCCCTTCTCCCAGGGGGTCACGATCACCTTGAAGACCTCCATGGGCAGTTCGACGTTCTTGAGCTGAACTCGTCCCAGACTGACCACGGGGCTCTCCAGTTTGTTGCGGATGAGATGGTACACCTGCTCCGTAACGCACACCCCACCGGGTTCGGCCAACGGCTCGATGCGGGAGGCGACGTTGACCGCGTCCCCGTGGATGTCGCCCTCCGTATGGAGCACGTCACCCGTATGGATCCCGATCCGGACCTGGATCGGCCGGTTGCTCGTCGAGGCCACATTCCTCCCCCGGATCGCGCTCTGGATCGCGACCGCACACCTCACGGCGTCGAGAGCGCTGGCGAACTCGACCAGAAAGCCGTCCCCGATGGTCTTGACCTCGGTCCCGCCGTATCGGCCGAACGTGCTCCTCAGGATCCTCCTCTGCTCGGAGAGGAGCTGCATCGCGAACGATTCGTTCTCCTGGGCCAGCGCGGTGTAGCCGACGAGGTCGGTGAACATGATGGCGACGAGGCGTCGGGATGCGGCCACGGCCCGAGAACGGCGCTCGTCAGATTAAGCCCCCGGTCACGGAAGAGGCCCTGATCCGTCCGGGCCCCGCATGCTCCCCTCTCCCCAGAACTGGGCCAGGGATCCCGCACCCCGTGGTATCTTCGAACTCGGATGGCTTGGCCACCTTAGATCGAGCAGTTGAGGTGTGCGCATGGAGGCACCACGCACGCGGTCCAGACCGCCTGCCCGCGGTCGTGCCCGGTCACGTTGCCTCCATCCTCACGACCGGCGCCACCGTGGTGCCCGATACGACCTCGTTGCGCGACTGACCGTCGTACCCCTTCGCGGCGAAGGTGAACGGGTACGTACCGTCCCGCAGGTAACAGGACGTGTAGCCCGCAGCGGTGGTCCGGTCCCCACATTCTTCCCGAACCCCGTTGACCGTGGTGTTGGCCCAGGCGCCTTCGACGGGCGACCCGGTGGCGGCGCTGACGACATGGAGGGTCAGTTTGAACGTCGAGCTGGAACCGGATTGGAAGAGGTCGTACATGGGCGGGTGGACCGTCCAACTGTCGTTCAGCCCGGTATGGCCCAGACCCAGGAGCCACTCCGTGGTCGTCAGGACGTCGTAGGTGTCGTACTGGATGTGCGACTGATAGTCGGTCCTCCCGTCCCCGCTCACCACGACCGAGTAGACGTGCCCGCCCCCGGTCCCGTTCGGCCCGTCGTCGCCTTCCCCCTCGTCGTAGAGGATGAAGATCGCCGTGGATTTCCACTCGGGGCTGGCGATCACCTTCGGAATGAGCTGCGACAGCCACACGTCGCCCGCACGGTCGGTGGCGGCCCCGGTGGGGCACGCACCGCCCGCTGGGGTCCCGTGCGCGTCGTGGCAGTCATCGGGGGTGATCCACGTGTAGCTATCGAGCGTCCCATCGGCCAGTGTCTTGGCGAAGCTGGCGGCGTTGTAGACGAGCTCATGTTCCAGGCAGTAGGGATGATCCGCGCTCACGTCCTGGTAGCGTACGAAGGGGTTGTGCCCCGAGGCGTACAGCGAATCCGCGGGCTGCTCTGGGGCCACGTCGCAGGCGTAGGGCATCGCCTCCTCATACTCTGCCCACGACTCCCCTTGGGCGTCCAGGAGCGGAGCGAGTGACGTCACCGTCTGGTTCCAGCGATCCGAGCTACTGCCCGACGTGGCGGCGACGTAGTCCCTCGGGGAGTCGTGCGCCGTCGCCCAGAAGTTCGCCGCATACGCGTACTCCTTCGAGAGGTTCTTCTCGTAGGGCTCCGACAGGGTCGTGGTGTCTTCCTCGTTCTCGTCCATGATGACGATGATGTGGCGGATGGGCGTGGGGTACGTGGGGGAGGATACGGGGGCGCCCGCCGAGGGAGGAGGATGGGCCGGGACCCAGCTGGCCCCTGCGGTCGCCACGGACGACAAGAGAAGGAGCGCCGCAACGAAGAGCGAGCCGACTATCATGGATCGCACGCGCGGAGACCCTTTATTGTTCGTCATTCGGACCTCCGCCCGTCGACCTCGAGCTCCTTGTGGCGCTCCGATCAGCGGCCCACGATCAGGAGCTCCTGGGCGCTCGACCAATGCGGATCCCGATCGTTCCCACACTCGTGCTCCCGTCCCCACGGGGTGACGCGTATCTCGCTCGAGCTCGCTTAAATTCGAAGCGCTCGACAGGATACGACACTGGAACTGTCGCGTCGGGCTCTCCTCCCCGCTACGTTGCCCTGGGTCCGACCGAGACCCAAGTGACCCTCGACCACCTCGGAGGGAAGCAAGGCCCGGTCCGGGAGCAGGGCTATCAGTACTTGGACGATGCTTGGGGAAGTGTGCTCGAGCTGCACGGGACCCGGTTGCCGATGGGAGAGCACCCGTTGACCCGGGACGGGAGCAAGCTCGGTACCTAGCGTGAACGTTCCGGTCACGACGAAGGATCCCGGGGTCGATGCGTACATCGCTCGATGCCCCGCGGCTATCCGAAGCCGGCTTCAGGCCATACGGAGGGCGATCCGGGTCGTGGCGCCGGATGCTACCGAGGTGATCAGCTACAGCATGCCCGGCTATTGCTATCCAGGTTACGCGTACAAGGGGATGTTCGTGTGGTTCGCCCTCCAAAAGGGCCATATCGGCCTCTACGTGCGACCGCCGACCGTGGCTACCCACCGGCAAGAACTGGCAGGGTACGGGACCACCAAGTCGGCAGTACACCTTCCCCTCGAAGGGAAGCTACCCGTCCGGCTCATCCAGACACTCGTCCGGACCAGCGTCCGGGTCATGAAGGAGAGAAAACGGTGAGCGGTCACGGCACGCAGAACGGCGCTCCCTCCTACCCCGCGATCGCTCGGAACCCATGCGCTCGGATGCGAGGAAGCAGCGGCCGCGCATCCTCCCGTTCCCGGGGTCGGCCATCCGGGACGGCGCCCGGGACCCACGATTAGCTCACCCGCGAAAGGACGGTCAGCGCCCGAAGGGTGATCATCTTGCTCGGTCGCCCCGCCGCCTCGAAGGCCAGCGGGGCCGGGCGTTGCTTGGGGTGTTCCGCGTACCACTGGACGCCCTCGGGGTCGGGGTCCGGTTGGACCGCGTCGAGGTTCCACCGTCCGTCGGGCCGCCGCTTCTTCTGCAGAAGTTCGAGCGCGAACCCGAGCCGGGGGTCATTCCCATAGCCGAGAGCGGTCAGGCAATCCAGCCCGACCAGGAGGTCGTAATAGTAGTGCGGAGGCCAGTGGAAGCGGTACCACGGCTCGTACCGCTCTCCTTGGAGGTGGAGCTCGTGCTCGAGATAATATTCAGCGCCCTGCTCGACGCAGGTCTTCATCGCGGGCGTCCACTTGGAACGGGGATAGGCCGCGAAGGCGCTCAGGCCCTCCCAGGCATCGAGCGTCCGGCTCGGGGCCGGTCCGTCCCGGGAGAACCGGCAGGTCCAGCCGCCCTTCGGGTGAGCGGTACGGGCCAACCATTCGAGCGTCCTGCGGACCCGGGTATCGTCCTCATAGCCGAGGCGGATCAGCGCGCGAGCCATGTTGGCGGTGTAGCAATGGTGGCCCTTCCCCTTCCCGAACCCGCCGACCCCACCCCCTTGGAGGGGCGACTTGGCCATCCAGCATTCGCTCGAGATCCGGACCTCGGGGATGGCGCGGGTCGCCCCCAGGTCCGATAACGCGAGCATGTTCCAATTGGTCGCAAGGAACCGGGGCTCCAGCCAACCACGATCGCGGACCCACCAACCGGCCGGATCACGGCGGCGAAGGATCTCCGCGGCCCATCCGGTGGAAGGTATCTGGGCCCGAGCACCGCGAACCTCCCGGTCCGACTCTCGCTTTCCCAGAAGCTGGGTCAGCGTGAGGTATCGGATCGAGGGCTGATCCGGTTCGAGCAGCCAGTCGAGCGCCTTTTCCGGGGGCACCGATGCATGCAGAGGCCCCGCATATTAATCATCGCCAATCTAGGACCCCGCGCTGTAAAACGAGGTGGAGCTGCCGGGGCACATGTCGGCGACCCGGCGACGGTCCGTGATCGCGATGCTCGAGCTCGGGAGGCTCGCGGGCCGATCACGCTGGGCGCCCGATCCGGACCACACGGGTAGACCTTGGCCCTCGTCGTACGAAATGTGCCCGAAGGCGGGGATGCGGACGGTGGGCTAGTTGATGTCGAACTCGTTGCCTTCGGGATCCTGCATCGCCACGCCGTAGTGGTCTACGCCGGGTTCTTCGAGCGAACCGAGCCGGATCGCGCCAAGAACCTCCAATCGTTCCGCTTCGGCATCGACCCGTTGCCTGCGGACGGCCATAGGGACCGTGAAACCCCCGCTGGCGTTGATATCGAGATGGAGACGGTTCTTGACCGCCTTACCTTCCGGAACCTGCTGGAACCATATCGCAGGTCCGGCAGCGGTCGGGTCGACGATCCGGTCGTCCCCTCCGCCGGTCTCCGACTCGGGGACCCCCTTGCTGATCCAGAACGTTCTCCAGGTATCGAACCCAGCGGGCGGAAGGGCGATCTTGTACCCCAAGGCTGCCGCCCAGAAATGGGCGAGTCGGTCTGGGTCGGCGCAGTCGATCACGATCTGGAACTTGGTCGTCGCTCTCCCTCCTTAGCCGGGTCGATCGTTCCTGCTCGCCAAAGGGATTGCGGGCCTGACCATCGCGAACGGATCCGCCAACGCGTTTCCGAACGCACCTTCGCTGAGCGGGGGCCCGCCGGCCGGGGCGTTAACCCGTGGACCTACCCTTGCTCGATCTTTACGACGTCGTGGCCCACATGGTTCTGGGCCTCGGCCGGGTCGGCCGGGTCGAACTCCGTTCCGCAATCGTTGCATTGCATGGTCGTGGTCGGCTTGTCCACCATGCTGCCCGCAGGGCTCTCCCCCTTAAACCCCCTGCGAGGGCGCTGGTCGGACGAGGACCCACTTTCCCCGCCGGCCCGTTCCGTACGATCAGGTGTACCTTGATGAGGGCTCGACGCGCCCCCGGGAGTGATCTTCGCTCGGGCTTCGGTCACCTCGGCCGTTCAGGATGAACTTCCCGAGGCCGCGCGGTGAGAGGCTTGTTCGATCGCGACGGCAACCCGGCGCTGCATCGTCGGGGCGTGCAGTCCGGAGGGATCCACATCGCCCACGTCGTTGAGATCCGCGAGCCGAACGAGAGCGCGGGCAAGCGCGGTCGAGAATTCCGGGTCCCGTCGGAGCCCGGGCTCTTCCGGCCAGAACCCGACGACCCGGAGCGAGTGGGCCGCTCGATCGACCCGCATCTCTATGCGGGCGCACAGGCCGTCCCCCCAGAGGATCGGCAGGGTGTAGTATCCCCACCGCCTCTTCGACTCCGGTTTGTAGACCTCCCAGGTGTACTCGAGATCGAAGCGTTGGGATGCGCGGCCCCCTGCGATCGCCCCCTCCAGAGGAGCTAGAAAAACGACCTCCTCCTCGGTCGTCGTCGACCGGGGCCGCCAGCGTGAGGGCACATCACCCGCCCGGATCTTCTCCAGATCCGGGACCGCATCCGCCAGCACACATTGAGGACCTTGCCATCCGTCCACCTCGAGCTCTTGAACGACCCCCTGTTCCTTCCATCGACGTACCCGATCCGGCCACTCCTCACGCAGACCGTAACGGCCGATCCGGGGCCACCCGTGCCGGAACCATTCGGAACTTTTCGCCAATCCCAGGGAACGGAGCGTCTGCAGCAGGAGATGTTCCTCGGCCTCCGGGACCGGGACCTCGGGCGCGCGGCGGGGGAACAAGCGATCCGTCAGGTCGAACACCTTCTCGCCCCGGTGTCGGTACGCGACCATGACGTCCCCCTTGAGCCACAGAAAATAGAGCGCGAGGCCGGATTCCTTCCTGGCACGGTAGTGCTGGACCCGCTTCTCGGCCAGGCCCTCGAAGTCCCCGGGTCCGAGCGGTCCCCGGCTCTCGATCTCACGGGTCACCCGCCTGAGCAGTCCGACCTTCGCCCGAGCGAACCGGCGCCACCTCGGTTCGGCCACCTTGCGTCGCATGACGATCCGCAGATAGGGCAATTCTTCGATCGGGCGGATCTGGACGTTGCCGCCCGACTCGAACAGGGTCCGTTCGGTGTAGAGCGCGTGCTCTAGGTCCTCGGTGCGATATCCAACGATCCGCCCCCAGAGGGCCAGATCATGGCTCCGACCGACCACATCGAGCGGGTCGTATTGGACAGACCCGATGTACCGCAGCGCAGCCTCGACCCCCTTTCGGCCCTCCCAGCGCCGGCCCGGCCATAGGCCTTGGCGACCCAGGAGGAACCGTCGCGCGTCCTGTACCGATATGGGCCGCAAGGGACGCGGAGGGACGGGTGACGCGATCAAGCCTTGCAGAAAAAGAGGCGTAGCCGTCCGAGAGGGCCGGTCCGTTCGGGGGATCCGTACCCGGCTCTCCGGCCTATCGTGAGCCTCAAGGATAGGTCGACCAACACGGCCCCGTAGGGAGCGCCAAGACATAGCCCCGGTCCCCGTCCGCCCCCCTGCTTTGATGAGTCGTAATATGTATAAGTGAGGAGTCGATCCCCGCCCGATGTTGACGTCTCATTCCCGGGCCGTCCTCTTCCTGTCGATAGCCGCGACGCTGCTGGTGGTCCTTTCCAGCCTCGGGGCGTGGGGATCCGGCCCTGCACGGACGGAGAACGGTCCGGGTTCCGCGACCAAGATCGGTCCCGGGCCATTGACCCCATCCTTCCGGCACATACCCGTTCCCATGCTACGGTCCGGTCCGACGAGGCCGCTCGTTGGGAAGGCCCGTCCACCTGCGCCCAATTCCGTGGTCGCGACGGTCCCGGTCGGGACCTTCCCCGCTTTCCAAGCTATCGACGCCGCGAATCATGACATCTACGTGGTCAACGAGGCTACCAACAACGTGAGCGTGATCAGCGGTACCACGAACCGAGTGGTCGCGACGGTCCCGGTGGGTTCGGAGCCGTATGCCGTAGGGTACGATGCGGTGAACCTCGATATCTACGTGATGAACGCCAACTCGGACAATGTGAGCGTCATCGCTGGGGCCACGAACCACGTGGTCGCGACGATCCCCGTCGGGTCCGACCCCAATTACTTGGCCGTCGACAACGCGAACGACGACATCTACGTAACGAACACCGTGTCCGATACCGTGAGCGTCATCGCTGGGGCCACGAACCAATTGCTCACGACGGTCCCCGTTGGCGTCTACCCCTATTACCTGGCGATCGACACCTCCAACCACGACATCTACGTGACCAACGGCGGTACCGACAACGTGAGCGTGATCAGCGGTACGACGAACCTGGCGGTCGGAGCGATCCCGGTCGGGACCGACCCCGATCCCGTGGCGGTCGACGCCTCGAACCTCGACATCTACGTGGTGAACACCGAGTCGGACAACGTGAGCGTGATCGACGGAACGACGAACCTGGTGGTCGCGACGGTCCCCATCGGGTCCGACGCCAACTACGTGGCCGTCGACCCCGCGAACCACGATATCTATGTGGTCAATGCCGGCTCCGACAACATCAGCGTCATCGACGGGACGACGAACCGGCTGGTCGCGACGGTCCCCGTCGGGACCTACCCCCTGTACCTCGCGTTCGCCACCTCGAACCACGATGTCTACGTGCCCAACTTCCTTTCCGAGAACGTGAGCGTCATCGATGGGGTGACGAGCGCGGTGGTCGCCTCGGTCCCGGTGGGGCTCTTTTCCGGTGCGGTTGCGTTCGACCCGATCAATGATGAGGTCTACGTATCGAACTCGGCCTCCAACACGGTGAGCGTGATCTACGCGCCGCCGACCTATTCGCTCAGCTTCGTCGAGTCGGGCCTCCCGAGCGGGCACGAATGGAACGTGACCCTCCTCCATGTCGGAAAGATCGCGACCACGACGAGCACGATCGGGTTCGCCGTCCCGAACGGAACGTACTCCTATCAGATCGCCGTTGGACATCCCCAGGATGGCTACAAGACGGCGTTCAACGGGACGGTGACGGTGAGCGGGGCCCCCGAGACGGTGAAGGTCGTGTTCACCCAGCAGCAGTACAAAGTCACCTTCGAGGAGACCGGGCTCGCGAGCGGAACGAAGTGGACGGTGGCGACGGGGACAGGCCCGAAGACGGTGTCGGGGAGCTCAGCGAACCTGACCATCATGCTGCCGAACGGTACGATCCGGTGGACGGCCAGCGCGAGCGGCTACGACAGCCCCACGGGCACGGTGACGGTGAACGGATCCGGGGCCACGGTCCTGGTGACCTTCACCTCGGCGATCGGTCGGCCTCCTTAGATCCATCCCCCGCGCCGCGACACGGCTCACGTCCGGGCCGTTGTCCGAACGTCCCCTCCCACGGCGGCCGACCCCGGCGGCAGGGCCGTTCCCTCCACGTCGCGCTTCAGTCGGGTCAGCAGCTCCACCGAAGGCCGGGCATACTGACTGATCCAGCGATCGTAGATGCGTTGGATGGGGACCGCATTGAGGTGGTTCCATCGGAACCGACCTTCTCGGCGGACGATGATCAGGTCGGCTCGGGCGAGCACGCGCAGGTGCTTCATCGTGGTGCACCGATCGAGCGGGCTCATCTCGTCGCAGAGCTGACCTGTCGTCATCGCCTGGTCCCCGAGCCGATCCAGGATCTGCCGTCGAGTGCGATCGGCCAGCGCCCGGAAGACCCTCTCGGGTCGCTCATCGCGAACCATCTCCTCGCTCCAGATATGTTACCATTTAGTAACATATATATTCTCGCCATCCCTGGGGCCTACCGGGGCGGAAATGGAGGTCAAGTTCGAAGTGCACGTGAAGGTCCGGAAACCCGTTGCCGAGGTCTTCGAAGCGGTCTACGATCCGAAGACGCTGAGCCGCTACTTCACGACGGGCGGCGCGAGCGGCCCCTTGAAGGAAGGCACCACCGTGACCTGGCAGTTCGCCGACGGTCCCGACGGCGGTACCCCCCGATTCCCGGTGGCTGTGACGCAGGTGGTCCCCGAACGGCTGATCGCGCTCGAGTGGAAGGCGCAGGATGGGGATTACACGACCCGGGTGGAGGTGAAGTTCGAGCCCCTGGGTCCATCGGCGACCATGGTCAGCATCTCGGAATCGGGTTGGCGGGACACGCCGGAGGGCCGGAGCAGCTCGTACGACAATTGCGGCGGGTGGATGCAGATGGCGAGCTGCCTCAAGGCCTACCTCGAGTACGGGATCAACCTTCGCGAAGGGTTCTTCTGAACGGGGAACGGGCCCGTCGCCACCGGACCCGAGGCCGTGCGTTCGACTCCAAGAGGTCCGCCGTACTTTCGACGCCCTCAGGGGTCGCTCCGTCCTTCGCGGGAGTGCCGAAGGATTGATCCACGGCCTGGGGTTCGCCCGGCCGGGGAACGAATGTCGGCCTACCTGATCGCCCAGATCCACTGGCATGACCAAGAGAAGGCCAAGGAATACCGTGAGAAGCTCGGACCGACCCTTCAGAAGCACGGGGCTCGGACCCTCTATGCCGGCGAACCTCACGTGCTCGAGGGGGAGTGGGATCCCCTCCGGACCGTTCTGATCGAGTTCCCGAACATGGAGGCCCTCCGAGCCTGGTATGATTCCGAGGAGTACGCCCCCTTGATCCAGTTACGAAAGCAAGCCGGCACGACGAACATGGTCGCCGTAGAGCAGCCGGCGGGCTGACCCGACACCAAGAGCCGCTCAGGGTCGGGAAAGGGTAGGTCCTCGCGGGGCCGCCTCCTGACCGGCGGGAAGCGCGGTCTGGCCGGATGTTCTGCCCCGCGGGGACTGGGGTCAGGCCTTGATCTCGGGATCGATCTCGATCGTCCTCCGTTCAGCTAGGTCCGGTCATGTGGGATGCTCGTATTCGCCTGTACCCGAGTCCCTCTCGAGGTCCTCCGGATGGTCCCTCGCCCTCGATCTACAGTGGCGGGACGCACTCGGCGGGCACTCCCTGCACACCGGAAATATCCGCGCCTACCGCGGTGATGTAGTTCGGAGCTCCGCAGGCCGCGTCGTAGAACGCATCGTGCGCCAGGTCGGCCCCGTCAAAGTTGGTCTCTTGGCCGGCCGTCGGCCCCAGACCGACCAACACCGCACCGGTCAGGTCACTATCGGGTAGGCTCGCTCCTCGCAGCTGAGCTCCCTGAAGGTCCGCGCCGGAGAGATCGACCTCCAACAGATCGGCGCCCGCCAGGTGGGCCCCCTGAAGGTCCGCTCCGTTCAGGTCGGCGTACTGCAGGCTCGCACCTCGGAGATTGGCCCCGCTCAGGTTCGCTCCCGCGAGGTCGGCATACGCGAGGTCGTCGCTGGCCAGGTCCCGCCCCGACAGGTTCGCGCCGGGCAGGTAGGTGTGCGCGAGGTCCGCGCCCCGGGCGAACAGCCGGTCATTGAAGAACCCGGTCAGCGCCGGCCATGCCTCGGTCCCGTCGTGCCCCGTTCCGGTCGGCGGCAGCCCGAGCAACCACTCCATCGTCGAAAGGAGGTCGTAGTGCGAGCTGTTGTAGTCGAGAGCTCCCACGCCGAGCGTGTACGGGCTGACCGCCACCGTGTAGACGGGTCCTCCTTGGAGCCCATCGTACCCGGTGAAGTTCTCGTTGCCTTCCTCATCGTACGCTTCATCGTAGGTGATGAAGATGACCGAGCTGGAGAACCACGGCTGGGCGATCAGCTTCGGGATGAACGTCGAGAGCCAGTGGTCCCCGTACGCCGCCGAGGAGGAGTGCGCGTCGTTCAGGATGTTCGGGGCGATGTAGGTGAACGCCGGCGGGGTCTGCGAGTACGGGTAGTCCGCCGTCAGGTTGGCGATCGGGAGCACGTGCGTCATGCACGCGGAACCAGGCGTTCGTCCTCCGAGGTCGCTGTAGTACGGGAACGGATTGTGGCGCACCACATAGAGGCCGTTCGCGCTGTTGTTCTCCTGGCAGTGCTGGCCCGCGCTCTCCTCCCAGTCCACCCACGGCAATCCCGCCTCGTCGAGCAGGTTGCCGAGGTTGTTCACCGAGTAGGTGCTGAAGGCGTCCGAGTTGCATTGGAGCGGCTGGCCGGATGTGAGCGCGAGGTAGTTCGGCGCGGACGGGTGGCAGATGGCATAGTAGCCGGCGTGGTCCGGGTTGGAGTTGGCGTCGCCGCCCCACGCGTAGGTGTTGGCGAGCTTGGTCTGGTAGGGCTGCTCCCCGTAGATGATCCCCGTCTGTTCGTTCTCCATCATGATGAGGAAGACGTGTTGGATGGGGGTCGGAAGCGTGGGGCTCGACGGCCCCTGGCCCATGGGTTCGGCGTTCAGCGCGGCGCTCGACCCGCTCGAGCGGGCCGCGCCCAGGTCCGACCCTTGTAGCGCGCCGGCCAGCGCCGCCACCAAGAGCACGCTGACCACCGCTGTTCCCAGGCCTATTTTCCAGAGCTGACGCAATTTTTCGTTCACGTTTGGGATCACCCCAAATAAATATAGAAAGTTAAAATATAAATTCTTCAGCCCAGTTACTATATAGAAACTGGTTCAACGCGGATCCGACCTCCGCAGCGCCTGCCCACCACCGAGGAGCGACCCGTCTCTGGGCACGTACTGCCGGGCTGGGGGTCAACGGGCGGTCTACTTCGGTCCTACCCGGTGGACCGAGGTAGGTATGCGGTGCGATCGCGCCTACAGGGCGTTTCATGATCCCCCCGCATCCGCTTTAGGGTCGTCCGATCATGGCCCTCCGAGAACCCATGAGCGGCGAAGTCTGTCACTTTGAGCTACCCGCGGACGACACGGAGCGAGCGCGAAAGTTCTACTCTTCGACCTTCGGATGGAAAGTAACGAAGATGCCGGAGATGGACTACACCATGGTCACGACCGGGACGCTCGATGACAAAGGGATGCCCAACGAACCGGGGGTCATCGGGGGCGGCATCGCCAAGCGCGGCGGCCAGGTCGTCCATCCGGTCGTGACCATCCTGGTCGATGACATCACCGCCGTTCAGAAGACGATCGAGAAGAACGGTGGGAAGATCCTCCAGCCGAAGCAGCCGATCGGCGATGGGAGCATGGGCTACACCGGATATTTCAAGGACAGCGAGGGGAACGTGGTCGGCCTCTATACGATGCCGAAGCGCTAACGTCGCTCGATATCGTCCCGAGCCCCCTACCGGCGACGCGCGATCTGGCGTCGCCGGCTCCCTTGTCCCCATCCGCACGACGACCCGGTCCACGCAAGGTTCACAAAGAAGAGGAGCGCTCGCTCCGCGAGCGACCCATGTCCGATATCGAGGAGCTGCTGGCGGGCGATACGATCCAGGCCTACGACGCGATGCGGGCCTTACGACCGGGGATCGGGACCCCTTCGGAGTTCACCGAGCGGGTCAACGGGCGGTTGCGGCCCGAAGGATACCGCCTGGTCGTCGCCCGGGAAGGGGACCGGGTCGTGGCCGTGGCGGGGTTCCGGATCGGCCATGATCTCTGCTTTGGAAGGTACCTCTACGTCGACGACCTGTCGACCCATCCGGATCACCGTGGCCGAGGTCACGCCGGCCGCATCCTCGATTGGTTGATCGCCGAGGCGCGGCGCACCGGGTGCGATCAGTTCGAGCTGGATTCCGCGACCCGGCCGGAGCGCGACGACGCGTACCGATTGTACCTGAACAAGCGGCTGGCGATCCGCGCCATGCATTTCAACCGACCCTTGCCCTGACCGGCCGGGAACGCGGGTCGGGGCCGTCCTCGAACGGGCCTACCGCTTGCGGACCCGACCCAGCACGTACGGCAGGATCCCTCCGGCCCGGTAGTACGCGAGCTCCACCTCCGAGTCGATCCGACATCGGACGCGGAACCGGCGCGCGGGCCCGTCGTCGGGCTCGGCCGTGACCTCGAGCTCGGTGCGAGCGGTGAGGATCTCTCCTTCGGTCAGGGCGAGGGTGTACCGCTCGCGTCCGGTGAGACCGAGCTCGGTGGCCCCTTCGCCGGCGTGGAACTGGAGAGGAAGTACGCCCATCCCGACCAGGTTCCCCCGGTGGATCCGTTCGTAGTCCTTCGCGATCACCGCTTGGACGCCCAGCAGCCGGGGACCCTTCGCCGCCCAATCGCGGGAGCTGCCCTGTCCGTAGCCCGAGCCCGCCATCACGATGAGGGGGACCTGGTCCTTCCGGTACCGCTCGGCCGCCTCGAAGATGGTCATGCCCTCGCCCGAGGGGAAGTGGACCGTCCATCCGCCCTCCTTGGGGGCCGCCAGGAGATTGATAAGGCGCACGTTCGCGAAGGTGCCACGGACCATGACCTCATGGTTCCCCCGCCGGGCCCCGTAGGTGTTGAACTCCCGCATCGGCACGCCGTGCTGTTCGAGGTACGCTCCCGCCGGGCTCGTCTGAGGGATCTCGCCGGCGGGTGAGATATGGTCCGTCGACACCCGATCCCCCAGGATGGCGAGAGCACGCGCCCCGGTGAGGAGCGGACGGCCCTGGAAGGGCGGCTCGGGCAGCGCGAAGTACGGGGGGTTCTGGACGTAGGTCGATGCCGGGTCCCAGGGATAGATCGTGCCCCCCGGCACCTGGAGCGCCTCCCAGTGCTGATCCCCTTGGGAGATGGTCCGGTACTTCTCCTGGAAGATCGACGGGTCCAGATGTGCCTCGACGAGCTGGCGGATCTCCTCCGCCTTCGGCCACAGGTCCCGAAGGTACACGGGGTGTCCGTCCGGGCTCTGGCCCAGGGGCTCGCGCGTGAGGTCGATGTCCATCCGCCCGGCGAGCGCGAAGGCGACGACCAGCATCGGGGAGGCCAGGAAGTTGGCGCGGACGAGGTTCTGGATCCGGGCCTCGAAGTTACGGTTCCCGCTCAGCACCGCGGCCACGTAGGCGTCCTCTTCGAGTACCGCCTTCTCGACCGCCGGGATCAACGGTCCACTGTTGCCGATGCAGGTCGTGCACCCGTAACCCACGATGTCGAACCCGATCGCCTCGAGGTCGGGAAGGAGCCCCGCCCGGGTCAGGTACTCGGCCACCACCTTCGAGCCGGGGGCCATCGAGGTCTTTACGTGGGCCGGGGGATGGAGGCCGAGCTGCCGCGCCCGTCGGGCGATGAGGCCGGCGCCCATCATCACGGTCGGGTTCGAGGTGTTGGTGCAGCTAGTGATGGCCGCGATGACGGTGGACCCGTCCTGCACGCCGGGGTCCGGTCGGGAAGGGAGCGGACCACCTACTCCGCTGGCCCGGTCGACGTTCCCGTCGAACGGATGGAGCGGGTCGTCGGACGGATATTCGGGGGTCGGTCCGGGACCGCGGGCGGGTCGCGGGCGTTTGGATCGGTACTGCTCGAGGCCCACGCGGAACGCCTTCGGAAGATCGCTCAGGGCGATGGCCTCCTCGGGGTTCTTGGGCCCGGAAAGGGTCGGGACGATGCTGCCGAGGTCGATCGAGATATGGTCATCGAACTCGGGCTCGGGGTTGGACGGGTCGAACCAAAGCCCCTGGCGCTTCGCGTAGGCCGCTACGCGGTCCACGATCGCCGCCGGTCGGCCCGTTCCCCGGAGATACGCGATCGTGGCGTCGTCGATGGGAAAGAGCGCGGCCGTCGCGCCGTACTCCGGGCACATGTTCGAGATCGTTGCCCGATCGGGGACGCTGAGCGCCGCGAGACCGGGCCCCGTGAACTCCACGAACCGCTCCACGACCCCCTTCTTGCGGAGCTCCCGGGTGACCGTCAGCACGAGGTCCGTCGCCGTGGCGCCTTCCGGGAGCTGCCCGGTCATGCGCACCCCGACGACCTGCGGAAAAGGTACGAAGGCGGGCTCTCCGAGGAGGACCGCTTCGGCCTCGATCCCTCCGACGCCCCATCCGAGGACGCCGAGACCGTTCACCATCGTCGTGTGGGAGTCCGCTCCCACCAGGGTGTCCGGGAAGGCGTTGGTCGTACCGTTCTCGGTGCGGCGATCGACGACGGAGGCCAGGTACTCGAGGTTCACCTGGTGACAGATCCCGTTGCCAGGCGGGACCACCCGATAGTTCTGGTAGGCGTCCTGGGCCCACCGGAAGAGCGCATAGCGCTCGGAGTTCCGGTCGTACTCGCGGTCCAGGTTGATGAGCAGGGAGCCCTTCGTGCCGAAACTATCGACCTGGACCGAATGGTCGACGATGAGGTCCACCGGTATGCGAGGGTTCACCAGCAGGGGATCCAGCCCCCGGCCGGCGGCCGCGGACCGGAGCGCGGTCAGGTCGACGATGACGGGAACGCCGGTGAAATCCTGCAGAAGGACCCGGCCAGGATAGAACGGAAGTTCGTGGTCGCTCGCCGAACCCTTCCCGTTCGCAAGGGAGCGGATCAGTCCGAGGTCCATCCCCTTCGGATCGAAATGTCGGATCATGTTCTCGAGGAGGATCCGCGTGGTCAGCGGGCGCGTGAGTAGCCGCTTCGCGTCGACCTCGGGGATCCGGTCGAGGCAGTAGATGGTCGAGCGTTCCCCGCGGACCTCGAGGGTCTCGGTGACGCCGCCTAGCTCATTGGCGCTCATCATCGCACATCCATCGCGACGGCCCGGGGCCGTCCGGGCGCTCGTAGAACGTGGGGGCTAGTTCCGCTTTGCCGTCGGACGCGGGCCAAGAGGCCGCGCTGATCGCGGGTCGACCCGGCACCACGGTCGACCGGGCGAACTACCGGGGCACCGGCGGCGGGCTGAAGCTCCGGTCCAACAGTCGCTGCCAGTTCCGTCGGGTCCCGTCCAGGGATCCCGGAGTTCCGGTCAGGAGATGCTCCACCCGCCCATCGCTCCATTCCAGGAAGACCTGGGGAATGAGATAGTCCTCCACCCAGTCGCCGTACCGCTTGACCAGTTCGTCGGCGATGATCTCCTCCCCCGGCACGTCGATGTCGAGCAACTGGACCGGGACGCCCAAGAGGGCTCCCAGCCGGTCGACCGGCTCGGTCGACACGGGTACGCAATGCGGGCACCAGTGCGCATAGACGAGAACGATCTTGGCCGGACGAACGATCTCCATGATCCCGAGCCCTCTGCTCCTCGCCGGGCATCGGAGAATTCAACGATGGTTCAAATAGCCCCGGTGGGTCGTCCCATGCGAGGACCCAGCTCGTGACCCCGCGGAAGTCCTCCCGTTCTCGTTCGAAGCGATCGACGAGGTCCGCCAGCCCCCGCACACCTCCGAGTCACCCGGATCGCTCGACCGCGCACGCGCTCACCTCGGAAGATCGTTTGCGATCCCCCTCGGGGACCGTTCGGGTCGACGAACCGGTCCACACGCACATCGTCTGCCAGGCGTGTGGCCGCATCGCACAGTTCCCGCTCGCTCCCGAGGAGGAGACCATCCTCCTGCTGCTCGCGGAACGGCACCCGAAGGACTGGGAGGTGGACCGCATCGCGTTCTCCCTCACCGGGTCCTGCCGCGCCTGTCGCCAAGGGCGCCCGCAGTAATGGGCTACTTCACCGCCCCGCAGATCGCGTTCGGGGCCGGGGCGATCGAACAGCTGAGCGCGATCGCATGTACCCGCGCCTGTCTGGTCGTGGACCCGTCGCTGGTCGACCACGATCGGACGAAGCGGATCATCGAGGAGATCGGCAAGACCGGGGCCACCGTCGAGGTCGTCGACAAGGTCGAGATCGGACCGACGCTCGCATCGATCGAGCCGGTCGTGGAGGACCTGCGTTCCTTCGGGCCGGATTGGATCGTGGCGGTCGGGGGCGGCAGCACGATCGATACCGCCAAGGCCGGCTGGGTCCGCTATGCCGACCCCGAGGTCACGTTGGGATCGGTCACGCCGCTCCGCGACCTGGGCTTGAGGAGGAAGGCCCGTTTGATCGCGATACCCTCGACGAGCGGCAGCGGGAGCGAGGCGTCCTGGCAGGCGCATCTGAGGGACCCGGAGGGTCGTCTCATCGAGATCGCATCTCGGGAGCTCGTTCCCGATTGGGCCCTTTTGGACCCGCTCCTACCGATGTCGATGCCCCGAGAGGTCCTGGCCGACACCGCCGCCGATGCCTTTGGCCATGCCCTTGAGGCCCTGGTCTCGGAATGGTCGGACCCGTTCTCCGACGCGATGGCGCGCGAGACCATCCGGACCGCGGCCGAGCTCTTCCCTCGGCTGATGAAGGACCGGGACGATCTCGAGCTGCGCGAGCGGTGGCACGCGGCCGCCACGATGGCGGGCCTCGCCGTTTCCAATGCGCAGACCGGGGCCGCGCATGCCTTGGCCCACGCCCTCTACCCGTACGTTCGCCTGCCGCACGGCCGACTGGTCGGGATCGTGCTCCCGTACCTCCTCGATTTCAACTATCCCTCCGCCCGGGAGCGGTATGGGACCCTGGCATCGATCTTCGAGGACCCGGTGGTCCGTTCCCGAGGACACCTGGCCGCCCATGTGCAGTCGCTCCTCAGCGAGATCGGTCTACCCGCGACCCTATCGCTCGCCGGGGTGACCCCTTCGGCCGTGGAGGATCATCTCGAGGAGATCGTCCAACGCGCGATGTCGTCCTCCTCCGCCCGGTCGAACCCCCGGATCGCTTCGGCCGCGGAATGGCGCGGGCTGGTCCAACAGGTCCTTCGCGGACCGGTGTACACTCCTGATCCCATGTCCCGTGCGGAGCGTCCGAGCGGCGCAGGGTCCCCCCGATCATAGAGCTGCCCGGTTCTCTATAGTTCCGGGGGATCCCTCGTCGGACCGGCCGGGGGGGAGAACGTTCCCAGTAGGGTCCGGTTCACTAGGAGGTCGTCGCACCCTGAGGTTCACCGCGGGCGGTCACCGTTGATTCGATCGCGTGGTTGATCGCGATCTCGGCGAGGTCGCTCGCATAGAGCGCGCTCCGTTCCAGGCTCTCGAGCACATACGCGAGCCCGACCGCCATCCGACCCCGCTTCGTGGAGAGCTCGCGCAGGATCTTCTCCCGCTCCCGGGAGACGTGCTTCGCATCGTCAACGACCGCGTTCGCGCGGACGATGTCCTTCTGCTCGAGACTATCGACCGCCTCCGAGAGGACGCGGGCGGCCGCATCGGAGAGGTGTTCGAGCTCGGTGACGAGCGCGCCCGGCGGGGACTCCTTTCCGAGGATGGACACCGTCTCGGCGATCCGGACAGCGTGGTCCGCGATCCGTTCCAGGACGCGCGAGGCCAGCAGGTACGTCGAGCACTCCGGAAGGGTCAGCCCGAGCGACGTAAGGGTACGCACGTCGCGGAGCGCGGTGGTGACCTGCTTCTGCACGAACCAATGGAGGCGGTCGACCTCCCAGTCCCGCTCGATGACGTCCCGGGCGATCAACGCGTCCTGGCTCTTGAACGCCGCCATGGCATCGACCTGCATGGAACGGACCATCTGATGCATCCGCCGGATCACCGAGGGGATCGGGAGCGGGTTCGCCCCGACCACGTCCTGGAGCACCACGGCCTCGGCCGTCTCCTCGAGGATCTCGGGACCGATCATCCGCTGGGCGAAGCCTCGCACCACGTCGCGGGTCTTCGCGCTCATCCGCCCGTGGGTCCGCACCTCGAGGAGCGGCGCCCCCGCGATGTACTCGGCGACGAGGACGCGGAAGAGGTGCGCCTGGTCCATATCGTTCGTCACCTCGACCGTGCGTCGGATGTTCTCGCCCCGCGGCGCGTCCTCCGGGTACATGGTCAGTGTGCCGTCGGACCGGGGCGTGAAGACGAGGACGTCCCCGGCATGGAGCCCGCGCTGGGTCACCCAGCTCTTCGGGAGCGAGATGATGAACGTCGAACCGCCGGTCTTTTGGATCCGACGGCCGTGGAACCCTCCGGTGGTCCTCATGGAGCGCCGCGGGCCCACCGAGCCGGTTTCTATATAGATTTGGTGCACGGCCGGTCGGGCCCCTGTTCCCGGGCGCACGCGGCTAAATAATCGGCCCGGTGGTGCCCCGCCCATTCATGGAACCTGAGCCGCTCGTGAAGGTCCGCTTCCGCGGCCGGATCCGGACGGCCGACCCGAACGAACCGCTATCCCACGCTCTGGGAAAGGACCCTTTCTCGATCCTCCAACGCTCGATCCGCTACCATCGCCCTCGGGCCCCGTTCTGCGGGGTGGGCTACTGTACCCAATGCCTGGTGCGGGTCAACGATGCCCCGAACGTCCGGAGCTGCCGGTATCTTCCGAAGGAGGGCGACGTCATCGAGACCGAGAACGCCTGGCCGCGGCCGGGGCTGGATCTTCTGGGCGCTCTCGATTGGATCTTCCCGCGTGGGATCGATACCGTCCACGGGTTCCGTCGGCCGGCGTTCCTGACACCCCTCTACCATCGGGTGGTCCGGCGCTTGGCGGGGTACGGGGAGCTTCCCCGGCACGCTCCCGAGCGGCCGCCCTCCTCGGTCGGTCCCCCGACCCCTACCGACGTACTCGTGGTCGGAGCGGGTCGGGCCGGCCGTGCGGCGGCCGAGCGGCTCGAAGAGCATGGGGTCTCGACCATCGTGATCGAACGGGAGCGGGCCGCTCTCCCTCCGGCGTCCCTGCGTGGGGTCCATGCCAGAACGACCGCCGTCTTCCTGAGCCGGCGATCGGTCGGTGAACGGAGCTCGTTCGGAGCGATCGTCGTCCCGGAAGGTCGCCCGGCCCTCGCGATCACCGCGCGGTCCGTGATCCTCTCCCCCGGCGGATATGACGCCTCCCTCTTCTTCGCCGGGAACGACCGCCCGGGGGTGGTGGTCGCCGACCAGGCCGAACGGGCGGCGCCGGTCGCGGGTCCCCGTCCGTTCCGTCGGGCCCTCTTGTTCGGAGGCGGCCCGCGCGCCGCGGAGATGCTCCGTCGGTTCGGCGAATCGGTCGAGGCGGTCGCGTCGTTCGGGGCCATCGATCCCGAGGTGACCTTGCGCGCCTCCGAGCTTGGGATCCCGCTCTACCCCCGGACCATCCTGCTCCGGGCCGATGGCCGGGCCCGCGTGCGGTCCGTCCGGCTCCGTTCCCGCGGAGGGGAGACCACCTTCTCCCTCTCCGTTGATGCGGTCGTCCTCGCCCACCGGCGCCTCCCGAACGCCCAGCTCTTCTTCCAACTCGGGGCCCGGATGCACTGGGAGCCTTCCATCGGCCACTATCTTCCGGACCTCACCGACACGCTCGAGACCACGGTCCCAGGACTGTTCGCGGCCGGGGAGGCCGCCGGCTTCCCCCCCGATGGGACGGCGGC
>JBARHO010000070.1:0-2938 GCA_049799275.1 Thermoplasmata archaeon
GTCTACGCCACCGGACGAAGCGTTCGCGGCCACCCGGCGACCCGGGGGAGACCGGAGACGATCGAGGAGACCGCCGAGATCATCCGGGGGTACGGCGGGACCGCGTACGCGATCCGGGTCGACCACACGGTCGAGGCCGAGGTACGACGACTTCTCGACCGGATCCGACGGAGGGAACGAGGACGGCTGGATATCCTGGTCAACGATATCTGGGGAGGCGAGGAGCTCAGTCAATGGGGCCGTCCGCCCTGGACGTTGACGTACTCGGTCGGGCGGACCATGCTCGAGCGTGGCATCTTCTCCCACATCCTCACGAGCCGGTATGCTCTCCCTCTCATGGTCCGCCGCAAACGAGGGATCGTGTTCGAGATCACCGACGGCGACCATCACCGCTACCGAGGGAGTCTCTTCTATGACCTGGTGAAGTCCAGCGTGATCCGCCTCGCCCTCGCCCAACATGAGGAGTTCGTGGAAGCCGGGCTCTCCCGGATGAGCGCGATCGCGGTCACGCCGGGATTCCTGCGCTCCGAACAGATGCTGGACCAGTTCGGGGTCCGGGAAGAGAACTGGCGGGACGCGATCCCCAAGGCGGACCGTTTCTTCGCGTCCGAAACGCCGTACCTTCTCGCCCGCGGCGTCGTGGCCCTTTCGACCGACCCGAAGGCCCACGAACGGTCCGGGCAGGTCGTCGGGTCGTGGACCCTGGCGAAGAAGTACCGTCTCAAGGACCTGGACGGGACCCGGCCGGACTGGGGAAAGGTGTTCTACGGCCAGATCAAGAAGAGTGACTGAGGCGCGGGCCCGGCCCCCCAACGTGGGGCCGGAAAGCGCTGGACCTATCGCGTACCGCCGAGCTCGCGTCGTCATGGCGTCCGTGGTAGGGTCCGTTCGGTGTCGGTCCTGACCCTGCTAGAGCCCTAGGCCCCCCCGACAGGATGGTGGCACGCATTCGGGAAGCGTCCGCGTCGGTGCGACCGGCCCGAGCCGTCCTTTAGTATCTCGAACCGTGCAGCAGTTCGGAGGGTCTCGCGTGAGGCCGCAGTTCATCGGCGCCGTCGGCATTATCACGAGGAGTCTGGAGGAGGGACGGGCGCTCTTCGTCGACTCGATCGGTCTACCCTTGGAGCAGTCCAAGGGAACGAACTTCTTGCACACCGAACGGTGGGGGGGAAGCAAGTACTTCGGGGTGTGGCCACTTTCAGAAGCTGCGAGAACATGTTTCGGCAGCGAGCATTGGCCCGACGACCACCCGGTCCCCCAACTGTTCATCGAGTTCGAGGTCGACAGCCCGGCGGGGGTCACCGAAGCGGCATCGGAACTCGAGTCCAAGGGATACCACCTTCTCCATGCCCCCCGGACGGACCCATGGGGGCAGACCGTGACCCGGCTGCAAACCATCGACGGGCTCCTGGTGGGCATCTCGTACGTCCCGTGGATGCACCGCGAGCCGGTACGGAGAACGAACCCGGTGAGACGACCGCGGGACCGAAGGACCGCGTCGAGGCCGCAGCGTTCGCCCCG
The DNA here is from genome assembly GCA_049799275.1 of Thermoplasmata archaeon. Classification (GTDB taxonomy): domain Archaea; phylum Thermoplasmatota; class Thermoplasmata; order Lutacidiplasmatales; family UBA184; genus Lutacidiplasma. The sequence continues at coordinate 1,522 of JBARHO010000070.1, forward strand.
CTCGGGACGGGGTCCCGGACGCGGCCCTCCCTGACCCGGATGCTGGTGTCGACCCGGCGCGCGACGACGGGGCCTAACTCTCCTCGAAATCAGCCCAATCGAGGATCGGCGGTTCTACGTCGATCTGCCACAAGAGGGCGTTCAGCTCTCCCCGGTGTTGCAGCTCGTGCTCGATCACATGAAGGAGAGTGCTGCGAACTCCCGCCGTGAAATCCTCATCCCACCAGGGTGGCAATTTGGGGACGAGGAAGGTCCGGTCCAGGTCCTTGTCCGAGAGTCGCGCGAAGAACCGGTCGACCTGTTCCTCCACCCACCCCTGGTACTTTCGGAGGTCATCGAGCGACTGGGGCTCGGGAAGGTCGCAGGGTGCGAAGGGTTCCCCGGTCAGAGCGGACATTCGAATGATCCAGGTCTCGATACCACCCATGGAGTGGCCGAGGATGTCGAGCAAGGTCGGGAACGACGCCCCGCGATCTCTGGTAAGTTCCTCCGGAGGGAGTTTCGAGAGCGTTTCGAAGTACCCATGCCGGGCGGCGGCGTTGTAGGCGTACCACTTGCGCAACCACTCTACTTCGGTCATTCGGGATCACGCGACCGTCGAGGGAATAAAGCCCCCCGCACGCCTCCCTACGAAGCTAAGAGGGATCATCCGAAGCGCGACGCCTCGCCCCCGAGCTCCGAACGGCTCGGAGAGGAGGGGCCCGTCGGTACCACTCCGCCACCCCAGAGCGGGGCCCCCCCTACGCCGGGTGCTTGTTCTCAGCCACGAAGGACGACATGCGTTTGATCTTGCCGTTCTCCAGCTCGTACACGGAGATGCTCTGGCCGACGAAGACGCCGCCCTGCTCCAAGGGCACCCGAACCACACACTCAGCGACCACGACGTTGTTCTCCTCCGTCATTCGAGTGGCTTGGATCTGGAACTTTCTCGGGGCCTCCATATCCTTGACGACCGCAGCCTTCCCTCGCACTGGAACCCCGGACGAGGGGAATCCATCCGCCCACTCTACCCGCTCTACATCGTCCGTCAAGCACGAGGCCACCGTGGCCCAATCCAGGTCGCCCAGGCTCGCCTGGTAGGTCTCGACGACCTTCTTGTTCGGGCTCATGACCGCCGACACGGGCCGACCGGTCTATAAGTGGCACGTCGCTCGACGCGAAGATCCTCGGCCCGGTCGGGACCCGCGCGACCCCGGTCCGCAGCTCACCCGCGCCCCGAGGTGGTGTCTCTCATCTCGAGGAAGCGTTGATCCGAGCGCGCGGCCCTCGAACCGCGCTCAACAGCAGTACGCTCACCTTCCTCGAGGACCTGGAAGGAAGCCCCTTCGAGATCTCTTGCTTTGCTAGAAAGTAATACGGCCCTCGACTCTGAAGAAAAGGCGCGGAGCATCTTGCAATGATCGACGGTCAGCAGAGG
>JBARHO010000071.1:0-3900 GCA_049799275.1 Thermoplasmata archaeon
CGGAGCGACCGGGCACCCCAGATCGGGTCCCCCGGACCGACCGGTCCGGGGGCTGGCGAGGGCTCTATCGCGGTCTATCCGCAGCCGCAGCCGCCGCCCTTCTCCGAGCTGTTGCCGCACGAGGTGCAGCCGCCGGCCGCTCCCGCCTCATCCGGTTCCGGAAGGGTCGGGTTGGTGATCTTGAACCCGGATTCCTCCAGGGTCTCGACGTAGTCGATGACGGCCCCGTTAACGAATGGGATGCTGCTGGGGTCAACGATGACCTTGAACCCGTCGACCTTGACGACCTCGTCGTCCGAACGGGCCTTGGCGAACGCCATCCCGAACTGGACGGCCCCTCCACCACCACCGCAACAGCCCCCGCCTCCGGGCTGGGCGTACACCCGTACCGCGATCTCGGGCTTCTGCCCGGACATGAGCCGGTGCACCTGGTCGATGGCGGACGGTTTGACTTCAACTTGGATCATGTTCGCTCCTGAATTAAGGTATGATCGGGCGCGGATAAGCGCTTTTCTGTCCTATGCTAAGCCATAACAATGACCCCTTCGGGGTCCGCCTCTCAGATCCGGGTCAGGGGTTGGGACGGTCGGGGACCTCTTCGGTGGTGTCTGCGACGAGGTCTGGCACCACCACGCTCGCCCGGACCAGCGCCGGGGGCACGGAGCGGAACGCGCGGGCGCCCCCCGGGGGAGCAGGGTTCACCGGAGGGCTCTTCTTGCGCCAGCACAGTTTCGCGATGATGTTGATCAGCCGGGTCGGAAGCCCGATCGATCGCCCGAGCTGACCGACGTCCTCGCGGCTCAGTTCCCCGACGGCGATGAGGACGAGCGAGTAGACGAGGAACCCGAGGAGCAAGGCTCCCACGAGCGTATCGTAGTGCCAGACGGTCACGAAACGGTTCAGGAGGGAGACCGCCGCGAACGCGGCCGCGGCGCTACCGATGATCGTGGCGATCGGTCGCGGTTGGATATGGATGGACATGAGGCTGCGCATGAAGTACGAATTGACGACGATGGCTGCGAAGGAAGAGGCCAACAACGCGATGGCTGCGACCGAGAGGTTCTCGATCGGACTGCCTTTCCAGACGAGAACGCCGCCCAGGCTGAACGGCGGGAACAGCACACCGACGGTGCCGAAGAGCACGATCACCTGGAGGGTCGTCAGGTAGAGCTCGAGGCGCTGATACCCGATGGCATTGAGCGCCGTCCCGATGATCTGGCTGAGCGCCATCGGGATGGCCGAGACGACGAGGATCGCGAGCGCGATCTGGCCGTTGCTCGCGTACGTGGTGCCGTACAGGAGGACCAGGAACGGGACCCGATAGACCACAAAGCCCACGACCGCTGGCACGACGAGCATCGCCGTGAACCTCAGGCTCCTCCACGTACGGTCGCGGACCAGCTCGTACTCCTTTTGCGAATGGAGCCCAGTGAGATGAGGAAAGAGAGGGACGATCACCGCGGCGGGGAGGGCCAAGGCCAAGATCCGGAACCCATTTGCTGCATTGAAGAAGTTCAGGACGCGAGTGCCGAAGTATCCGGCCACGACGATGGGCATCACGCTGTTCGTCAGATAGAGCAGGCCGAGGCTTCCCATCAGCGGCCAGGCGAACCGGAACATGGACCGGAGCTCGGGCCAATGGAAATGACCACGGTACCGAAGGACCTGAGAAAGGGTGTACACGGTCGAGCTCACGGCGCCCAAGGCGTACGCCTCGGTCATTCGCACCAGGAACGTCCACGCACCCGACAAGGTCTGTAGGCTGTGGACCGCGTTGGTCGGCCCGATGCCTGTCGACGTCACTTGGGCGTACTGAAGGGCCACGTAGACGAGCGCAGCGGTCCGTACGACCGATTCGATGAGGACCGGGATCTGACCCTTGAGGGAGTCGCCCAGCGCGGTGACCGTCATCGTGTAGACGGTGCTGCACGACCAGAGGATCGGGAGGATCATGAAGATCCCGAAGATCTCGAGCAATTGCCCCGAGGACGCGATGTTCAACGAACGCGCGAGGAGCCAGAGCCCGAGGCCCGAGGCGGCCACCATCGCCGTGCGGGCCAACAAGAACGTTCGGGCGAGCTCGCCGGGGGTCCGGCCCCTCGCCACGAAGAACACGTACGCGGTGCTCAGACGGAGTTCGCCCAGCATATTGAGCGAGGTCGCGATGATCATGTAGAGCTGGATCTCGCCCCACAGGTTCTGACCGGCCGGTACGGACCCGATCCCCTTCGCGAGGAACAAGGAGGAAACGTAGCCGATCAGCTGGACGACGACCGTGATGATGAACACGGCCGTGGAGTTGATGCCGACCCCTCGGACCTTCGTGGTCCCGGTCCGAAGCGGGATCGCCGGGGCGTTCGGTGTGTTCGTCCCGCTCCCGGCCACGGTCGTGCTGCCCGCCACCATGGTCCGAGGCTTATGCCTGATGGAGGGAACGTGTCGGCAACCGGTTCAATCGACCACCTGGGAGGAAGGAGCACCGTCCGGCGCCACCTGCTCGTACAGTTCGATCCAGATCCCATCGGGATCCGCGAGGAAGGCGAGGCGGACCCCCCCCTCGACGAATGCCGGGATCCGGAGGCGAGCTCCCAGTCCCTCGAGGCGCTGGACCGTCTCGTCCAGCCGCTTGACCTCGAACCCGAGGTGATCGAGCTCGTCACCTTCGCGGTAGGGCGGGTTGTCCGGATAGAAATTGAGTTCGAGCACATGTCCGGAGTCCGGGTCCCGCAGCTCTTCCCACATGCCCCCGGCGCTCATGCGGCCGCTCCGGACGAACTTCAGGCCCAGCCCATCGCAATAGAACCGCCGGGCCCGATCCAGGTTCCGCACCCGGATACCGGTGTACGCGAACATCTGCGCTCGGCAACGATCCTACGTATTTGCACTTTGGATAGGTTCGCGGACCGGGACGCCGCCTACGGCGAAGCGAACGAGAAGCGTAAGAAGAGAAGATCCCCTGCCCGCTTGACCCCCGACAGCGCGCCCCACAAGGGATCCTCGGGCGCGAATGTCCTGCCCTCCACCAGCCCGAGGCGCCGCCGGTCCGACGAGCGACCGGCGATCTGGGGGGCCAAGGTCAGAAAAAGTTCGGACACGAGACTCTCCCCGAAGAGATCACCGATGAGGTGGGGGCCGCCCTCGACCAGGATCGTTCCGCCCGGTCGCGCCCGGTGCACCCCGTCGATGATACTGCGGGCAGGGATCTGACCGGAGGGCGGCACGGGCAGAAGTTGGACCGAGCGGGGAGGACCCCGATCCTCGAGGCGCCTCGCACCTTCGGGGGTCGTGAGGATGAGCACCTCCTGCTCGCCGGAGGTGAACTGGGGTCGGCCAAGATCGATGTCTCCCGTCGCGCTCACGATCGCCAAGGTCGGGCTCGAGGTCCTGCCGAGCCCTCGTCGGAGCTCGGCGTAGGCGGCGGCGAGGGGCGGAAAGATATGGGCGGGGGTCCACCGGTGGTTCGGGAAGGCCCGGAACGTTCCGGCCCCGACGATCACGACGTCCGCGAGCGCCCGTAAGAGCCCCATCACCATCCGATCCGTGGCGCTCGAACCCGTGATCTCGCCGCCCGAACCAGCACCGGGCGAGCCGAGCGACACGACGCCGTCCAGGGTCGTCGCAAAGTTCGCGAGGATGGAGGGCCGCGATGGGTGGGCGGGGAGGCGTAGCTCACCATACATCTCGGACAAAGGGAGGGGCAGTGGGATCGCCGCACCCTCGTCCCTTTGGTACAGGGTTTCCAGCGGCTGAAGTTCTTTCAAAGGGACCTCGAGCTGTCGCCGCGGTCCTCTCGAGGGCCCGGTGACCCGCTCACAGGATCCTCCACCGAACCGAGAGCGGCGTTCGGCCCATGATCCTGCGGATCACGGACCGTGGTATAACCTACGCACGATCCAGCGG
>JBARHO010000072.1:0-1752 GCA_049799275.1 Thermoplasmata archaeon
CAGTAGCGCCGTCAATTATCGTGACGTTGTCCGAGTTCACGTTCGCGACGTACAAGTAGTCATTCGAGGGGTCGAGTGCCAGACCCTGCGGTTCCGTGCCTACCGTCGTAACCCTTCACGATAGGGCGTGAGAGCGACCTGACCCACAGTCTGTCTTGCGTGCATAGTACTTTATCCGGGAAGCGCTTGCCCTCTCGGCGTGAGCAAGCGCCGCAACGTTCGGCCGGTCACTTTCACCGCCGATGAGTGGCGTGAGCATCTCGCCCTGGACGAACAACATCGCCGTACGATCCGTGACCTCGAGCGTCGCGTGGCCGAGCTCGAGGGACGCTCCCCTCCGCCGCCCGCCTGGGTCCGGGCGAACGTTCCCGATCGACCGGAGGAGGGGCGTAAGAAGCGGGGAGCGGTGGAGGGTCACGAGGCGCATCATCGTCCCGCGCCCGCACGGATCGACACCACTGAGGACGTGCGCCTCAAGGCGTGTCCGGGATGTGGCCAGAGGCTGGGGCGGCCGTTCGCGATCGAGGAGCGCTTGGTCGAGGCGATCGTCCCGGGCCACGTGCGCGTGACGAAGTACCGTATCGGACGATATCGGTGCGACCGTTGTCGCAAGGTCCGTCGGGCGCGCCTCGCGCCCGAGGTGGCCCCGCCCCGTTCGCGGTTCGACTGGGGCAGTCACTTCCTCGTCGGCTACTGGTCGCTTCAAGGGCTGACCACCTCGGGACTCCAAGACCTCTTGGCCACCAATTACGGCCTCAACGTGAGCACCGGAACCATCGATGCGATGCTCCGGCGCTCCGCCGAGCTCTTCGAACCCACCTACGCGGCGATCCGCGAGGTCGTGCGCCTCGGGAAGAGCGTTCACGTCGATTGGACGGGATGGCGGGTCGACGGGATCAATCACCACCTTTGGGACTTCCTGAGCCCCGAGGCGAAGGCGGCGTTCTTCACGGTGGCCCGGAGCGCGAGCCACCGAGTGCCCGAGGAGGTGCTCGGGAAGCTGCGAAGAGATCGGGTCCTGGAATGCGACGGGGGGACCGCTTTCAATGCGCTCTACGGTCGCAAGCAGCGGTGCTGGGTGCACCTCCTTCGCCACGCCCGACGAGGACTCGAGCGGTGGGAAGCGATCTCGGACGCCCCGGACTGGCGTGGCCTTCGGGTCTTCGAGAAGATCGCCCAGGGAGTATTGATGGCGAGCCGACTCCCCGAGGGAGAGGCGAAACGAGCGGAGGCGAAGCGCCTCCGCGCCCATCTCGCCCGATGGCTCGAGGTCGAGCGAGAGGGAGAGGCGGCCCAGTCACTTCAGAAGTTCCTCTCGAAGCACTGGGAGGAGCTCTGGTGGTGGGCGGAGGCGGGAGTGGCGGCCCACAACAACCTCGCCGAGCAGGGGTTGAGGCCCCATATCGCGAAGAAACGAAAGTTATCGTGGGGATCGCGGACGCTGGGCGGCGCGGAACGGTTCGCCACATTGGCGAGCGTGATCCAGACCGGCAAGATGCGTGGGGTCGGGTTCGCCGATCTCGGCGCGAAGGTCCTGGGGGGACAGGCGGATCCGTTCGGGTTCGGCGCGGGACCTCCTGGGTGACAGCCTGCGATCCCGGGTCCAACACTCGAGACTGTGAATCAGCTGGACGTCACGCCCGAGTGTGAAGGGTTACCCTTTGATGTACCCGGATTCATGGTCGATGACCTCAACGGGGACGTATACGTCCCTAATGGAGAGTACACAGGCGTCGTAACCGTACTGAATGA
>JBARHO010000073.1:0-4063 GCA_049799275.1 Thermoplasmata archaeon
GCTGGGATCCGCGCGCCGCTCATGGACGCCACGGCGTCCGGGGTCCCCTCGGTGGGGTCCGAAGGGCTCCCCGCCTCAGAACGGGTATGGACCTTCCCTGGGGAGAGGGGCGACCCTAGCGCTCTACTTCGGGACGGCCTGGCCCCCGGTCGAGCCGGTCGACCGTTCTCGGTCTCCAGATCGCCGCGACCAGTAGCGCCCCGAGCGGTACGGCCGTAAGGTACACCCAAAGGTCGGCATACGTCCCGGAAAGAAGGGCCGGAGCCAGGGTCCGCGCGGGATTGAGAGAACTTCCGGTGAAGGGTCCGATCAGGTAGGTGGAGAGCCCCACGACCGCCGGGGGTAGCAGGACCCTCCAACGGCCACCGCCCTCCCCAAGGTCAGCAAGGACGAATACCGCGGCGATCAGCATCGCCGTGAACCCCAGTTCCGCCGGGAAGGCCCTGAGGACGTTACCCTGCGAGGGCACCGTTGCCCCGAGGTGGGCCCCACCGCCCAAAAGGGCGAGGACCACGGCGCTCCCAAGGAGAGCCCCGATGACCTGGCCAAGGATGTATGGAGGGACCTCCCGCCAGGCGATCCGACCGCTGGCCGCGAGCGCCAGCGTCACTGCAGGGTTCAGGTGAGCCCCGGAGAGACGAATGAACGCGACGATCGGGATCAGGACAGCGAAGAACCAGGCCAATGCGATCACGGCCTGTGGGAGCCCGCCGAGCCGAGCGGCCCCGACGATGCTCCCCGTCCCGATACCGACGAGAAGGGCCGTCCCGGCGGTCTCGCCGATAGCCCGACCGGCGAGGGAGCCGTTCACCGCGTGCTCGGATCCAGGGACGCCATCCTACGATCCGAGAGGACGAGCTCCGTTCGAAGGCCGCTCACGCGCGACGCGATCTGATCACGGACCGCGCGGAAACCCGTGTCATCTAGCTTCGCCGGGTCCTCGAGGGACCAATCTCGAAGTTCGAGCGACCGGAGATGCGCGGGGCAGCTCGCGTCATCGAGACACCCCATCGTGACCCGGACCCTCGCGTGATCCATCATGTCCGTCGTGAGGAGTTGGGGCGGATGGTCCGGAAGGGCGAGCCCCTTCTCTTCCAGCATCCGCTTGGTCCGGGGGTTCGGGGCACTGGCGGGCCTGGTGCCGGCGGACGTGGCGCGCCAACCGGGCGGTGGATCGGCGTTGAACATCGCTTCCGCCATGAGCGACCGGCCCGCGTTCTCTACACAGATGAAAAGGACCAGTCCATCCGACATCGCGACTATTCGCCCGGCTTCCGGGCCTGGATGTCCGCCGAGACCACCCCGAGAGAGCTTTCGCCCTGGAGGGAGTTGGGGGGCTTCTCCGGGGTACGGAGCTCGACCGCAACGTCGACGAACCCCAGGCGTCGGAGTAGCCTCTTCACCGTGTTCACCTCGAGTGCCCCGGACGCGCACGATAACCAGAGGGAAGCATCCGCGCGTTGGTCGGCGGAGATCGGACGTGTAGCGACCATGTCGGAAAAGGCCAGTCGGCCCCCGGGTCGCAGCACCCGGAACGCCTCCCGGTAGACCTTCTCCTTATCCGGGGCCAGACAGATCACACAGTTCGAGATGACGACATCGATCGAAGCGTCTCCGACGGGAAGATGCTCGATCTCTCCGAGACGGAACTCGACGTTCGGGTAGCTCCCCTTCCGTGCATTCTCCCGCGCCTTTGCCACCATCTCCGGGGTCATGTCCACGCCCAGGACCGAGCCCCTGGCCCCCACCTTTTTCGCGGCCAGGAAGCAGTCGATGCCCGCGCCACTGCCCAGATCGAGAACGGACTGACCGGAGCTCAGGCCGAGGATCGCGGTCGGGTTGCCACACCCCAGACCCAGGTCCGCGCCCTCGGGGAGGTCGGCCAGCTGTGCGGGGGAATAGCCCAGTTGGATCGCCAGATCCGTGTCGCCGCAGCAGGGAGCTCCGGCCCCTTCGCCACAGCAGGGGCTGCTCCGGGTCGCGACACCTCCGTAGCGCTCCCGGACCTGGGCCCTTCGGGCGTCGTCGTCCGAGACCGTTCCCTTTGGATCCTCCTTCATCGCACGTCGTCCTCGACCACTTCAATAGCTGAAGTGCTCATAAGGCGCCGCTACGTACGGACATAGTGTCGCAGTGCTGCGAGGGCGAGCTCGAGTGCCCGTGCCCGCCGATCGGTCTGATCGACGTGGTCGGAAAGAAGTGGGCCGTGTGCGTCGTGTCCCTGTTGGGGAGGTACGGCACGGTACGGTTCGGTCCCATCCAGAAATGCCTCTCGGGGGTCAGCCCGGCCACGCTCACCTCGACGCTACGAGCTCTCGAACGGGCCCGACTGATCCGTCGCGTTGAGGTCGACGGACCGCGGGGACCGACGAGAGCGTACGCTCTGACCAGTTCGGGGTCGTCGCTCCACACGAGCCTTGAGCCGCTCGCCCATTGGCTCCGGTCGGTCTGATGCGCGACCGCGATATCGTCGGCCGCTGAGCGGGTTGCCGGCCGGTCGGTGATGGAACGACCCACGCTGGTCCGACCGTGGTCCGAGTCCCGGCGAGGTCGGCCTATCCCGGGCGCGGCCCTTGGATCGCCGAGACGAGCTCGGGGTGGTCCGCGAAGAAATGGTCGGTCGGCTCCAGGATCCGGCCCAGACCCCCGGCGACGGCGTTCTTGAGGTCCATCGGATGGAGCGTGCCGGCCGTCCAGGCCGCCAGGAACTCCTTCTCCTCCGTGTACTCCACCGAGCCCCCGTACTTCGCGCTCCGCTCGACGGCGAGATGGCCCTCCCACGGGAACAGGACGTAGAGGGCCAGCTCGACGACCGGGTTCCCTTCGACCTCCCGCGCCGGACAGACCGCCTTCCCGATGCGTTCCCGGATGACCTCCGGCGAGGAGGGGATGGTGATCGAGCTGGTCGGGTCCGACTTCGACATCTTCCCCTCGGAGCCCGGATCGTTCGGATCCATGCGCGCCCCCCCTTTGAGCGAGGAGATGAGCGGGGTGTGCACCGCGACCGGCACGGTCCAGCCGTAATGCTGGGCCACCTCGCGGGCCAGCACGTGCGCCCGCCGCTGGTCCATGCCGGCGTAGGCGATCTCCACGGGAAGCTCGAAGATGTCCGCGGCCTGCATCGAGGGATAGTAGAGCTTCGCCATATCGACCTGAGCCTCGTCCTCCTTGCGGCCCATGATCGTCATGGCGCGCTTGGCGCGGGCCAAGCTCGTCGCCTTGGCGACCCGGATCACGCGCTCCCAGTAGCCGGCCGACCCGACCAGGTCGTGCGCCCAGCGGAACCGGGTACGGTCGGAGCCGCCGACCCCGAGGGAGCGGAAGCCGGCCTCCATGTACCGGCCCGCGGCCTGGATCCGGTCCAGCGAGCCGCCCAGCTTGTCGTTGATCCAGGCGTGCCAGTCGGCGAGGAAGACCGTGAGCTCGCAGCCGGCCTCCTCGAGGTCCCGCATCTTCCGGGCGCAGACCAAGTGGCCGACGGTCAACTGCCCGGACGGTTCGAAGCCGATGTAGGCCCTCGGATGTTCGTTCGTCCCCAGGAGCGTCCGGACCTCCTCCGGGACGAGGACCTCCCGTGCGTTCCGGGACACGAGGGCGACCCGTTCGTCGAGGTCCATGGCGAAGCTCCGAGGAGCGGACGGGCTATTTATGGTCCAGTCGGCGCGGGCGTGAGCGACTGACGGCGGGGGATCATCTCAGGATCACTGCGCATTTGGGCCAATTAGATTAAGTCATGATCCCACGCTCAGTACAACCCCAATGAGTGAGCCGGCCGACGCGTTGACCGCCCTCGATCGAGGGAACTCGGATGCTGCTCCCCAAGAGCTGGCCCGGGCCCTGAGCATCGAGCTCAGTTCGGCGGAGACGCTGATCGGGGCCGGCTACCGCTCGGTGGACGATGTTCGCGCCCTTCCCGACGAGACCCTGCAGGCGCTCGGCATCCCCGAGAGCGAGATCGGTCGCCTCCGCCACGCCGAGAACCCCGAGCCCCCTCCCGCGGTGGAGACCGTCCCGTCCCGGCCCACCATCGACGGCTCGGTGGTGGTCCAGCGGTTCGTAGAGT
>JBARHO010000074.1:0-1544 GCA_049799275.1 Thermoplasmata archaeon
CATGGAACTAGGACACGACTTCGTGACGCTGGCCGATCCGGACGGCAACCTCTTCGATGTGATCGACAAGAAGGGGTGGTCGTTCGGCCAGCGCGTCGCGGAGAGGTAGGGCCGAGCGCCGGGCGTCCTCAGGACTTCCGGCCCCGATGCACAGACCGGGGGCGCCGCGCGCCGGCCTTGCGAGGGACATGGCGGCCTTGGGCGTGAGCGGCCACGGGGCCAGAGGACCGAAGCGACCGACGTAAGGCGTCGATCAGGTTCACGGTGCGCGGCAGCGGCTTGTCCTCCGCGTTCCCCTCGATCTTGACCTTTTCGCCCTTCTTCCGCCGCTGGACCAGTTTCTCCAGATCCTCCCGGTACTTGTCGTGATACTCGGAAAGATCGAGCTGACGGGTCATCGAATCGACCAACTGAACGGCGACCTCCACCTCCTTCGAATTGAGCTTCGCACTGCCCACGGCCGAAGGGAGCGACTCATCGATCGAGGCGACCTCGTCGACATAGTCCAGAGTGTGCAGCACGAGGCCATCCTCCAGTACCCGAATGGCACACAGGTACTGTCGCTCACGCATCACGAACTGGGCGACGGCGATCTTTCCGCTCTTGCGCATGGCCTCGTAGAGGAGCTTGTACGGTCGCGAGCTCCCCTCGACCGGAACGACGAAGTACGCCCGGTCGAAGTAGATCGGGTCGAGGTCGGCGAGCTCCACGAACTGGCTGATCTCGATGGCCCGGCCGCTCTCGGGGCGAAGGCGCTTGATCTCGTCCTCATCGAGGATGACGTAGTCGCCTTTGCTGATCTCGATGCCGCGCGCCGTGTCCTCGAAGTTGAACTCCTTGCCGGTATCCGGGCAATAGAGCTTCCGGCGCAGTCGGCACGTGCCGTCCTTGGACATCATGTGGAAACGCACGGTCCTTTCGTGGACCGCCATCTCGAGCTGGACGGGGATGTGGACCAGGCCGAAGGAGATCGCTCCTTTCCAGATGGGACGAGGCATATTCCGATCCTCCTAGGACTTCAGGTCCCGGGACATGATGACCTCTTGCAGGTCGACCCGGGACCGCTCGAAATGCGCCCACGGATCCGCCTTTCGTCTCTGACAATGCAGGGCCGCGTTCTCTACGGTGAACTGGTCGGCGGACCGCAACCTGCCGAGATCGTCCCATGAGATCGGCATCGAGACCGCGGCCCCCGAGCGGCCGCGCGTAGAATAGGGAGCCACCGCTGTGGCGAAATGGTCGTTCCGGTTGTAGTCGATGTAGATCTTCCCGCCGCGGAGGTCCTTCCGCATGTTCGCGACGAAAAGGTCCGAACGCTGCGCCAGGGTCTCGGCGATGGTCTTGGTGAAGGACTTGGCGGTCTGCCAGTCGATCTTGGGTTCGATGGGGATGGTAAGATGCAGGCCCTTGCCCCCCGAGGTCTTGACGAAGCTGGGGAGCTTGAGCGAGTCCAGGACCTTCTTCAGTGCGCGGGCACCCTCGATGATCCGCTTCCAAGGAACTCCCGGCCCGGGATCGAGGTCGAACAGCAGTTGATAGGGGTG
>JBARHO010000075.1:0-2838 GCA_049799275.1 Thermoplasmata archaeon
GCCTACTGAGATCCCCGCCGATTGCTTTGCACGCTGTGGCTACCCCATTGTGATCCACGGAAACGCGTCGCGCGAGCTCGCGGAGGGACAAGGGGATCCCCCTTCTCCGAGACGCGATCACGACGCAGGCGAGCCGAAGATCCTCCGATAGCCGGCTCCGCGGGAAGGCCCGCCTCCAGGCACGCCCGAGCGATGCTGCATCGCGAGCGACGGTCCGAGGAACTCCTCCGAATCGAGCGAGCTCCTCTACGGGCCGGCCGAACGGTTCAAGACAATCCGCACAGAAGCGCTCACCGTTGACCGATAGACGGCGGAGGGATCCGCAGGTCGGGCATCTGGGGTGGAAGCGGGCTGACCCGTTTCCAACGGGGCTCAATGTCCCGATCGGAGGGTCGGGGTGCCGGGAACCCACGGAAGGTGGTCACCGCAACGTCGTACTTGGTCATTCGCATTTCGAGGAAAGCGCCTCTGGGCTACGCCAGTAGTTCCAGGGCGCCTTTCCACCTGACGATCGCCCAATCCACATCCTCCGGCTGGAGCTCGACGTCCCGGGGCTTTCCATGGGGCTCCGAAGGAACGAAGGAGCCGCGTATGCGGGACTCAGCTTCCTCCTGGTCCAGCTGCTTGGCGTCGATGGATTTCAACAATCCGGTTATCTGCTCACCCGTTTGGGTCGTGTCGAATCCGTGAGCGCGTAGTATCGCGGTCCCGATGACCAGAGCGGCCCCCAGGTTCCCGGAATTGAATGGCTTCCGGGTCACAGTGTGATAGATCACGGAGGCTGCTACCCGGATGACATCTTGCGGATGCTGAGCCAGCTCGATCATCCCCACGATGCCACCAACGGCGCCCGGGTCCGCGATCGTGAGAGGCGCTTCCTTCGCGAGCGGCGCGGAGGACCTTCGCCAGGCACGCATGAACAAGCTCCTCGGATCCCGCCTGTCATCGACCGAACCGGGTTCCATAGCCGTCCCATCGAGCAGCTCCTGCCAATCTGAGGAGCCCGCCTGGGTCGATGCAGTAGTGGCCTGCCACTGGACCGTGTGTATGCTCGGCGGGTACGCCGCTGATCGGTGGAATATTCCAGAGAGCCGGGCATACTCGAGGTCGTCGGCCGAGGGTGCTGTCTGATCCTTCCCGTCGTACCCCCGAACCGGCTTCCTGAGCGCAGACATCACCCACCCCCTCCAGAGCGAAGGCTCGGCGGCATAAGCGATGACGAGATCGGTCCCGTCGTGAACGCCAAGGCCGGGACACTCAACAATGAGGCCGAGCCTGTGCTTGGCCGAAATGGCCCTTGCGACCTTGTGAAAATCGGAGACCCTCCCCGGGTCGTCCTGGAAAGAACAGAAGTAGACACCGTACAGAGGGTTGGCGAGGGGGCCCCTGCCCTGAGGAAGGGGGTCAGATCCGCTTCGCACCAATTCGAGGAACGGGCGCCAGATGGGAGAGAAGTCCTCCTTCTGCCGGACGCAATGCCCGCACTGGTTCGCGGATTCCGGTTCAGTCGCCATTCAAACCCCCGGAACGCGAAGCCTCGCCGTGAAATGGTCGGACATCCGAATGGCGGCCTGTCGCATCGCAGCTTCGTCCACTCCTACGTAGATCTGGGTCGTGGCCACGGAGGCGTGTCCGTACAGATTTCGGAGGGTCATGAGGTCCACCCCCGTGGTCAGCATGAACCGACCGTACGACCGTCGGAGGTCGTGCGGGGAGACGATCGGGACCCCGGCTGCCCGGCACGCGTTCATCACGTCGTGGTACAGCGTGGTTCTCTGCCACGGGTAGACCCTCTGGGTGGCGGGCGCCCCCGTTACGACCGGAAGGAGCTCCGCCCAGACGATGCGATCCATCGGGAGGACGCGCAGCTTGTCGCCCTTCCCACGGACGATCATCGACGGGTTCTCGGCCTCCATGCGGACATCTTCGATACGGGCCGACCGGATCTCGGAACACCGGAGGCCCATCATGCCGGCCAGGGCCACCACGATGCGCTGACGGCCCCGCGCGGCGTTCAGCACTGCTACGAACTGCTCCTCCGTGAGCCAGCGCCTTCGGGACGCGACCCTCTTGGGGGCCTTCCACACCTTCTTTCGGAGGGCCAGCGGCGCACCGGCATCGGCGAGGAACTGCCTCAGGAGCCCGAGGTTCATTGCTCGCGTCGTTGGCGCGAGCTCCCGGTCCTGAGCGTAGGCCTCGACCATTTCGCGGGTCACGGCATGCGGTCCTTCCGGTACTGGGAGGCCATATCTTTCGACGTGCCCGGAGACCGTAACCAGGTGCTGTTCGTAGCAAAGCCGCGTGTAGGGAAGGACGCCCTCGACGTTCTCGGCCCATTTCCGCACAGCGTTTCGCCAGGGGCAATGAGGCCCGGCCTCAGAGGGGGTCTCTAACCGACTCATGGGGCCTCGTTTGTCCAAGCCCCCTCGAACGACCATGTGTCATCGAGGACCGGCGACCCGACGAGCGTAGCGCTCAGGCCTCCGAATAGGGCAAGAGACCCGCTCGAAGGGTCCAACGCGAACACGGCGCTGAACCGGCCGTGGGGCAGGGCGGGGAGGGCCCCGGTGACATTCCTCCAGATACCCCCAGAGTACGTCCACGTATCGTCCAAGGTCGGGTCCCCCGTCTTGTTCCCGCTTTGTTGGCCGGCGAAGAGTACGACGTCTCCCCCTTTCGGATAGTACGCCATCGACATCCAGACGCGCGTCGGGGGCGACTGGAGAATACGAGCGTGGATCCACCCCGTGGCTGCCGTGTAGGTCCACGTCTCGTTCAGGTAGACGATCCCCCCGCCCTTTCCTCCAGGTCCGAACCCGCCGAAGAGAAGCATGTAGC
>JBARHO010000076.1:0-2094 GCA_049799275.1 Thermoplasmata archaeon
GGGTTGATGGTCGACCAAGGGGCCTACACCATCGACAACAACGTGTTCATCGGAACTCGAGATAACGGAACGAGCGGCAGCAAGCAATCGACCTGCAACAGTAACGGCGCTGTCCAAAATATCTCGACCGCCTCGATCGAGGCCATGGACGCGTGCGATAGCGTGACCCGGGCCAACATCGCCTATAATCAGTACATCGATACGACTCTCTATGCCTCTCTCTTGAACCTAACGTCGGCCCCCCAGTACTATGCGACCATCTACGGAGAACCGGTCGTGTTCACCGAATCGGGCCTCCCGATGGGCACGCATTGGACGGTGACGGTCGCGACCTATGTGTTCAGTTCGACCACGAACACGATCGCTATCGACGTCCCGCCCGGGACCCACACCTACAAGATCGGCATCGTCCCCGGATACAAGGCGAAGGACAATGGTAACGTGACCGCCGTGGACTCCACGACGACCGGTCAGGCCAGCAAGATCAAAGTGGCGGTGCCGTTCTCCTTGGTCACCTATTCGGTGAAGTTCGCCGAGAAGGGGCTCACCGCGGGCTGGGGAACGACCTGGACCGTCACGTTGACGCCCCACGATGGTCCCCCGGTGGAGAAGTCCTCATCGACGACGAGCCCGATCGACTTTTCGGGACTGGTCAATGGGACGTACACGTACAGCGTCGCACACCTCGCGAACTATACCTTGAGCGATGCCACCTGCGTCCCGAGCCCCGACTGCTCTCCCACCGGGGGCTATTCGGGGACGGTGACCGTGGCCGGTGCCCTCGTCACGGTGACCCTGCCGTTCAAGCTGGAGAAGTACTCGGTGACGTTCACCAAGACCACTCTTCCAAAGGACCAGAGCTGGCAAGTGACGGTCGACGGAAAGACGACGGTCGCGACCACCGATAAGATCACTTTCACGATCTCGAACGGGTCGTACGCATACACTATCGTCTCATCGGGATACTCCTGCTCGGGGACCCCGCCGAGCCCGGTGACCGTGTCCGGGGGCGCGTCGGTGAGCGTGAGCTGTACAGCGAACGTGCCGCACAGCACCGCTCAGGCTGGCCTGGTCGCGTCCGCAAGCGAGGTCCAAGCACCGGGAATTGCCGGTAGCGCGGGTCTCGAGGTACGCAGGTCCTAGAACGATCGGGACGCCTCGGTCGAGGGATAAGGCGAAACCTGTTTCGAGCGGGACCACGGTCCGGCGTGAGCCGAACGTGGTCCCGTGATATTGTCCAATCAAGGGGCTGATGACCCATTTTGGAATTCGGCCTTGCCGTCCAATGATCACCCGGTCGGATCCGGGGGCTCGCGCGCGATGGCCAGGGCCGGATGCCGCCCGACAGCACTCCGAGGACGTACTGGATATCCGGGCCCCGGCCCGCGGCCCCTCTCAATAGCTTTTATGTATAACAACGCATAGCGGCGCTTCCATGCTCCGATCGCCCCCCAGCCGACTACTGGTCGGGCTATCGACGGGCGCCCACCGAACGACCGGGGCCGGGCGACATCACGCGGCGGTCCGGGAGTAGGGAGGCGGTCGCATCACGATGAGATTTGGCCCGAGGCATTGGCCCGTCCCGCAAGGCGGAACGGGTCGGGTCCCACGAGCATCGGGAGATCGTGTGTCGCGGGTCGCCGTCGCCCTAGCGGTCCTCATCGTAGCGATCGAACTGCTGAGCCTCGTGCCGGGGACCGCGACCTCCAGTGCTATCCGTCCCGCAGGAACGACCCCTGCGGATCCGGTGCCAGTAGGGGTTCATGCGGCGGCGAACAGCTCGCCCGCGCTGACCCCTCCTTCCACCCGATGGGGCGCAATGATGGCGGCCGACCCGGCCGAAGGCTACACCTTACTGTTCAGCGGTTCGAGTGGCAGCAGCACGGTCGCGGGAACGATGTACGGGGACACCTGGGCCTTCCAGTCGGACGCCTGGACCGACCTCTCTCCTTTGCTCTGTGCACCGGCGACCTGTCCCCAGGCCCGCACCCAGGGCGGGATGTCGTACTATGGCATCAACGATAGTTCGAGCCACGGGTATGTCGTTCTGTTCGGCGGCCGATCCTCGGGCTCGAACGCGACCTTCCTCGGCGA
>JBARHO010000077.1:0-3069 GCA_049799275.1 Thermoplasmata archaeon
TGGGGGCCGCGGTCCACAGTGCCGGACCCTATCGCTACCTTCCCGAATCGCTCCGTTTCTTGCCCGGTCGTGAAGGCATGATCCGGCTGCTGCGCGACGCCGGGTTCTCACGCGTGGAGGCCCGGTCCCAGTCGATGGGTATCGTCACCACCTACCTCGCCGACGCGTAGGACGAGCGACGTCTGGGCAGGCCTCGGGCCGGGCGAAGGGTCCCACCTGGGGGATATTGCGGGCTCCGCATCTTCGGCTTGAGTCACCATGTTAGAACAGAGTTATGTATATATAGTTCGCTCTGAATCATCCCATGGAAGATGGAGGCTCATTCGCGAATCTTTCGGACACCCGTGGATCGCGGACGCCCGAGCTACCTCGTTCCCGAACCGAGATACTCGCACCGGCCGGCGCGGCCGCATCGAGTCCAGATCTACGACCTCGCTGCTGGGAGAGCGGCTCGAAAGGACGGTCTCGCCGTCCTTCCCATCACGGGCGATCTTCCGACGAGCTTCGGGTATCCGATGCGCATGCCGCTGCGGATCGTCACCTCCTCGGAGCTCCGCGATGCCCTGGTGACGAGGCTTCCCCCGATCGTCTTCCGGAAGGCGGAGGCCGTTCGGGACCCACGATTCGTGGACTACGTGGTCGCGATGCTCCATCTCGACCCCATCGCCGCTCGCGCGATGGTCGAGAGGAACCGAGAGCTGGTGGACGATGTGTACCTGTTGAAGCGGGTGGTCCAGGAGGACCTGGAGGAACCGGCGACCGCGCTCCGGTTCCAAGACTTCGCCCCGGCGATCCCGCTGGTCGGTGCGGCCGCTCCTCGCCCAGCGATCGAGCGTCAGATGGACAAGAACCGGACGCGGACGGTGATCCCGTGAACGTCACGGACATCGACGCGGTGGCCGCGCAGCTCGGGGAGTGGGGCGTTGACTTCGTCCTGATCGGCGGCTCGGTGCTTGAGGGCCGTTACCAGATCGGAACGGGCGACGTGGACATCCTGGTCACCGTCGGCTCGTTCGAACGCCTCTCCCAGGCCATTGGTGACCATCCAGATCGAGCGGTGCCGATGGATAGGACCGGGACGCTCGCGACCACTCGGTTCCTCGTCGGCACAGCATGGGTCGAGGTGGAGTTCATCCACGGCACGCCGTTCTCGGGCGTTCGCAGCGGCGACGAGTTCGTGGACTACGTGCGACGGGAAGAGTCGGAGACGGTGCGCGGGGTCGCCCGCGCTAACCCGGCCGTCGTTTGGTACATGCGGCTCACCTTTGACGACCAGTGGCTGCTGTATGTACAGAAGATCGCTAGAGATGTTCGGGCCGGCGTTCCGATCTCCACACTGAAGGATGTCCAGCGGATCGCTGACCACCTCGGGGTCGGGAGAAAGTTCCAAGATCGGATCGAGCACACCCGGGAGCATCTCCACATCCGCCGGTAGTCCGACCGGCCACGTTCTCGAGCTCGGCGGTACCGGGGTGTCCCCGACACTCCGAACGCTCCTCATGCGAGGGGGAAGGCCCACCGAAGAGGGCCATCGCGCGGATCCGCGACGGACAGGTGACGACGTAGCGCGGGCACCATCGCTACTGCCTTACAGGGCACCGGGGACCTCCCGGATCTCCTCGGCCCCGAGGGTCCGCCGATCCCTCTCGGGGGTTCGGCACACAGTCCCTATCGGATCGAGGGGCCTGTCCGCCCGGCCATCGATACCGCATCCGGCGGGGGGAGCGACGGTACGTCCTAGCTCGGACCACCGGGTCGGGGATCCTGGACCATCGGGAGCGCTGGGAGCCCATCCATCCGGTTCGCCCTCGCGGTCGTCGGATGGAGGGAGGCTCGAGGGGCGTGCGAGCGGTTCGATACCATCGGCAGCTGCGTCCCCCGGGGCCGGGTCTCCGGTCGGCCCAGACGTCGCCGGATCCAGTGGCGGACATCCGAGATGTAGAGGTTATCGTACGGGCAGGACTCGACGCAGTCGCCCACGCCGCAACACTTCGTGCTCCGGAACTCCCCCTTGGTCCGGAAATGTCCCGGCATATCGACCAGCCCAACGGGGCAGCCCTTCGCGCAGTCGAGCGTCGTACAGTCCCAGCAGACCTGCTTGTCCCGTACCTTGAGCTTGAAGAAACCGATCTTCTGGAACGCCTGTGCGAACGTCCCCGTGTAGCACCATCCCATCGTGACGCAATTGTAGTTGCCGGTATAGGGGATCGTGACGAACATCAGGTACCAAAGGACCGAGAAATAGAACGTGAAGAAGAAGACCGACGGGTCGTTGCCTTGGATATAGAGGTTCACCGCCCCGGTGGTATCGAGGTACGAGAGCACCGAGGTCACGACGAGCGATCCCATCACGACCCCTGTCGTGACGGAGTAGATCCGCGAGAACCGGCTCGAGAGGTACTTTCGGGCGACCGGCGACGATCGGTTGAACGATTTCATCGAGTCCAAGGTCGTTCCTTGGTACATCAACGGGGCCGTACAGAACACGGAGCAGACCACCCGGCGACCGAACAGCACCACGAGCGCGCCGGTGATGATGTAGGTAAGGAGCACGGTGGCAAAGACCCCGACCGCGAGCGGGTAGGATCCGATCCCCATCGACCAACCGAGCACCGGGACCGTGCTCGGGTCCGGGGAGTTCGGGAAGTACAGCCCGAAGTAGATGCTCGGGTAGAACACGGCGAAGGCGGCATAGCAACCCATCATGAGCAGGAGCCGGATCCGGTTCTCGAGGTGCCGGGTCTCGCGGAGCTTGAACACCACGAGCGCGCCCATCTCGATGCCCATCATGGCGAGGAACCACGTCGAGGCGGCGACCGTTGCGACGAACCAGAATGCGTTCCATAGGGCGGCGGTCAACACGGCGGGCGCGGACCCGCTGAGCGCCACGAATGGGAACCCTCCCAGATAGTCCGCGGGGTCGAGCTGTACGTCCAGGACGGCCCCCATGAACAGCTCCGCAACGAAGATGAGCGACAGGACCGCGAACGCCCAGTGGGGGCGCAGTTGCCAGGGCTTGGCGAGGCCCCCGGAGAGACCTTCCGGTCGGGCGACGGCGAGGTAGAAGAC
>JBARHO010000078.1:0-12882 GCA_049799275.1 Thermoplasmata archaeon
GGGCGATCGACTGACGGACATCCGTGTCCAGGTCCCCGAAGGCCTCGAGAGCGAACGGAGGCCGGATCCCCGTCTCGTCTTCGATCTGCTTCTTGACGTCGTCGTCCTTGAACGTGAGCATCCCGCAATCGGTGTGATGGATCAGGACGACCTCCCGCGTTCCGAGGAGCCGCTGAGAGATGACCAGGGAGCGGATCGCGTCGTCCGTGACGACGCCGCCGGCATTGCGGATGACGTGCGCGTCACCCTCGGTCAACCCCAGTATCCCATTGGTGTTGAGGCGGGCATCCATGCAGGAGAGCACGGCGATCTTCTTTCCGGGTGGGGCGGGTAGTGCTCCCTTGTCGAACTTCTGCGCGTAGATCGAGTTGTTCTTCAGCAGGGCGTCCGTGACGGTCATCGTTCCCCTTCCGATCGACGGGGCAGCTCGGTGGGGTATAACGCCGGGGTTTCCCTCCGATCCTGCACTCCGATGCAAACGGTGCGCCCAAAGGCTAGCACGAGGGATCGGCCCCTTGAAGGCCCATCCCACGCAGGGCGCGTCAATCCTTCAGCACGACGTCCTCTCCCACGCGTATCGCGCCCGCCTGCGCCACACGCCCGTACACGCCGAACCGCGAGCCGGTATGCTCATGAAGCTCGTGGAGCAGACCGGAAGCCGACTCGAGCTCGCTCTGTTCCATCGTGATCATCACACATCGTTCGGTCGACCTCTCGATCGAGAGGCGCACCTCGCCGATCTGGAGCTCACGGCCGATCCACCCGTCCTCCGTTCGTTCCTGGCCAGCCGTGTCCACGAGGATATTGGGACGAAATCGTCGTCGATCCACGTTCTGCCGGGGGCGTCGGCCGGCCAACCAACCGATCGAGGAGGTCGTCACCAGATGCAAGGACTCGGCGTCGAAGTGGGGCACTTCGGCCGCTTCGACCAATCTCACTTCCTCGCCAACGACCTCCCCGATCCGGCGTGCCGCGGCCGGGTCGTCCGTTCGAAGGTCCGGGCCGGACGGGAACCGGACCCAGCCCACACCGGCGGCGTCGACGTACGAGGCCATCGAGAAGAGTCCGGGCATGCGTCGGAACCGCTGGGTCGATTTGCCGCTCGCGAGTTTACCGTCCGCGCCCTGCACCGCCCAATGTCGATCCCATTCGAATCCCTCTCGGCCGCACCGGGCCTCTCCTACTTGTTCGCCCCTCAGCGATTTCACCGGGTACCGCCACAGTTCGATGACCCGCCCTAGGATCCGCGGCACGGTCCCCTCCCTGTCACCCCGATCGACCCGGCCGCACTGTTCAGGTCAACAGATAGCCGTGTCCATCTTCGGTCAGGCCTGGGATGCCCAAGTAGTCCTGGTCAACTTAGTTGGAACCGCGTCCTCCAGACCGCGACCGGCCGAGCAATCTCGAAGAGCATTACGGGCTCGGACCGTTTCAGTACCTCCCTTGTCGCTTATAGTGGGGGGAGGAGGTTCCCCCTCGATGAACCATCCAAATGCCCCGAACAGCCTGGACGTCCCAGGTGGGAAGATCGCCTACGAGGCTGCTGGGAAGGGACGCCCCGTGGTGCTTCTGCACGAGGGCATCGCGGACCGACGCATGTGGGACCGCGAGTTCCCGCTCTTGGGTCGTGACCACCAGGTCGTACGGTACGACCTGCGGGGGTACGGTGGTTCGACCCCCGCAACCGCCGAATTCTCTTCGGTGCGCGACCTGCTGGCACTGCTCGACCACCTTCGGCTCGAGCGTCCGTTGATCGTCGGCCCCAGTATGGGAGGGAGGATCGCCCTCGACCTGACCCTCGCTCACCCCGAAAGGGTGGGAGCACTGTTGCTCATCGCCCCCGGCTATTCGGGGATGGACTACGACCATGTTCCGGGCGGGAAAGCTACGTTCGAGCGCGACGAGAGGCTCTCCAAGGCGGCCACGGACGCCTGGGCCGCTGGACACCTCGAGGAGGCCACGGAGCACCTTCGGCAACTGTGGGCCTCCGCGCTGACGGGCAGCATGCTCGACCAGTTCCGGGCGATGGTACGGGACAACCCAGAGGAGATCTTCGGGGAGCGTTCCGGTCGGTACGACACGAGCGAAGGTGAGCCAGCCGCCGGTCGGCTGAAGGAGATCCGCGTTCCGACACGGATCCTGGTCGGCGACCGGGACAATCCGGCGATGCCCCACGTCGCGAACTTCCTGGGGCGAGGTATCACGGGGGCAAGGGTGGATCTCATCCCCGGGGCGGACCACCTTTTGAACCTCTCGAGGCCCGACGCGTTCGACTCCGCGGTCCGAGAGCTCCTCGAGCGCCCTTCGGACGTGCGGGATCGGTGGTAGACCCTCCCCACGCCGAGATGCTCCGGTAGAGCGGCGGAGTGGGTGGCCAGCGCCCGGAAGCTGTAGTGAATATCGGGCTTGGAGGAATTCCCCCAACCGATTTGGTCGGGGGCGACCCCCCCGGCGCCCGGACCCGGTCAGTGCCTCGGCGACGCTGTGGAAGTAGTTACAGCCGAACGCCTTCCCATGAAGGAGGACGGCAGTTCACCCCTTGGGCGCTTTGTTCGGCCGAACGATGATGTACGCAATCGTTAGCGCCTGCAGGTCGGTATCGAGCGAGAAGAATTGAACCGGATAGGGATACTCGTACCTCTCGAGGCAGAAGCCAAGAGCCGGCGCAGTATCGGATGTGATCAGGATGCCGTCCTCGCGATAGAGGGGAGCTCCACTCGAGCAGCAGTCTGCTTCGCCAGGCTTAACTTGTTCGGTTACGGAGCGAACAGACCGACGATATCGACTGGGTCTTGGACACGTTATTCGGGACGGGGTTTCTACTCGAACTGGCCGCGAGTGAAGCGGAATGACCGAAGCGTCCACCCGTAAACGACGGTCGACACCGGACAGGACGCTCTCCGCCTACGCCTCTGAAGCCGGAACGCTCGGCGTCCTCCTCTGCTGGGCCCTCGTGTTCGCCGACATCGGCACATCGGTCTACTACACGCCCGGGATCCTCTTCCAGCGGTTCGGTACGCACTCGGCGCTGTTCGTCGACCTCGTCTTCATCGTGTTCGTTCTCCTCGCCGTCAAGTACGCGGAGGTCGCGATCCGGTTCCCGGAGGGTGGCGGCGTCGTTTCAGTCGCCTCCAAGGCCTTCCATCCCATCGTCGGGCTGGTCGGAGGGCTTCTCATCCTCGCGGACTACTTCCTGACGGCGGGAATCAGCGCGACGAGCGGCGTGATCTACCTGAGCGTCCTCATCGGTCCGCTCAAGCTGTTCGTCATCGTCGCCGCGATCGCTGCCCTCCTCCTGCTCGGCATGCTGAACGTCATCGGCGTGGCGACCAGCGCCGAGGTCACGGCCTTCTTCGCCATGGCCGCCGCCGTCACCCAGGCGGCGGTCGTGATCGCCGTGATCGTGGCGTTCGGGCCGGCACGGATCTGGGCCGATTTTGGAGAGATGTTCAGCGGGCCACATCTGACCCCCACCGACGCCATCGTCGGGTTCGCCGGGGCCTTCCTTGCGTTCTCCGGGCTCGAGAGCATCGCTCAGCTGGCACCGGCGATGAGGTCGCCGAGATCGCGGGTGGCCCCGCGCACGATGTTCTTCGTGGTCCTGTCATTGCTCGTGACCAGCCCGCTGCTCACGCTGTGGTCCACGACGCTGCTCGCGCCCGGGGCCGACACGAACCAAGCGATCTCCCTGCTCGGTGGCGCGGCAGCGGGTCCATGGCTGCAGGACGCGGTCGCGGCCAGCGGGGCGCTCCTCCTCATCTTCGCCTGCAACACGGCGCTGATCGGATCCTACCATGTGTTCCTCGCCCTCAGCCGGATGAGGTTCCTGCCGACGTTCTTGCAACGGGTGAACCGGTGGCGTGGAACGCCCCACGTTTCGATCGGGGTGGCGACCCTGGTCCCCGTGCTCGTAGTGCTCCTCACGGGGGCGAGCACTTCCTCCCTCGGCGATCTCTACGCGTTCGGCTTGCTGGGCGCGTTCAGTGTCACGTGCGTCAGTCTCGATGTCATCCGATGGCGCGAGAGACGGGCTCCCCGATCCCCCAGGTCGAGCCCCCGGACCAGCCTGCCGGTCTTCGTGCTCGGTGTCGCTACCTCCGTGGCGGTGGTAGCGGCGTGGGCGACCAACCTCTTCGCGAAACCATTGGCGACCGTCTACGGCAGCGCCCTCGTGCTGATCGGGCTCGGCGTCGCGTTCCTCACCATCCGGACCCGGGCGAGGCGTGGTCAGTACACGGTCTTTCCGTACCTTCACCGGCCCGGCCATCCGACCGTGATCACGAGAACGAACCAAGGACTCGAACCAGCCCCTGTCCTGGCCTTCCTCCCGAGCGATCCGGCGAAGGTCGCCGACGTCGTGCGCCGGACCCTCGACCGGGCAGGCAAGGGCCCGATCGTCTTCGCTTTCCGAAGTGAGACCCCGCGGACTCGCCCACCGCGTTTGCTGGAGATCCTGGATCCGTACGCCGACGACGCGATGGCCCAGGCGGCCTTCCAGTCGGCCGAGGCGGCTGCGCGGAAGGCGGGCGTCCGCGCGAGGTATGTCTACATTCCGGCCGACGCCGACGAGGACGTGGACGATTGGGTGCGCCAGCAGCTGCGGCCGGAAGAGACCATCACGGAGTAGGGGTCCGCCGGCGGGACATCCAGCCGGATGAACTGGCTTGAAATATGGCCGGCGCCGGGAAAGGGTCAGCGTACGGAGATGAGCTTCGGCCTCCGGCGTGTCCAGCCCGAGCGGGTCCGCCCCTCCACCGGGTCCGTGTCGGACCGGCCTCCCTTCTCGGAATGTTAAAGAGCCAAAATGCGTGGTGTGACCGAGCGTCCATCCGTGGAAGGATCCGACGGATTTTGCCCCTATTGCGGAACCTCGAACCCGCCTTCCTTCAACTTCTTCGAGAAATGCCATCGGCCCTTGCCGGGCACTCATGTTGAGGACGACCTAGAGGCTCCCACGCCCCCGCTCGACCTTTCATCGGTCGACAGCCCCCGGCGGATCGATCGATCCACCACCATCAATGTGGGGCGGGGGACGGCCGGTCTCGTCTTTGTCTACATTGGGATTCCGTTGGTGGTCATGGGCATTCTGCTCCTCGCGATCGCGAGTGTCACGGCGGGAGCCGCCGCTTCCTTCAATCAGACATGCTCGACGAACCCGACCTGCCAGGCCCAACCGGCCCCCGCGAATCCGAGTGACGCGTTCGCTGGGGCCGGCGCTCTAGTGCTGATCCTCGGCATACTCCTCGCTGGCTATGGGTTCGTTCAGTACGCTCGCATTCCGAATTGACGGGTGGCGCGCCCCCTCTGTCCGGTCTCCTCCGACCAAGTCTAAAAACCGTCCATGCGTTTTCGGTTAACGAGGGCTTCCACTGGAGCCGAGCAGGGTCATGAGGGGAGGTTCACCTCGATGGGATGTCCCACCCATCGGGGAAGACCCGTTCGAGTACGAGAGCCCAACCTGTTGCCGACCGTGCCCAGGCGGACGACTACCTCAAAGCGTTCCTTGCTCTGTTCCCGCCCCGAGTCGTCCAGCGCATCGCCCGGGAGTCGGGCTTCGTCCGGCGGCACCGCAAGCTCGACCCCGTCGCCTTCCTCTACACGCTCGCCTTCGAGACCGGTCCCCAACTCCAGCGCACCCTCGACGGCCTCCGGG
The DNA here is from genome assembly GCA_049799275.1 of Thermoplasmata archaeon. Taxonomy (GTDB): domain Archaea; phylum Thermoplasmatota; class Thermoplasmata; order Lutacidiplasmatales; family UBA184; genus Lutacidiplasma. The sequence continues at coordinate 5,654 of JBARHO010000078.1, forward strand.
ATGCCTACAACAAGCGGACTCCCGACCCGATCCTCAGCACCGGAGGATCCTACGAACGATTCACCCCGGAACTGGTCGAGTTCCTTCGTCGGTGCGTGGCTTACGGCCTCGCCCAGCTTCAGGTCGCCCCAGGGAACCGCCTGACCCCCAAGCTGGCCCGGTTCACCGACCTCCTCATCCAGGACTCCACCGTCATCCGACTGTTCGCCGCGCTGGCCAAGGTCTACCCACCCACCCGGCTCGCCAAGAACACGAGGTCGAAGCGGACCGCCGGCGTGAAGGTGGCCACGCTGTTCAGCGCTCGAGCCAACGGACCCGCGCGCCTCGAACTGTTCCCCGAGACCACTTCCGAGATCGACACGCTGAAGGTCGGTACGTGGGTGAAGGGATCCGTCGTTCTCACCGACCTCGGCTTCTACAAGCACCAGGGGTTCGCTCGCATCGAGGAGAATGGGGGGTTCTACCTCTCCCGTCTCAAGGCCAACGCCAACCCGCTGCTCCTCGGCTCGCACCTCGTGCATCGGGGCCAGGCGATCGAACTGGAGGGGAAGCGGTGGTCGGAGGTCGGTCCTCGCCTCCACCGCGAAGTGCTCGATGCCGAGGTGGAGCTGTCGTTCCAGCGTCGGGCGTATCGGGGTCGGCACCGCGGCGATACGCTCCGGGCTCGTCTGGTGGCCGTCTGGGACGAGGTTCACCGAGAGTACCCCACCTATGTGACGAACATTCCGACCGAGGTGCTGACGGCGGAGGAGGTGGCCGAACTGTACCGATGCCGCTGGTCGGTGGAGCTCCTATTCAAAGAGGCCAAGGGGTCGTTCCATTTGGACCGGGTAGCGACGGGCAACCGGTACGTCGCGGAGTCGCTGATCTGGACCTCGTGGCTGGCGATGTTGGTGAGCCGTCGGGGCCACTCGGTGCTCTTGGAGCACTTGCCGGCCGAGGAGAGGTTCCGATATCCGCCCCTGCGATGGTCGAGGGTGTTCCGGGACGAGTCGAGAGGATTCCTGACCCCCCTGCTTCAGCGGCTGAAGAAGACCCGAGTGGTCCCCGATCCCATCGACGAGATGGTGGGACGGCTCGACGTACGGGCCCGGGACCCCAACATCACCCGACAGAGGTTCCGAGAGGGCTGGTTCGGCTAAACCGAAAACACATGAAAAACCGTCCCTCTAGAGATTCGGGGGATTTCCCAGAGAAGGGCTCTCCCGAGCGGGTTGTAACGGGGAGACGTCTGAGGTTGCTCAGCGTCGAGAACGCTCAGTTCATCGTCAGACTTGGTCGGGCTTTGATCGCGAGTACTTCCGCGACGTCGTACTAGCCCGAGGTAAGGGTGAGAGGGGTATTCCCGACCGGGGGAGGGCTACCTTCGCCCGGTCCACAGACTGGCGTCGGATCTCGGAGCCGTTTCGTGTGCCACTCCCCGAGTCAACGCTTAAGCCGAACTCCCGATTTCCGCTCCCTATGCCCGAACTGGGCCACCGGCTGTACGGCACCACTCAGGTTCGCTTGTCGCTAGCGATCCGCGCCCCTTCGCGATACGTGTACGAGTGGTGTACGGACTACCGGAGAGACGACGGCCGATTCTCGAGGGCACGTCCGCGTCCGACCTTTCGCGTGATCCGGATCTCGCCGCGTCGCGTTCTCCGTGTTCGTATGCGCCGGGGGCGCGGTCGCGACCCCACGATCGCCGTCGACCTGGTGCGTCTCAATCCACCGCGCTCCTGGCACCTCGATCAGATCGACGAAACCGATCGGCAGTCGCTGGATTATCGTGTTGCCGCGATGGGCCGAGCGCGGACCCGCCTTCATCTGCTCGTCACCGAGCGCTGGGTCACGCCCGACCATCCGACGAAGCAAGAACTTCGCGCACGAGTGGCGGCCACTTGGGCACGATTCGGCGCGGCCATCGAGGTCGATTACCGAGCGGGACGGCCGGCGAGGGGTCGCTAACAATGCATGCAAAGACCATCCAGGTTGCCCGCTGGTCCGGAATTTCAGACAGATAAGATCTCGTGGTAGTTCGCTGTTAACTGGCTCGCCCTCAGGCCGGGGTGTGGCCCCGAGTCCCCGGCGCCCGTTGAACTCTTTGGGCCCCTATCGGGAGCCTGCCAGTAAGAATGGGCGCCGCGTACCGGCGAGAGCTTCTGGGAACGCGCGTTCGAGCGCGCGGACACCTGTAGAGGAGCTTGGAGAGCCGATCGGCTCGCCCCTCCCGCCGGGACCCGTGGCCACGCGAGGGAGAGCATGCGGAGAGAGATGAAAGTGAGGACAGGAGAGTAAGACGATGGACGAGCGCTACTATGTTGGGATCGACGTCCACCAGGGCAAGTGCGTCTGGTGCCTGGTAGATGCCTCTGGGGCAGTGGTCGGCGAAGGGGCGGTTCGCACCGACCTCCCCGGTCTCGAGCTCTTGACGCGGGAGTGGCAACGACTCGGGTCCCGCGAGGTTCGAGTGGGTCTCGAGGCCTCTACCGCAGGGAAGGCGGTGGCCCGTCACCTGAGGGATGGGGGTTGGGACGTATGGATGGCCCATCCCCGAGCCCTCAAGGCGATCACCGCCTCGGAGACCAAGACCGACCGCAACGATGCCCGAATACTCGCCCACCTGGTCCGCCTCGACTACTTCCCGAGGTCCTACCTCCCCTCGGAGGACATCGAGCGCCTCCGCGACCTCGTGCGGATGCGCGAGGGGCAGGTCGACAAGCTCCGACGGACAAAGCAGCAACTACGGGCGCTTTTGGTAGGCCACCACCTCAACCACGAGGCGGCGAAGTATGATGATCTGTTCGGCGTGCAGGCGCTCCGGTGGCTGAAGCGTGTCGAGCTCGTCAAGCCGATCGAGCAGCAGGGGATGGCGCTGCTGCTCGAGGAGGGAGCGCTCTACCAACATCAGGTCGAGGTCCTCACCGACGAGCTGGCAAGAGTCGCGGTCGACCAGGAGATGGTGCGGATCCTCCAGAGCGTGCCGGGTATTGACTATGTGCTGGCGCTGACGATCCTCGCCGAGGTCGGGGACGTGAAGCGGTTCTCGAACCGAAAGAAGTTCGCCGCCTACTGTGGTTTGGTGCCGAAGAACCGGGACAGCGGGGAAAGGGTCGGGGTGCACACCAAGCTGCGACACGGGAGCCCTCGGCTCAAGTGGGCGTTCTCGATCGCTGTCCAGGCGCTGTTGAAGACGAAGCGAGGTCGGTTCGTGGTGCAGTTCCGACGGCTCCAGAAACGGTTGGGCCGTCCGAAAACATTGATGGCGGTGGCCCACCGCCTCGCGTTCACCGTTTACGGGATCTGGAAGACCGGTCGGCTGTACGAGGAGGGGAGCGGATCACTGTACGAACGGAAGCGCGTGCATCTGGCCCGACGTGCCGCGAAGCGCACAACGCTGCCCTCCCGAGAAGAGCTGCTCGACAAGCTCATCCGGAGGACGGCGATGTCCGGGAGGCCACCATGACCTCTGCGCCCGCCCTCGTCATCTCATGGGACTCGGCGGCGAACTACCAGAGGAGAGTTCAACCTCCAAGGGCGTCCGATTATTGAGTGTCGGGGGGGGGATTTGAACCCCCGGCCCCAGGATCTCTCAAAGGATCGACGATCGCTCGCAGGTCCTTCTATGAGTCCCGTGCTCTACCGGGCTGAGCCACCCCGACAGGAAGGTGTGAGGGGCCTGCATCGGCCGTCGGACCCCCGGGGATCTATCCGCTCGAGGCTTCCGTCGCGTCCGCGAGGTCGTCCGTCGTTCCTTCGGTCGGGCCGAGCTCGGGCTCGGGTCCCACCGAGGTGGTCGGGACGCTCTCCGCGGAAGGGATCTCGTCGGCGATCGTTCCGAGGACCACGGAGGACCGGATCTCGATCTTCTTGAGGGGATAGAGCGTCTTCAGGCCGTGCGCCAAGAGCTTTCCGAGATCCCCTTGCAGCATCTCCCGGACGAACTCGGCCCCGGTCCGTTGCTGGGCCTCCTCGATGAGCAGCGAACGGAGCTTGTGACGAAGCTCGGCGCGCAGCCGCGTCTGGAGCCGCTGCTCGCCGACGGCCACCGGTTTCAGGATGATCCGCACGCCGTCCTTGGTGGTCACGGGAAGGGAGGTATCGATCTTGGAGCGCTTCCGGCGGGCCAGGCGGCGCACGTAGTCCGAGGTCAGGTCGTGGCCGATGAACCGGGTCTCCGCGACGTTCTCGCCGGAGATGCGTTCGACCTGGAATCGCAGCTTGATGTGCGCTTTCCCGATGTCGGCACCGCCGGAAAGCTCCTGAAGGGTCATCTCGAGGTGGCGGCCGATGAGCTGTTCCGGCTCGGAGGCCATCGTCTCCCCGAGGTCCGCGTTCTGGAACAGGCCGGGGGCCCGGATCTTGTACCAGTGCTTCGAACGCCACTTGTCCTTGACCGTACGGGCCAAGGTGGGCTTCTTCGCACCGCTTTCCTTCTCCGCCATCGCTCGCGCGCGCGTCCACTGGCGACCATTACTTAATGCTGGCGGCGCTCGGCTAACCGGCCGAGCTCCGGCGCGGGTTCGGGCCCCGCGAGCGAGCAAACTACATATGGCCGGGCCGGGGTCGCGGGCCCGTGGCCGATCCGGCGGTAGCCGGTCCCCGGCCCTCGACCACGATCGGTCAGCGCGCCACGGCCGCTCAGTTGAGGGCGAACGGGATCAGTATCCAAAGCCCCACCGAGCGGTTCCGCGAGGAGATCCTCCGGCAACTGGCCCAGCTCCGGGGCAAGGGATTCTCCCAGGATGCCGCGGTCCAGGCCCTCTTCCCCCGGACCGTCCTTCCAACGAACGCGTACCACGATCTGGTCACCGCGCTCGTTTCGGGGGCCCATGTCCTCTTCTTCGGACCTTCCGGGGCGGGCAAGACGTCCCTGGCGAAGGACCTCTGGGAGCTCTTCCCGAAGGGCGCCTGGGTCGTGAACGGCTGCCCCGTCCTGGATCACCCTCTCAGTGTCTGCGACCCCGAACTTGCGCGTCGCTTCCCTCCCTGCCCGATCTGCCAGAGGCGCTTCGCCGCGGACGGGGACGTCTCGCACTTCGACCCCGCCCTCGTCGATCCGGCGGGAGTGCCCGCCGAGTACATCCGGCTACGGGAAGGGTTCGGGTTCGCCCGGCTCCAGGGGAGCAGTGAGGTCTTTCCGGACCACCTGACCGGCAACATCAACCTGCGTAAGCTCGAGGAGATCGGCGACCCGATGAGCCCCCTCGTGCTCGAGCCGGGCAAGCTCCTCCAGGCGAACCGCGGGCTCCTTCTGGTCGATGAGATCGGCAAGCTCCCGCTCGGGACCCAGAACGTGCTGCTCCAGTCCCTCCAGGAGGGCACCGTGACCCCGTCGAAGTCCCGGGAGACCTTCCCGGGGATGTTCGTCGCCGTGTGCACGTCGAACCTCTCGGACCTCGACAACATCAACGATCCCCTGTCGGACCGGCTGACCAGCCTCCACATCGGCTTCAACCCGCACCACGCGGGGAACCGACGGATCGTCGAGCTCGCCCGACCGCCGACGGGGACGACGATCGTCCCCGAGATCCTCTGGGACGCCGGCATCCGGGTCATCGAGAACTGGAGGCTCCGGATGGGTGGGGACAACCCGGACATCGGCGAGGTCGGTTCCAATCGGACGCTCATCGATATCGTGTTCCGCACGCAGGCGATCGCCACGATCGACGGGCATCCGATCGCCACCGTCGAGGATCTCAAGGGGGGCATCCTGCACGCGATGCGCGGACGGATCCGCGCCCGCAGCGGGGACTCGTTCGACCAGAACGAGCGCCGGGTCATCGAGTTCCTGGACCAGCACCTGGAACCCTCGCTCAAGAAGAGCGCGCAGGTGTACTGGTGCCGGTTCTACCGGAACGTCCTCAAGGAGTCGAAGGCCGACGCCGAGGGCCTGGTCTCGGAGGGCCGCCGGCTCCGCACCGACGCTGAGCTCCGGAGCCAGGTGGGCCAGGGGGCCCCGATCTTCCCGAAATTCCAACCGTTCGTCCTCTATGTCCAGGACCGGGACCACGGGGGCTCGACGCTCGATCCCGTCGACACCGCGCTCGCCACGTTCGACCTGTTAGAGCGGTACTCGCTCTTCACGTGCGGCCCGGAGGACTTGGACGACGACGCCCTCGACGCCTGACGCGATCCAGATCCCCGACTGTCGGGACGTCCTGGACGACACGTCCTCCTCCGACCTTATCGACGCGCTCGATCGCGCCCGCCTCATCCGCGCGTTGGCGGAGCGCGGGATCGAGGGGGCCCGGGCGCTGGCCCAGGAGGCCGAAGCGAAGGACCCTCTTTTCCAGGAGCGCCTCCGAAAGCTGCGCGAGCGCCTCAAGCGACAGGCGTCCCGCCGCGTGGGACGGGTCCTCGAGACGTACGACCAGAAGGTACGCGACCTCGAGCTGGTCAACCGCGAGGAGATGGACCGCATCGCCGCCGAGAGGGCCCGGCTCGAGGCCTGGCTCACCTCGCAGCGGTCCGCGGACCTACGATCCCTCACCGACCCCGATCTCTGGCCCGAGGTCGAGAAGGCCTTTGTCCTCCCCGGTTCCTCATGGTTGCAACCGCCCCAAAAGCCGGGTTGGGGGGCCCGCATCGCCGCCTTCTTCCGCCGGATCGCCGAGTTCTTCCGCCGGCTGTTCCGCCGCCGGTCCCGCGCCCCCGCCAAACGCGAGGGCCGACCGATGACGTTCGCGGTGGCCTCGGGGATGCCGCGGGCCCTCGGGGCCAGCGAGATCGGGAACGTGCTTGCCCAGATGTCGTCGCAGCAGCAAGAGGAGCTCCACGAGAATCTCACCAGGACGCTGCGGGGCGAAGAGCGGGAGCTCTCCCGCGAGGCCGAAGAGAAGCGACGTCAGGCGGAGGCCCAACGGCGGGCCCTCGAACAGGAGCGAGAGGAGGCGCGTCGGAAGGCCGAACGGGAGCGGGACCGATTGGTGAAGGACGCCGAGGACCGGCGCGTGGACCGGGAGCTCAAGGAGCGGGGGTTCGTCACGGAGCGGCAAGGGCAGCTCTCGGTGACCTACGGGCTCATCGAGCAGTTCGCGCGTCTGGTCCTCGAGGACGAGCAGCGATCCCTTCCGGGAGATGTCCGGCTCTCCCACACCGGCAGCGCTTCGACGGGCGTCTATGAGAAGGCGCGGCTCCGGCAACCCGAAGAGGTGGCGCACCTCGACCTTCCTTCCTCCCTCCTCGCCGCGCGCCAGGCCGGTTCCAAGCACATCGACGAGAATGTGAGCTACGTCTATCGGGAG
>JBARHO010000079.1:0-1903 GCA_049799275.1 Thermoplasmata archaeon
ACCCGATCAGCGGGCTTCCCTTCCTCGAGAGCCTCTGGCCCGAGGTCCTGAGCTTCCCTCGGACCGTGGCCCCCGCCACATGGACCGTACCTTCTCACGCCGCCTTCTTCACGGGTCGGTATCCCTGGGAGACCGGGGCGCACCTCCGGCGGAGCCTCAAGCTGGACCCGTCGTTCCCGACCCTGGCCGGGGTCCTGGGCCAGGCGGGCTACGCCTCCTTCACGGCATCCGCGAACGGTTTCCTCTGCCCGGATTTCGGCCTCACCAACGGGTTCACCTCCGCGGCGTGGGGGGACTGGTGGGAGAAATGGGTCCACGTGCCCAACCGCACCCTCCCCCCCGCCGGTTTCAACTGCGGACCGACCGAGGACCTCCCGACCGGCCCCCTCTGGAAGCGCCTCGAGGCCGTCGGCCGGATCGCCGACCGGTCGAACGCCTTCTTGATGGGCCTGAACCGGTTCGTGAACCATCTGCGGAACCCGGGGCATCCGTTCTCCCCCTACGTGGGGCCCTGGGTCGAGAGCACGCTGCAACGGTGGCTGAAGGCGCAGCGACCGGAGCAGCCCCTCTTCACGTTCCTCAATTTCTACGAGGCCCACGAGCCGTACATCGTCGAGTGGGACCAGATCGGGATGAAGCCCCCCTTCTTCGAGCGCATGCGGCTCCGGCAGGACCGGACGAGCTTCTTCGCCGGTCAATGGAAGCCCCGGCCGGAGGAGTACGATCTCCTTCGGGAGATGTCCCACGCCCTGATCCGGGCGGTCGACGCACGGATCAAGGCGGTGGTCGACCTGTTCAAGGAGGCGGGCCGGTGGGAGAACACTGTGCTGGTGTTCACGAGCGACCACGGCCAGTCGTTCGGGGAGAACGATTTTCTGTTCCACGGGGTCCGGGTATGGGAGTCGATCCTGCGGGTCCCCCTCTGGATCCGGTTCCCGTCCGGGGAGCATCGCGGCCAGACCGCCCAAGGATGGGCCAGCCTGATCGACCTGTTCCCCACGCTCCTGGGGATCGCGGGGGCGCCGGTCCCCTACCTCGCGGACGCCATCCCGCTCCTCGACCTCTTGGACCGGCCGCGCCCCATCCCGGTCCTCTCGATGAGCGATGGAACGACGTCGAAGCGGACCCTCATCGCGCTCTCCACGCGAGAGCGGGCCGAGTTCTGGGACAAACCGTTCGTGGCGGCCTATGAGGGCGATGACAAGGTGATCTACGATGTGGAGACGGGGAGCTACCAGATCTTCAACGTCCGGGAGGACCCGTTGGAGGAGCATGATCTGGCCACCCAACGGGGTCCGGAGCTCGGCACCCTGGTGGATCGTGCCCGGCAGGCCGGGGCGCAGCTCATCGGCAAGGCCCGCCTCGAACTGACCCCCGAGCTCGATGACCGCCTGCGCTCCTGGGGCTACGAGTGAAAGTCCCCGGCGCCTTTCGGCGACCGGCGGAGCGTGCAGGCAAACTCTCTTCCGCCGTGCCTTCTCTGGACCTCCGTCGGCGACCATGCGGATCGGACTGGTAGGCGAGTTCTATCCGAAGGTCGACAAGTCCGGCTCCTTCACGACCGGGCTCGCCTACCTGCTCCCACGGATGCGGGGGATCGAGCACCTGCGCGTGTACGCCCCCGAAGGGGCCAAGCTCTCGTCCCTGATGATCGAGGACCGGATCGCATTGGTCCCGATCTGGAAGCGGAACTCCCCGCTCTCCATCGTCAAGGCGCTCGCCCGGATCTACCGGGATCGGCACCTGGTCGACGCGTTCCTCTTCAACATGATCTTCACCACGTTCGGGGAGACCCCGGCCGCCAACGCGATGGGGGTCCTGTTCCCGGTCCTGGTCTCCCTCTTCACGCGAAAACGGGTCGTGGTCTACGCACACAGTTTCCTGGAGACCCAGGACGTGACCC
>JBARHO010000080.1:0-3885 GCA_049799275.1 Thermoplasmata archaeon
TGTGGCTTTTCGCGGAGCAGCTGATATGGCACGGCCAGTTCGACGAAGCGCTCGGCAAGATCCGGAAGATGGGTGAGCTCTCACCCTCTTGGTGGCTGTACCACTTTGCCCTCGCGACCTACCATCTCGCCCGGTCCGACCTCCCCCGATGCCTGGAGGAGATCCGGCAGGTCGAAGAGCTGGTCGAGGAACCGCGCTGGAAGCCCGTCCTACGGGCCCTCTATTATGCCCTCTCGGGAGAGAAGGACCAGGCGAGGGCCCTCCTCGAGCACGAGGGCACGTTGCCGGGATTCGGCCAGATCCCGCCGAACGTCGCCGGGATCTACGCGGAGCTCGGGGATCTGGACGAGTGTTTTCGCTGGCTGGATAAGGCATTCCAGAGCCACAATCTCCCGATGATCCTGTTCCGGACGGATCCGCGCCGGGCGAACGTCCGGGCCGATCCAAGATTCCAAGAGCTGTTGATGAAGATGCACCTCGCCTGATACGGCTCGGACCGGTCGGGACCCTCCTTCCGAAGAGCTGCGCTCTCGGGCGCCGCGCACTAGGCCGGCCGAGTGACCACCGACGTGAAGGTCACCATGACCGTCGTCCCAGCCCCGTTCACCGTGACCGTGCCCGTAGGGCTGTCGTACCCGCTCGCGCTCGCCGTCCAGCTGAACGTCCCGTTGGGAAGGTCCATCTTGAGGCTCGTCCCCGACCCCGACACGGTCTTGTGACCCGTTCCCGCCACGACCGTCCAGTGGGTCCCGTGCGAAAGCCCGGTCTCCTCGAACGTCACCTGGTACTGCGCCTGCGTGAACACGACCTTCACCGTCTTCGCCGCACCGTTCACGGTCACCGTGCCGCTGAAGTTCGTCTTGTAGCCGTCCTGCGGATAGGCGACCGAGATCTGGTAAGAGTAGGTCCCGTTCGGGACCATGAAACCGACCTTGTTCGTCGTGGTCGAGTTCTTTCCGATCGAAGCGACCGTGACGTTCCATTCATGTCCGCTAGGTAGTCCCGTCTCCGTGAAGCGGAGCGAATAGGTCGTCGTGATGATCACGCTCACGAAACTGGAGCCCTGGTTCGCCACGTAGATGTCGTGGTTCGCCGCATCGACGGCCATGTTCGCGGGAAGGGAGCCGACCAAGGCGGACCCGACCACTGCGTTCGTCGCCCCATCGATGATGGTCACGTTGCTGGACTCCTCATTGGCCACGTAGATGTCGTGGTCCGACACATCGAACCGGACGTCGTCCGGTAGGATCCCGACGGCGATCGTCGCCACGACCTGGTTCGTGGTCCCACTGATCGCGCTGACGTTCGAAGTCCCCGAGTTCGCCACGTAGATGTCGTGGTTCGTTGAATCGACTACCACGGCATCGGGATCCGTCCCGACGGGGACCGCCGCGACCACCTGGTTCGTCGTCCCGCTGAACACGCTCACGTTGCCGGATGACAGGTTCGGTACGTAGACGTTGCCGTTCCACCCATCGACTGCCACGCGGAAAGGATCGTACCCGACGGGGACCGTCGCGACCACCGTGTTCGTCGTCCCATCGATCACGCTCACGTTCAGGTCGTAACCGTTCGCAACGTAGATGTTACCGTTCGCCGCATTGACCGCCACCGCGTGCGGGTCGGTCCCAACGGCGACCGTAGCGACCACCTTGTTGGTCGCGCCATTGATCACGCTTACGTTACCGGAGGCAGCGTTCGTCACGTAGACATCGTGGTTCGCCGTGTCGACGGCCAAGGACTCCGGGCTATTCCCAACGGGGATCGAGGCGACCACCGTGTTCGTCGTCCCGTCGATCACGGTCACGTTGCTGTGGATGGGGTACCCGACGTAGACGTCGTGGTTCGTCCCATCGACTGCAAGGGCGTCCGGGAGGGACTCGACGGGGACCGTTGCGACCACCTGGTTCGTCGTCCCATCGATCACGCTCACGTTGCTGGAACCATAGTTCGTCGAGTAGATGTCGCCGTTCGCGGCATCGACCGCGACGACGGTCGGTTGGGACCCGGTCGGGACCGTCTCGACCGTCGGATCCTGCGGGGGAGGGACGGCCTTTCCCATGGCCTGGGTCATGGCGCTGGACATCGCGGCGGACCGGGGAGCGTTCTCGGCCCCCCCGACGCCGGACCCCGCTACTGCGAAACTCGAGATCAGGACAAGGAGCGTCACAGCTACGGCCAGGACGGCGACCAACCGAGATACCGGTGACGTCATCGGGCACCCCCATCGAGTCCCTACCTATACATATTCCCCTGACGGGAAGCGAGGCGAGATCGGAAGGTCGGTGGCCCCCGTTGGCCCGGTGTAAGGGCCATTCGGAGGGAGTACCCCATCCTCGCCGGACGCACCGAACTTTGCCAATGTATCCGATGCGGATGGGGTCCCCGGAAATTCCCTAGGGCCACCGGACCCGCATCGCGGAGAGCCGGTCCATCCCGGCGCGCTGTGCGAGGGGGTCGCCCGAGGCCCGGCCTCCGCCAAGCTCTAATCGGGTCCACCCGATCGCTCGCGAGGTCGCCACATGATATCGTCGGGCTCCCGACACTACTCGTTCGAAGAGGTCGACGACCGGATCCATGCGGCGATCGCTCGCCCCGACGGGCACGGCATCTGTAACTCGGGCCTCGTCGACCTCGGAGGGGCGGCGCTCGTCTTCGACACGGGCCTGACACCGACGACGGCCAAGGATCTGCGGACCGGGTCCGAGAGAGCGCTCGGGCGCCCCCCCTCGATCGCGGTGAACAGTCATTGGCATCTCGACCACTCCCTCGGGAACCAGGAGTTCTCCACCGTCCCGATCTGGGGGACCCGACGGACCCGCGAGATCCTGCTCGAGAAGCGGGATCAACTGATGGCCGAGCTCACGCGGGAGGCGCTCGAGAAGGACATCGCGGAGCTCGAGGGGCAGCGCGACGCCATGCCCTCCGAGAGCGCTCGGGCGGACCTACAGTTCATCATCCAGATCAACCGGGCGCTCCTGTCGGAGGTCGGTCGGCTCCGCCTCACTCCTCCGGACCATACGTTCGAGACCCGCCTCGCTCTTCCGGGGGCTCGCGGAGCCGAGCTGATCAGTTTTGGGAGCGGGCACACCGAGGCGGACGCCGTTCTGTTCCTGCCCAAAGAGAAGTTGTTGTTCGCGGGGGACCTCGTGGTCGTAGGCCTGCAACCGAGCATGGGATCCGGGGACCCGGATCACTGGCTGGCCGTTCTGGACCAGATCGAGCACTTGGGGGTGCATCGGATCGTTCCCGGGCATGGCCCGGTGGTGACGGCGGCGGAAGGGATCGAGGAGATCCGGGGCTATCTGACGGGAGTTCTGGAGGCGGCGGGAGCTACGGTCGGCGCGGTACTCCCAGCGGCCGTCCGTCGTTGGGAGGGGTCTCTGAGCCTCAAGGAGAACCTGAGGTTCGCTCGTAGCTGGGTCGCGGCTCGGAACGGCCGCAAGTAGGCGGGCTCGCGCGTCGCTGTCGACCGGAGGCGGACAGCCGATCGGCAGGTCCCTGTCCCGATCGGACGCACCCAGGCCCGCTTCACCTGGGACGAGGGCCGACCCCTGGCCCTCGGCGAAGGGAGGCCGCCACGGTGATGGTCCGCTCTAGACCGGTCGAGGGGCCAGCGACGCGAACGTCACCATGACCGTGGCCGTGGCCCCGTTCACCATCACCGTGCCGGTGGGACTGTCGTACCCGCTCGCGCTCGCCGTCCAGGTGTAGGTCCCGTTCGCGAGCGTCAGGGATAGGCTCGTCCCTGTGCCCGAAACGGTCTTGGGACCGGTCCCCACATCCACCGTCCATTTCGTCCCGCTCGCCAGCCCCGTCTCCTCGAACGTGACCTTGTACTGGGCCTGCGTGAACTTCACGTCCACCGTCGCCGCCGCCCCGTTC